>DATAEG010000136.1:0-56934 GCA_036258135.1 Jatrophihabitantaceae bacterium | reverse complement strand
CGTTCGAACGGGCTGCGCGCCGGGCTGCCGGGCAGCTGGGCGCGCTTGTCCGACTCGGCCACCCGGCGTGCGGTGTCCCCCGCCGTGTAGCTCACCGCTCCGACTTCGGGCAGGGCCGACGTCCACCACGCCCCGCGCTGGCCATGCCCGCCGGAACGCGCAGCGTTCTGTGCGGAGCGTTCTGGTGGGGAGTAATCAGATTTGTTCCTCTAGCCAGTCGGCGAAGTTCAGCAGCGTCTGGATCCACACCCGGACGGCTTCTTTGAGCTGGTCCCGGGCGACGCCGACCTCGAAGTCGTAGGCGTGCTCGGCGCAGATGCCGACGCGGCCGTCGTCGGGCAGGACGGTGTAGGCCTTCGGGAAGAGCTTCGTGCGGTTCCAGTCGTCGAGCAGCGCGACGATGGCCGGACGCATCTCGACGTCATAGCGCTCGTTGACGTACAGCCGGGCCTGAAGCACCTCGCCGCGGTCGCCGTAGTGGAAGAAGTAGATGCTGCACCGTTCCCAGCGCACGACGAGATCGCCGTCGTCGTCGATACCGTGCAGCAGACCGAACTCGTCCAGGATCTGCTGGAGCAGCGCCGTGGTCGGGATGGTGCGGGTCGTGCTCGGCGGGCGCGAGGTACGGGAGGTCAGGTCCTTGGCCGCCTGCCGGGCCCGACGCGAGAACGCCACCACACCAGCTTAGGACGTGCCCTAGTCCCCGATCTGGCCGTGGGTCAAGTGCGCCCGGCCCGCCTCGAGACGCGCGACCGGCACCCGGAACGGTGAGCAGGACACGTAGTCGAGACGGACCCGCTCAAAGAAGTGCACGGAGTCGGGGTCACCGCCGTGCTCGCCGCAGACGCCGAGCTTGAGGCCGGGTCGGTGCGAGCGGCCTTTCTCCGCGCCGATCCGCACCAGCTCGCCGACGCCCTCAACGTCGATCGACTCGAACGGTGAGACCCCGAAAATTCCCTTCTCCAGGTAGTCGGTGAAGAACGCCGCCTCGACGTCGTCGCGGGAGAACCCCCACGTGGTCTGGGTGAGGTCGTTGGTGCCGAAGGAGAAGAACTCGGCGGCGTCGGCGATCTGATCGGCAGTCAGCGCTGCGCGCGGAAGCTCGATCATCGTGCCGATGAGGAACTCGATGTGGACGCCAGTGGCGCTGCGCACCTCGCGGGCCACCTGGATGATGTCCTGCTTTACAGTCTCGAACTCCTGAACGGCGCCCACCAACGGCACCATGATCTCCACCCGCGGGACTCCGCCCACTCGGATCCGCTCGGCGGCGGCCTCCAGGATGGCCCGCGCCTGCATGGCGAACAGCCCCGGAATAACCACCCCGAGCCGCACCCCGCGTAGGCCCAGCATCGGGTTCTGCTCGTGCAGCTTGTGGACGGCCTGAAGCAACCGGAGGTCGCCTTCGCGGGCCTCGCCCCGCGACTCGGCCACGGCCACCCGCACCGAGAGTTCGGTGATATCGGGCAGGAACTCGTGCAACGGCGGGTCGAGCAGCCGGATCGTCACCGGCAGTCCGTCCATCGCCTCGAGCAGATCGACGAAGTCCTCCCGCTGAAGCGGCAGCAGTTCGGCCAGTTGTTCCGCCTGCTCCCCGTCGGTATCGGCCAGGATGAGCCGTTCCACGAAATGGCGTCGTTCGCCGAGGAACATGTGCTCGGTGCGGCACAGCCCGATGCCCTGGGCGCCGAAGCGGCGGGCCCGAGCCGCGTCCTCGGCGTTGTCGGCGTTGGCCCGCACCGCCATCCGCCGCTGTCCATCCGCGTGCCGCATGACGCGCTCGACGGCTTGGACGAGCTCGTCATCGGCGACGCCCTCATCGCCCTCGAAGTAACGCACCACCGGCGGGTCGACGACGGGCACCTCGCCGAGGAAGACCTCCCCGGACGTGCCGTCGATCGAGATCATCTCGCCTTCCTTGATGATCAGCCCGCCCGGCGCAGTCAGATGGCGTTCCTTGGTGTCGACGTTCAGCTTCTCCGCACCGCAGACACACGTCTTGCCCATGCCGCGAGCCACCACAGCGGCGTGGGACGTCTTGCCGCCGCGGCTGGTCAGGATGCCCTGGGCGGCCACCATGCCGGCCAGGTCGTCGGGGTTGGTCTCGCGCCGGACCAGGATCACCTTCTCACCCGACCGCGACCATTTGACCGCCGTGTAGGAGTCGAACACGACCTTGCCGACCGCCGCCCCGGGCGAGGCGTTCATCCCGGTGGTGATCAGCTTCTTGTCGGCTTGCTCGTCGAAGCGCGGGAACATCAGGTGACCCAGCTGGGCGCCAGTGACCCGCTGGATGGCCTCGTCCATGTCGATCAGGCCCTGGTCGACGAGCTGGGTGGCGATCCGGAAGGCGGCAGCGGCGGTGCGCTTGCCCACCCGGGTCTGCAGCATCCACAGCTTGCCGCGCTCGATGGTGAACTCGATGTCGCAGAGGTCGCGGTAGTGCTCCTCGAGCGTCTGCATGATCTCCATCAACCGGACGTACGAGTTCTTGTCGATGGCCTCGAGGTCGGCCAGCGGCACGGTGTTGCGGATGCCGGCGACGACGTCCTCGCCCTGCGCGTTCTGGAGGTAGTCGCCGTAGACACCCTGCGCACCCGACGCTGGGTCGCGGGTGAAGGCAACCCCGGTCCCGGAGTCCATGCCGAGGTTGCCGAAGACCATCGTGCAGATGTTCACGGCGGTGCCCAGGTCGGCCGGAATGCGCTCCTGGCGCCGGTAGATCTCGGCGCGCGGGGTGTTCCACGACTCGAAGACGGCACGCACGGCGAGGTCCATCTGTTCGCGCGGGTCCTGGGGGAACTCACGGCCGGCGTGCTTGACCACGACCTCCTTGAACGTCTCGACCAGGGCGCGCAGGTCGGCCGCGTCCAGACCGAGGTCGCTCGTCGTCCCTTTGGCGTGCTTGGCGTCGTCCAGGGCTTGCTCGAAGTGCTCGCCCTCGATGCCGAGGACGGTCTTCCCGAACATCTGGATCAGCCGGCGGTAGGAGTCGAAGGCGAACCGCTCGTCGCCGGCCTGGGCGGCCAGCCCGCGCACGGAGGCGTCGTTCAGCCCAATGTTCAGGACCGTCTCCATCATCCCCGGCATCGAATACTTCGCGCCGGAGCGGACCGAGACGAGCAGCGGATCATCGGACTGGCCAAGCTTCTTGGCCATCGACTCCTCGAGCGCGGCCAGGTGCTCCTCGATCTCGCCCGGCAGCTCCGGCGGCAACCGCCTGGTCTTGAGGTAGGCCTGGCACGCCTCGGTGGTGATGGTGAAGCCGGGCGGCACCGGCAGCCCGAGATTGGTCATCTCGGCGAGATTGGCGCCCTTGCCGCCGAGCAAATCCTTGAGGTCCTTGTTGCCCTCGGCGAAGTCGTACACGAACTTGACCATCTGAACCCCACCAATCTCCGCCTTGTGAGCGACCTCGTGCCAAGGGTAGGCGAGGTAAGCGTTATCGGTCTGTGGTGCGGACCTCAGCCTGGGCAGGGCGTCATGTGAGGTGTATGACGTATTTGAGGCAACGAGGGAACCGGATGACACCTGCGGCGCGTCTGCTACTGATCCGGGCCGGGCTGGTCAAACGCCGGGCGGCCCGGGAACGGCGGCGTCGTCTGGAGCGGGACCTGGCTGGCTACACGACCGACGCGGAACGGTCGGACCTGCTGGCCCTGTGCGCGTACTACCCCGATGGCTACACCGCGGAGATTCGCGACATCCTCGTCCGGCAGGCGGCTCGCAACGCGGTGCGGGACTGGCCCGCGCTACGGGGCGGCTGATTCCGTCGAAGCCCCGCCGTGGCGTGCGCCCGACCTACGGGTCACCGCAGCGGCTGTGTCGATCACCCTGATGAACGGCACAGGGTCGGTAGACTGCCGCGGAACCTGCGCCGTCCCCGCCTGGGTGGCGGCGCTGCTCGATCCGACCGCGAGGACCTTCCTTCCGTGCCCACGCCGTTGATCTCGGTGGTTGTGCCGACCTACAACGTCGCGCGCTACCTGCCCGACTTCCTGAGCTCGCTCCAGCGCCAGACCTACCCACTGGCCGAACTCGACTTCGTCTTCGTCGACGACGGCTCGACCGACGCTTCCGGCGACGTCGTTCGCGAGTGGGCGGACCGCGTCGCGCCATTCGCGAACGTTGTCTCCCAGCCGAACGGCGGACTGGCCGCAGCGCGCAATACGGGCCTGGAATTCGCCCGCGGGCAGTGGGTCACGTTCACGGATCCCGACGACATGCTGTCACCGAACTATTTCGAGGAGATCGCCGGCTTCGTGCGCGGCCAAGGTGCAGATGTGCAGTTGGTGGCCGCGCGCCTGATGATCCTCATCGACGGGACGAACGAGGTCGTCGATCGGCATCCGCTGCGGTTCAAGTTCACCCGCGGCCGGCAGGTCGTCGACCTGGACCGGCACCCCAAGTACATCCACCTTCAGGCCGCATCCGCGTTCTATCGCCGCGAGGTCATCGAGGGCCTCGGCCTGCGCTTCGACGGTCGGATCCGGCCGAGCTTCGAGGACGCCGCGCTCACTACGCGATACCTTTCCCACTTCGACCATCCGCTGCTCGGCCTGGTGCCCGAGGCGCAGTACCTTTACCGGCGCCGACTGGACGGCTCATCTCTCGTCCAGGCCAGTTGGGCACGTGCGGAGAAGTACGTCGACGTGCCGCGCTTCGGGTACCTGGAGACGCTGCGCGAGATCGCTGCGCGCCGCGGCTGGGTCCCGGTGTGGGCCCAGCACGTGATCTTGTACGACCTCTTCTTCTACTTCCGCGAGGATCTGCGCAACCATTCGGCCACGGTGGGTCTCCCTTCCGAGGTCACGGACCGCTTCCACCAGCTGCTCCGGGAGGTGATGACCTACATCGACGCCGAGACGGTGGCATCGTTCGAGATCTCCACGCAGCCGCGCGACGTGCGCGAGGCACTGATCCTCGGCGCAAAGCGGGAGCACACACGGCCGGCTGAGGTGTCGCTGACCGAGCTCGACCAGGCGCAACGGCTGGTCCGGCTCAGCTACTACTTCACCGGAGCGCTCCCCGCCGAGGAGTTCCGTGGCCGTGGACTGCGCATCGAGCCGGTGCACGCGAAAGTGCGCGACGTGCGCTTCTTCGGTCGCCGGATGGTGTCGGAGCGCATCGTCTGGCTGCCTGCGTCCGGGACCATTCGCGTCCGGCTCGACGGACGCGCGATGCGGCTGCGCGTGGGCCCGCCGTACAACGCTCCCTACCTCGTCGGCCCGGTTGGCATGTGGCGCACCCTGGCCAACCGGGACGTGCCTGTGGCGAAGGCGGCCACGCGCCGCTCACGGATCCGGCGCCGGTTGGGCCGGGTCAAACGGGCGCTGCTGGCCCAGCGCCGCCGCTGGCGCGGGCTGCAGCTGATGACCGGCGGCAAGGCGCTGCGGACCGTCGTCACCGCTCTCAGCGCACGGGCCGTGGCCCGCGTCAGCCCGAGGTACAACCAGGCCTGGCTGCTCATCGACCGCGATTCCCACGCCCAGGACAACGCTGAACATCTCTACCGGTACCTGCGGGCCGAGCAGCCGCAGGTGAACGCGTGGTTCGTCCTTTCCCGCGACAGTTCGGACTGGGCTCGGCTGGACGCGGACGGCTTCCGGCTGATCCGCCATGACTCCTTCAGGCACAAGATCGCGCTGCTTATCTGCGAGCACGTCATCTCGTCGCAGATCGACCACTACATCGTCGCGCCGCTACGCCCATCGATTTACGGCCCGCCGCGTTGGCGGTTCACGTTCCTGCAGCACGGGGTCACGCACAACGACCTGTCGCGCTGGATTAACCCCAAACCGATCAGCCGGATGGTCACCGCGACCCATGACGAGCAGGTCGGCATCGTCGGCGACGGCACCCCGTACGTCTACACGACGAAGGAGGTGCGGCTGACCGGATTCCCGCGCCACGACCGGCTCCTAGACCTGGGCCGGACCTTCGAGTCGCACCCGCGGCCGTTCCTGCTGGTGATGCCGACGTGGCGCCGGGAACTGCTCGGCGATCAACTGCGCGGCGGCAACAACCGCCAACTGCGTGCCGACTTCTGGAGCACCGCATATGCCCAGGCGTGGTACCGCCTGCTCGCCTCGCCGGAACTCAAGGACATCGCCGACCAGGCCAGCTGGCAGATCGCGTTCATGCCGCACCCGAACATGCAGGGCTACCTCGACGGGCACGAACTGCCCGCCTATATAGAGGTGCACCTGTTCGACGAGACCGATGTCCAGGAGGTGATCGCGCGCGGTTCGCTGATGGTGACCGACTACTCGTCGGTCGCGTTCGAGACCGCCTATCTGCGGCGGCCGGTCGTCTATTACCAGTTCGACCGAGCTGCGTTCTTCAGCGGCACCCACGTGTTCCGGCGCGGCTCGTGGAGTTACGAGGACGACGGGTTCGGCCCGGTGGTGACCGACCACGCGTCCGTCCTCGCTGAGATCCGCGATATCGCCGCGCGCGGCGGCGAGCCGGAACCGGAATATGCCAAGCGGATGCAAGTGGCGTTCCCGTTCCGGGACGGGCAGTGCAGCCGCCGCACCTACGAATCGATCCGAGACCTGACCCGACCGGTCAGCGACGACGTCGCCTACCGTCCGGTCAGCTGACGTAGCGGGCGATCAGCCGGCACAGCTGCGGGTCCTCGGTGCCGAACGGCGCGAATCCGTTGCCTTCTTGGTGGATCTCGACCGCCCAGCCGTCGTCGGTCAGCTCGGCGGCAACAGCCGCGCCGTCGACGAAACGCCGGTACGGGCGCGGGAAGACCTTGGGCAGCCCTTCGTCACGGATGGTGCGGAACTCCGCGGCGAAGACGTCGCCGGGCACCGCGAGAGCGCGGACAGTCTGCAGCAGTGTGCGCGCGACCTCGTCCGTCATGCCATGCAGCAGGAACCGCGCGTAGAACAACACGCGGTCCTCGGCGGCCCGGCGGACGTCCTCCAGAGCTGAGCGCACCGCCGCGGCGTCGCCGAACTCGCACACCGCGAAGTCCGTCCGACGACCCACGCGTTTGGCCCGCGCCGCGCCACGCGCGCGCTGCACCGCCCGCGGCGCACGGTCGAGACCGAGCACGCGGCGCCCGGTCCGGGCGAACGCGATGGAGTCTCTCCCGTCGCCGCAGCCCAGGTCCACGACGATGGCCGGCATACGCGGCAGCGCCGCGACCGCGGCGAAGAACGACGAGGGCTTGTCGAACGACGTGTGCGCGTAGAAGTTGGACCAGTACACCGCCGCACCGAGCTCCACCGGGACGCGCGCATCGACGGCCTTGCGCGTTCGGTCCCGGCGCCAGTTGAACCCCGGGTTGGGCATGCGCCAGGTCGGGCCGTAGATGTGCTCGACCATCTCCGCGCCGTTAGCCGGGATGAGCGCGACGCTCCCGCCGAGCGGGATCTCCATCGTGCCTTGCCAATGCGACAGGTGGACCTCGCTCTGACCCGCTACACCAAACGGAAACTGCAGCATGCCGGCCTCGTCGAAGAACAGATGAAACAGATCCAGCCGCACTCCGCCGGACCGCCCGTCCTGGACGTGCAGCGTGATCGTGCGGCTTTCGACGTCGAAGCCGCGGTCGATCAGCGCGATGGCGATGTCGGCCAGCTCCGCGGCCGCGCCTTGACCGGTGCGGTACGACGACACGTAAGCACAGTCGAAGTCCAGGTCGTGTCCGATGAACCCGCCTTCGCGCACCGCGCCAAGCAGTGACCCGTAGATGAGGAAGACGTCATAGCCGAAGGCGTCGCATACTGCCGCGCGCACCCGCTCATAGAGGCCCATGACTTTTGCCTGCCACACGAAGTCGCACGACTTGGACAGCTGCAACCTGCCGGTCTGCCCGAACACCCAGCCTTCGCCCTGCCGGTTCCGAAGTGAGCCCAGGCTGCGGCCGCCGTTCGTGCGCGGGTAGTAGAAGAAGCCGCGGTTGACGATCGGGAGCGGGTGCCCGGCAGCGCGCACGGACACGCGATCGGTCTTGCGCGCGTACTCCCAGAAGTCGGCCAGAGCCAGGCGGAACTCGCGGACCTCGCCGTCGCCGCGGCGCTCGACCGGGTTGACGGCCCAGGTGCCCACGGTCTCGGTCTCGCCGATGTACATGGCCACGCGGGTCGGCACGGCGCCCGGCTCCGTCTCCACCCAGCCCGCGACCTGGCGACGTTCGAAGGTCTCCACGATCCCGTTGCGCGGCACCGACCCCGCAGGGACTGGCGGTGCCGACGCCACGCATGCCGCTGCCTTGCGGGCGCGCCGTACCGCCCGCCCACGACCGATGACCGGCAGATACGCGACGCGTCGGGCCAGCGAGCGTGCCCGCCTCTTCAGGTTCGTCCGCACGTTGGTCACAGCTCTGCCTCTACCGGATCGAGCCGTGCGATGACGCGGTAGAGATACGGGTCTTCACCCTGGTAGGGGGACAACCCGTTGCCCTCCTGCTCGACCAGCACGTTGAAGCCGTACTGCGCCCGCAGCCGCCGGCCGAACTCCGCGCCGCTCTGGAACCGCCGATAGTGACCGCTGTGCACCTTGGCGGCTGCCTCGTCCCGGTCGGTGCGAAACTCCGCGGCGAAACAGTCGCCCGGCCGGGCCTGGCCGCGGATCACATCGAGCAAGGTCTCCTGCACACCCTCGGGGATGGAGTGCAGGAAGAACCGTGCGTAGTACAGAACCGTTCCACCCGCGGCCGCGGCGCGGGCTCGTTCGAAAACATCGGCCAGGACAGCCGCGTCGCCCACGTCGCAGACCTCGAACGTCAGGGCGGGCACGCTCAGCTCCACCGCTTTCCGGGTCGCGTGCGCCACCCCTACCTCGGACCGGTCGACGCCAAACACGGCCCGCCCGGAGCGGGCGAACGCGAACGAGTCCCGTCCGTCGCCGCAACCGAGATCGACGACCGTCGCGGGGAGGCCGTCCCGGGCGTTGACGAGGTCGAAGAACGTAGATCCGCTGTCGAACTCGGTGTGCGCATAGAAGTTCGACCAGTAGATCTCTTCCACCATCGGCTCGGTGAGCAGTCCCCCTTCGGCGCGTCGGGTGCGGTCCCGGGCCCAGTTGAACCCCGGGTTAGGGATGTGCCAGGACGGCCCGTAGGTGGCCGCCACGACGGCTTCCGCGTTCACAGGGACCAACGCCGGCGTGCCGACGAAATCGATTTCGCGCAGGCCTTGCCAGTCGGCCTGCTTCACGTCGTCCACGCCGGCCAGCCCGAACGGAAACTGAAGCACGCCGTCCTCGAAGTAGAGGTGGAACAGGTCGATGCGGGTCGCGTTGGTCTCCTTGTCGAAGACGTGGATCGCAGAGAACTGGCCGCGTACCCGATAGCCCCGGCCGATCAGGCGGAAGCCGATCTCCTGGAGCTCGCGGGCGGCCTCGGCCGGGTCGGTCTTCGCGGAGAGGTACGCACAGTCGAAGTCGTGGTCGTGACCGATGAAGCCGTCCTCGCGGATCGCGCCGAGCAACGTGCCGTACGCAAGGAAAGGCTCCACGCCGAGGAATTCATGCAGCTCGCGGCGAAGCTCGCCGTACAGACCAAGGACGGTCTGTTTCCACGCGTCGTCGAAGGACTTGGATAGCTGGATCCGGCCCGTGTCGGAAAAGACGTAGCCCCCCGCGAGCAAGGCCAGCAGCTCGTCGAGGTCACCACTGCCGTCGGTGCGTGGGTGGTAGTACATGCCGCGCCCTTTGATCGGCACCGGACGTCCGCCGATACGCACCGACACCCGGTCGGTGGTCTTGGCGAAACGCCAGAAGTTGAACAGCGGGAAACGGAACTGCCGGACTTCGCGGCGGCTGCGCCGCCCCGTCGGGTCGAGAGCGGCCACCCAGCTCACCGGCGTGTCGTTCAGGTAGAGCCCGACCTGGACGGGTGGTGCGCCCGCGTCCACTTCCACCCAGCCCACGATCTGACGGCGCTCGAACACCTCCACGACCGCCTCGTTCACGGGCTTTGGCGTGGCCGGTACCAGCGCCGGTCCGGCCGGGTGCGCGACTGAAAGGTGGCGCCGGACCCGCCAGACGACCCGACCAGGCAAAGCGAACATCCGCGTCCTTACGTCCGCCGGTCGCACCGGGCCTTTACGATGACGCCGAAGGATACATAACCGCCGTCCTACCCCAAACATGCTCGCCGGGCGGCGGACGGGTCAACGGTGACTGCGTCGGAGGTTTGATGGGCGCGCCGCAAAGACTGGCCGCACTGTTGCCGGAGCCCGCCATCCGCGCCGTCCAGCGCATGCGTCACCGCGAGAACCCGATGGGCGGCCGACTCCGCCCGCCGCCCCCGCCCGCGGCAGCACTCGTCGTCGACTCTTTCGACGCCCACGTGACCCGTCGGGTGATCGCCGCAACATGCATGGGCGCGCTGGCCGTCGCCGGCGTGGCGTACGCCCGCACCCCGGCGCCGCGCAACCACACCTATCGCCTAGTCGTGGCGCGCGCCGACCGGCGCCGCACGATGGCCGCCCTGCTCGAGCTGGGCGGCCCAGGCTGGCAGATCCAGTCACCTCGCGGCGGCAACTTGCGGGTCACCCGCAGGATCTACGCATCGACCGGGGCGGAGCTGGCCGCAGACGACATCGGCTGCGTCGTGAGTTTCTGCCCCGCGCCGACAGCGGTGCCCTCCGCCACTGCGCTGCCGTCCGCTTTCGAGGTACGCGAGCCGGTCGACCTCGTCTACACATGGGTGGACGGCGCCGACTCGGCCTGGCAGGCCCGCCGGGCCGCCCACACCGCCGACCACGCGCAGCTGCACGCTACCGCCACCAACTGGTCCCGGTTCCACTCACGTGACGAATTGCGCTATTCGCTGCGCTCGGTGGCGATGTACGCGTCATGGGTTCGGCACATCCATATCGTCACCGACAGCCAGGTGCCTTCATGGCTGAACACGGCGCACCCGAAAATCTCCGTCGTTGACCACCGCGACATTTTCGACGACCCGTCTGTGCTGCCAGCGTTCAACTCCCACGCCATCGAGTCCCAGCTGCACCACATCCCGGATCTGGCCGAGCAGTACATCTACATGAACGACGACGTGTTCTTCGGCCGGCTGGTCGAGCCGGAGCTTTTCTTCCACGGCAACGGCATCGCCAAGTTCTTTCTGTCGACCGAACCGATCAGGCCGGGGCGGATCACCAGCGACGACCTGCCGGCCATGGCCGCGGCCAAGCGTCAACGCGACCTCCTGGCCGAGGACTTCGGCGTCGCGGTGACCCAGAAGTTCGAGCACGGCGCGCACCCGCAGTTGCGGTCGGTGCTCGAGGACCTGCAGAAACAACGCGCGGATGACTTCGACCGCATCGCGCGCAGCCGATTCCGGCACCCGGACGATCTGTCCATCGCGTCCTCGCTGCACCACTACTACGCGTACCTCACCGGACGCGCCGTCCCCGGCCAGATGGACTTCCGCTACCAGGACATCGGGCAGGCGTGCACGCCGCGGCGGCTCGACGCCATCCGGCGCGATCGTCCCCAGGTGTTCTGCCTGAACGACGTGGACAGCCCAGCCGCGCAGCTGGACAGCCAGCAGGCCACGCTGCGCGCCTTCCTCGAGCGGTACTTCCCCCTGCCGAGCCCGTTCGAGCACACTCAATAGAGACGGGCTGACCGCTCGACACACCTGGCCTGAACCCGGAGCCGGATCAGCCCCCGGAGTCGTCCAGCTCGGCGTCGGCCGGGACCGACCGGCCGCCGCGCGACTCGAGCCAGCCCGCCGGCAGCGCCACTCGTCGTGGGCTGCTGGTGCGGCCGCGGGGCTTGCCGATGACGTCCTCCGGGAACGACTGCGCAGGATCGAGCTGGGCCAGCAGGCCGTCCAGCTCAACGAGCGTGGAAACCTGCCCGAGCCGGGCCCGGACGTCGCTGCCGACCGCGAAGCCCTTGAGGTACCAGGCGACATGCTTGCGGAACTCGGGCAGGCCACGGTTCTCCCCGAGCCAGTCCGCGAGCAGCTCGGCGTGCCTGCGCATGGTCGCGGCTACTTCCTCGAGACCGGGCCGGGCCCGCTCCGGCCGGCCCTCGAAGGCCGCGACGAGATCGCCGAAGAGCCAGGGCCGGCCGAGACAACCGCGTCCCACCACGACACCCGCGCACCCGGTCTCGGTGATCATGCGCAGAGCATCGTCGGCCTCCCAGATGTCGCCGTTGCCGAGCACCGAGATATCGAGCAGGTCGACGAGGTCGGCGATGGCCGCCCAGTCGGCGGTGCCGCTGTAGAAGTCGGCGGCCGTCCGGCCGTGCAGGGCCACGTAGGCGACACCGGCGTCCTGGGCCCGAAGAGACGCCTCGCGGTAGGTGCGATGGCCCGCATCCACACCGATGCGCATCTTGACGCTCACCGGGAACGCGCCGCCGGCGGCCTCGACGGCGCCCGACACGATCTCGGCGAACAGGTCCGTGTGCCACGGCAGCGCGGCGCCGCCCCCCTTCCGGGTCACCTTGGGGACGGGGCAGCCGAAGTTGAGGTCGACGTGGTCCGCGCGGTCTTCCGCGGCGATCATCCGCACCGCTCCGGCCACGGTGGCCGGGTCGACACCATAGAGCTGGAGGCTGCGGGGCCGCTCGTCCGCGGCGAAGTTGATCAACCGCATCGTCTTCGGGTTGCGCTCCACCAGCGCGCGGCTGGTGATCATCTCGCTGATGAACAGGCCGCCGCCGTGCTCACGGCACAGTCGCCGGAAGGCGACGTTGGTGATGCCGGCCATCGGGGCCAAGACCACCGGCGGATCGGCCACCACATCTTCCGACAAGCGGAGCGGCCGAACCCTAGTTCTCAGCGCGGTCATTCGAGCCACCGAATCATTCGGAGTTGGTGCCACCGCAAATCAGGTAACTGTCGTCGACTTCGACGACGTCGAGTTTCGCAGTCTCCTTCGTGCCGTCGACGAGGTCGAGGCGCACCCGGATCGTCCATCCGGTTCTCGAGCGCAAGCCGTGGCCGATCTCGTGGTCGGTGATCCCGCGCCGAGTGTCTCCGCTGAGGTTGCGCTGGGCCTGCACCCAGTCCGACCGCTCAGCAGGACAGATGTAAGCGGTCAATGCGCGGAGAGGGTAGCCGTCCTCGACGCCGTAGTAGTAGGAGTTCACCGCGAGCTTGAGCTGGTCGGGCAACCGGGATCGAGCGTTCACCGCGTTGACGATCAAGACCGTGACCATCAGCACAACGAACGCGATAGTCTCGATCGCCACGCTGATCCGGCGCCCCGTGGGATCGCCGCCGCTCCCGGTAGCTGCGGCATTGAGCCGCAGCGTCTGGCCCATCCGACGGCGGGCCCTGGTAATCGAGGCGGTGCGAGGTGCCGGAGTGGACCGGCGGGCCGAGATCCGGGTGGTACCACTCGACGCGACCGGCTCGGCCTCGGTCCCCTCCGGCGGCAGGTCGACGTTGAGCGCCCGGTCGATATCGGGCAGCTCGAATGCGACCGTGGACGGCGCACTCACCGGCCGGGTCTCGACCGCCTCGAAACTGCCAGGCGCGGTCGGGTCCCGCCATGGTGACGGGGTCGGCTTGCTCGGGCCGCTCACTCGGACATTATCGCCGCAGACCCGCGGATCGTCCGACTCATCGCGCGGCCGGGCCGTCGAGGGATCTAGTGCGTGGTGATCTGGAGAACTCCGTCGTGCTCGGCGATGGTGGACCACGGCACGACACGCAGCTCCCGGTGCAGCCACCGGACTGCGGCCCGGATCATCCACGGGCCTTGGCGGGGGCGCCGGTCGTAGCCGAGCGTGGCGCCGGTGTGCCGGGTACTGATGAGCGCGGCGTCGACGCGCAGCAGGGCGGCGCCGCCTCGAAGCGGCCCGTCCTGGACGCAGCGCAGATCGGTGATCACACCGATACTGGCACCCTCATGATCGCGGACCTCGCGGCCGATGAAGTCACTCGCTTTCATGGCGACTCCCGGGAATCCGGCTGATGATGTGCCTGTCCACCCAGTCGTCCAACGGGGCCACGCCGAGATCGGCGCGATGGGCATCGAGCGTGACCGCGCTAGCTATGGCGCGGACCCGACTCATGTCGATGCGCGGCGGTGGCGTGGTGGCCTGCCGGCTGGCAATGGACATGATCCAGCGGCCGAGCCGGCCGCCGATCCGACTGCCGAGCGCGCGCGGCCCAACGAGAATGGCGGTGACGTAGAGGGCGCCGTTCTCACCGGGCTCGAGTTCGAGGTCGTCCACCTTGCAGACCAGAAGTCCCTCGGTGTCGACGACCTGACGATCGAGCAGGTGCAGGTTTAGATCGAGCACCCGGCCGGCGGGCTGGTCGCTCACTGGGCTACCTTCGATACCGCAACACGGCTCGGGGCCCCCGCGACGTTGTGCGGAGGAGCGCAGCGGGGGAGCAGAACGTCGTGGGGTGAGCTCATTGACCCGCCTTGGTGAGGAGCATGAGCGGGATGGCCGCGACGGCCGCCACCACGATGATCACGAGGAACACGGACGACAGCGCGTTGGTCAAGCGCCCGTTCACGTGATCGCCCATGTAGTCACGATCGTTGCTGATGACCAGGATCGGGAAGTAGGTCAGCGGCAACGCGATGGCCGAGAACACCACCGAGTACTCGGTGACAGTCACCGGATCGATGGTGGTGAGCACAACGCCGGTGGCCAGGATCAGTGACAGCAGGACGACGAGATGGAACCGGGCGGCTTCTCTCGGCCGGACGAACTTGCCCCACTGCCATCCGAAGTACTGGGCCACGCTGTAACCGCAGGAGAGGCCGGTCTCCAGGGCGGCCCCGAAGGTGGCCGCCACGAAGCCCAGTATGGCAACCGCCAGTCCCAGCTTGCCGAGCGCGACTGCGACGGGCAGCGCGACTTGGCCGAGATTGTCGACACTGATGCTCGCCGGCTTCAGGACGAGCGCTGCCACCGCCGCGATGCAGATCGACAACGCGGCGCCGAGCGGGAAGCCGACGAAGACATTCAGTCGCGCGGTGAACAGGTCCTTGCGCGACCAGTGCTCCTCGACCCCTCCGGAGGAGAAGAAGAACACCTCATACGGCGTCATGGCGGCGCCGAACAGGGCGATCGCATAGTAAAAGTAAGTCAGCGTGCCTTCGCCGGCGGGCTTGTGCGGGTGCACGACCTGGTGGGCCAGGGAGCCGAAGTCCGGGTGCAGCTGCCACAGCGCGACGCCGAAGACGACCAGGGCCAGGCCGAGCAGCCCGCTCCCGTTCTCCAGGGCGGTGAACTTCACCCGCCACAACGTGAACCACAGCAGCAACGCTGCCAGCGGCACCCACAACAGATAGTTCACGCTGCTGGCCAGTTCCAGCGACAACGCGATCCCACCGATCTCGGCAGTGAACGTAAGCCCGGTGACCAGGAAGGACGCGACCAGGTTGGCCAGACCCGCCCGCGGGCCCAGTCGCTCGCGGACCAGGTCGAACGTGGCGCGTCCCGACACCGCCGCGACCCGGCCGGACATCTCCGCATACAGGCAGATGCCGATCAGCCCCACGAGAGTCGCCCATACCAGCGACAGTCCGAACCGGGCACCCACCAGGCCGTTGGTCACCAGGTCGCCGATGTCGACGAAGCCGCCGATCGCGGTCAGGATCCCCAAGGTGATCGCGAAGAGGTTCTTCACCCGCTCACCTCGGTCACGAAGCGGTCGAGCTTGTCCACGAGTTCGGGGATGCTGCGCGCCTGGGCGACCATCTTCACCTGATCACCTCGCCGCGCCAGGATGCGCAGCTGGCCGAGCACGTCGGAGCCGTCGGTCAGGATCTTGTCCAGGCGGTCGCGGATGGCGTCCGCCTCGCGGGTGTCCGGCGGCTGTATGGAGTCGAACGTCTGCTGCACGGAGTTGAAGTCCGACTCCGCCTGAGTCAGTACCACGTTGAGATAGGGGCTGAGCATTCGGCCGCGTTCGCTGGTGTGCACCGCAAGGGCCGCGGTCTGGAGCGCCGAGATCGCATCGTTGGCGGTGCGTGTCGCCTTGCCGACGTAGCGGCCGGTGGTGCGGGCCGGGCCGACGCAGCCGGCCAACAGCACCGCGCCCGCCACCAACCAGACGACGATCAGCGCGTACCGCGGTTTCACGGCTTCGGGCCGCCGGTGAGCACCACGGCCGCCAGCGCGGCGAGCAGGGCACCAAACATCAGCCATGCCGCCAGGATCGCCAAGCCATCGGTCACGAACGTCGCCTCCCGGACGTGGAGCCCGTGGCTGGACGTCCGCAACGTACACCACGCCGCCTGGTGACCGAGACGGCGCCGGCGGTCAGCCGAACCATGCCATAGGTGCGCTTTGCGCAGGTCGTACGCCGGAACCCGGCAACAATCCGGTACGTCGAGTGGACGCCGAAGCCGTGACCAGGCAGTCTTTGTCCAGCACGCCGCCGTGAGGGGGGTTCACGGCGGTGCGGACTCGCAGCGGGGGGCTGCGTTTCCGGCGGGGGGCGGGGAAGCTGTGAGACATGCTTGGCTACGGCCGCTTGCGGCCGCGGCGTTGCTGGCTGCTGGAATCGTGGTGGTTCAGCTCGGCGCCACATCGACTCGAGCCGGCGCGGTGTCGGCGCCACACGACCGTCCGGTCAGCCAGACACCGGCCAAATGGACGCCACAGGTCCGCGACGGATGGGTCAACGCCATCACCCAGGTGGGCTCGACGATGGTGCTCGGCGGCCGGTTCACCAGCGTCAGCCAGACGTTGACCAGCACTGCGGTGCCGAGGACCAATCTGCTGGCCTTCGACGCCACGACCGGCACGCTGACGCCGTTCGCGCCTAATCTCGACGGTGACGTCTACACCTTGCTGCCCGGGCCGACACCCAACACGGTTTACGCCGGCGGCGTGTTCAACAACGTCAACGGTGTCGCCACGAAAAGCCTCGTGCTGCTCGACCTCGGCACCGGGCAGATCGTGTCGGGCTGGTCGCCGCCGTACATCAACGGCTGGGTCGCCGACCTGACACTGCTCAACGGGCACCTGGTCGCCGGTGGCGCCTTCACGGAGGTCGACTTCGTGGCCCGCAACGGCATGGCCTCGTTCGATCCGGCCACCGGACATCTCGACGACTATGCCGTGGTCTCGTTCACCGAGCACCACAACTACAACGGTTCCGGCGCCGACGGTGCGGTCGGCATCGAGAACTTCGACGTCTCCCCCGACCAGACCAAAATGGTCGTCATCGGCAACTTCAAGAAGGCCGATGGACTGGCCCGCGATCAGGCTGCGATGCTCGACCTGACCGGCGCCCGCCCAGCGGTTTCTACGGCGTGGGCGACGACGAAGTTCTCCTCGCGCTGCTCCGGCGGCTCGTTCGACAGCTGGGTACGCGACGTCGACTTCGCGCCGGACGGCTCCTACTTCGCGATCGCCACTACCGGCGGTCCGTGGCCGGGCACGATGTGCGACACGGTGAGCCGCTGGGAGACCTCGGCGACCGGCTCGGACGTCCCGCCGACTTGGGTCAACGCGACCGGCGGCGACACCCTCTTCTCCGTCGCGGTGACCGGCGCGGCCGTGTACGTCGGCGGGCACGAGCGATGGGCGAACAACCCGCTCGGCACCGATTCCGCCAAAGCGGGCGCGGTGCCGCGGCCGGGCATCGGCGCCTTCGACCCGGTCTCTGGCGTGCCGCTGTCGTGGAACGCGGCACGGCACCCGCGCGGCCAGGGCGCATTCGCGTTGCTCGCCACGCCCGCCGGCCTGTGGGTCGGCAGTGACACCGAGTGGGTCGGCAACTTCAACTGGCATCGCGACCGGATCGCGTTCTTCCCGATCGCCGGCGCGCCGCCCGCCGTGGTGGCCAACCCGTGGTCGTTCCCGAACAACCTGTACCAGGGCGGTCCCACCACCTCCGGCGCCAACACGCTGACGAAGTACTACCGCCTGCCTGATCGGATCGACTACACCTCGCCCGGCCCGGCCAGCGACATGACGTGGCCCAACGTCCGGGGCGCATTCGTCGCCGGTCCGTGGCTGTACTACGGCTACAGCGACGGGCTGTTCTACCGCCGCAGCTTCGACGGCACCACCGTCGGGTCGGCGAATCTGGTCGACCCATACAACGACCCGCTGTGGAGCACCGTGTCGACCGGCTCCGGCTCCAGCACGTACCGCGGCGTGCAGCCGGACATGTACGGCAAGGAAATGACCCGCGTCGACGGCATGTTCTACGACAACGGCCGACTCTGGTACACCACCGACGGCTCGTCGGCGATCAACTGGCGCCCCTTCAGTCCGGAGAGCGGGATTATGGGCGCCAAGACGACGATCTCCACCGCGGGCATGCCGACCGGTGTACGCGGCATGTTCCTGGCCGGCGGCAAGCTCTACTATGCCTGGGGCACCGGCGTGCTGACTCGCGCCGACTTCGGCCCGAACGGTCCGGTGGCGGGCACCGCCACGATCATCGGCGGCCCACTCGTCGACGGCATCGACTGGCGCTCTCGGGCGCTGTTCGTCGGGCCGGGGCCGCTGCCGCCGGTCAACCAGACGCCGAACGCGACGTTCGCCGTCTCGTGCACCACACTGGCCTGCTCGTTCGATGCGTCCGCATCGGCCGACCCCGACGGCACGATCACGTCCTACGCGTGGAACTTCGGCGACGGCTCCACAGGCACCGGCCGGACTACCCCACACGTCTTCGGCTCGGCCGACACCTACCAGGTGACGCTGACACTGACCGACAACCGGCTGGGCACGGCGACCGCGCAGCGCACGCTCACCGTCTCCACGAGCAACGTCGCACCGACGGCGAGCTTCACCGTGTCCTGTAACGACCTTGACTGCACGTTCGACAGCGGCGGGTCGTCGGACTCCGACGGGACGATCACCGACGCGTCGTGGAACTTCGGCGACGGCGCGACGGCCAACGGCCGGGTGGTGACGCACAGCTTCGCCGGCACCGGCACCTACCAGGTCGGCCTCACAGTGACCGACAACCAGGGCGCCACCGACACCGCGCAGCGTGACGTCTCGGTCAATGCGGCACCGGCAGTCATTGACTTCCGCGCCGCGGCACACACCCAGGTCAATGCCGTGACGGCGCGGCTCACCGTGCCGGCCGCGGTGCAGCCCGGCGACGGGATGCTGCTGTTCGCGACGTTCAACACCCTGCTCGCGAACGCGCCGGCGGCGCCCGCCGGATGGACCGCGGTGGCTCGTCAGGACGCTGGCTCGATGACGACCGTCCTCTGGCAGCGCACTGCGGACGCGTCCGACCCAGGCGCGACGGTCACAGTCGACGCGGGCGCCACTATGAAGATCGACGTCCAGTTCGCCGCCTACGCAGGCACCGCCACGGCGGCCGTGGCGCAGACGGCCACGGCCGCGGACCAGACGACCAAGGCCGGACACGTCACTCCGACAGTCACGGTGGTCGGCCGCGGCTCGCGGGTCGTCTCGTTCTGGGCGGACAAGTCATCAACGACCAACTCCTGGACGGCGCCGGCATCAGTGACGGTCCGCAGCACATCGATCGGAACCGGCTCCGGACGGATTACGTCCCTGCTGGCCGATGACGGCACGAACGTGGCTGCCGGCTCCGCGGCCGGCGGTCTCACGGCGACTACCGATACCGCTGGCGCGAAGGCGACAATGTGGACGGTCGTTTTGAGCGCGGCGCCGCGGTGAGGCGGCCGGCGCGGCAACCCACATTCAACGGGTCGAGGGGGAACCGGCAGTGCGAGTCACGATGACGAAACGAGTCACGACGCGGCGCACTGTCGCCGCCCTAGCGGCAGTCTTCACGGCAGCGGCCCTGATTGCCGCCATGTCTTCGCCGGCCGGCGCGAGCGGGGGGGACTTCGTCACCCAGAACCAGGTGGTGAGCGCAGTACCGGCGGCGTGGACGCCGCAAGTGAAGGACGGCGCGGTCTGGGCCATCCAGCAGGTGGGATCGACGATGGTCGTCGGCGGCCAGTTCACCCAGGTGAGCCCGAGCGGTGGTAGCCCCGTCTACGCCCGCACCAACATCTTCTCGTTCAACGCCACGACGGGTGCGATCAACACCGGGTTCAACCCGTCGGTCAACGGCACCGTCCAGCAGATACTGCCCGGGCCGACCGCCACCACCGCCTACATCGCCGGCTCGTTCGGCACCGTGAACGGCGTGACGGCCAAGGTCGCCCTCATCGACGTGACGACCGGTGCCATCGTCTCCAGCTTCCATGCGCCCGGCATCAACGGCGCGGTTCTCGACATCGAGAAGTACGGCAACCGGCTGTTCCTGGCCGGCAACTTCACCGTCGTCGGCGGCGTCGCGCACGGCGGCCTGGCGACCCTTAACGCGACAACCGGCGCGCTCGACCCGTTCATGAATCTGACGGTCTCCGAGCACCACAACTACAACGGCACCGGCGCGCAGGGCGTCGTCGGCGTGCGGCGCATGGATATCAGCCCCAACGGGCAGTACCTCGTCGCCATCGGCAACTTCAAGAAGGTAAACGGCATCGCCCGCGACCAGGCCGTCATGATCGACATTACCGGCGCGTCCGCGGTCGTTCGCGCCGACTGGGCCACCCACCGTTACGAGCCGCGCTGCTCGGCGGGCTCGTTCGACTACTACGTGCGTGACGTCGACTTCGCCCCCGACGGCACGTACTTCGTGATCGTGGCGACCGGGGGCCCGTGGCCGGGCACCCTGTGCGACACCGCGGCGCGGTGGACGACGACGGCCAGCGGCAGCGATATCCAGCCGGTGTGGATCGCCGATACCGGTGGCGACACGCTGTGGTCGGCCGAGGTCACCGGCACCGCCGTCTACGTGGGCGGCCACCAGCGCTGGCTGAACAACGCCGGCGGGCACGACAGCCCGGCGCCTGGCTCGGTGCCGCGGCCCGGCCTGGCCTCGCTCGATCCGCGCTCGGGCGTGCCGTTCTCGTGGAACCCGGGCCGCAATCCGCGCGGCGCCGGCGCCTACGTCCTCACCGCCACGGCGGCGGGCCTGTGGGTCGGCATGGACACCAACTACATCGGCAACTTCCTGTACTGGCGGCCCAAGCTGGCCTTCTTCCCGCTGAGCGGCGGCACCACGGTCGGTCCGGGCGTCTCGCCGCAGCTGCCGACCAACGTGTACCAGGGCGGCAACGTCACCGGCGTCGCCGACATCAACGCGCTCACCCGCCGCTTCTACGACGGCGCCACCGCCGGCGCGCAGCAGACCGCGCCGAGCGGCGGCATCGCGTGGAACAACGTACGGGCGGCGACCGTCGTGGACGGCGTGCTCTACTACGCAACATCGGACAGCATCTTGCACCGGCGCACCTTCGACGGCACGACCTACGGCACGGACCAGGTCGTCGACCCGTACAACGACCCGGTGTGGTCGAACGTGTCGACCGGCTCCGGACAGACCTACCGCGGGGTGAAGCCGGACTACTACACGGCCATCCCCAACCTGGCCGGGATGGCCTACCTGGACGGCAAGCTCTACACGACCAGGACGACGTTGGCCAGCATCGAGTCGCGGTCGTTCTCGCCGGAAAGCGGGATCATCAGCGGCCAACACGGCACGGTGCCGGGCACGTTCACGAACATCGGCGGCATCTTCTTCAGTGGCGGGCAGCTGTACTTCACCAACCGCGTCACCGGGACGCTGTCGCGGGTGGCGTGGGTGAATGGTGCGCCGTCGGGATCGCCGGTCGTGGTCAGCGGCCCGCTGGTCGACGGCGTCGACTGGAAGGCACGAGCGGTGTTCACGGGTGCATAGCGGGCGGTGTGCAGCGGCGGTCCTGGCCGCCGTCGCCGCGGTAGCTGCTCTGGCGGTGCCGGCGGTCTCGGCCGGCGCCGCCGGCGGCACGTCCGATGAGATCCACTACACGTTCACTGGCGCGACGTCGGTGGCCTTCGACTGGCGTGGCACTGCCACCTCCCTCGACTACGGTTTGACGACCAGCTACGGCGCCACGGTCACCGCCGTCCACCCCACCGCGGCGCCGTTCTCATCAGCGGGCCCGTTCTGGGAGGCCGCGATCACCGGCCTGGCCGCCAACACGACATATCACTACTCGATCGGCGGCGGCCCGGACGCGACGTTCCACACTGCGCCCACCGGCGACTACAGCGTCGTCGCGGTCGGCGATCTGTTGGACTCGGGCACCGCCGCGTGGGAGACGCAACTGCACCAGCTCATCGCGGCGCAGAACCCGTCGTTCGTGATGATGCTCGGCGACCTGACCTACGCCAACGAGAACTGCCAGCCCGCCGTCGACATCCACTTCAACGACGCGATGGTGTGGAGCCGCACCGCGGCCTACATGCCGGTGTGGGGCAACCACGAGTACGGCAAGGTGACCGCCGAGTCCAAGCCGTGCGCGGTCGCCGACGACTTCCGCAACTACAAGGGCCGCTTCGCGTTGCCGAACCCGAAGACGCTGTCCGTCGACACTGCGACGAAGGCCAACGGGCCCGGTTGCCCATTGGTCAACGGCACCAATCCGTGTCGCGGCGAGGACTGGGGCTGGTTCGACGCCGGCGCGGTGCGCTGGATCACCGGCCCGGAGGTCTGGCCGGGCATGGTCAGCGAATGGCGGGCCGCGGTCGCGCCGATCATGGCGGCCGCGCAGGCCGACCCGAACATCACGACGATCGTCACCGCCAGCCACCGGCCCGGTTATTCCAGCCGCAGCGAACAGATCAGCTCCGACTACACGACCGCTTTGAACTCCCTGGGCGACGCGTACCCGAAGTTCAAACTGCACCTCAACGGGCACACCCACGCCCTCGAGGTGTTCACGGCCCAGCACGGCGTCGTCCACGTGACGGCCGGTGGCGGCGGCGCGGTCGCGGTGCAGCAACCGCCGCTCGCGCCCGGCTCGGTCTTCTTCAGCCGGCATCCCGGCTTCACCCGCATAGACGTCGCCGGCGGCGGGGTCACGCTGCAGACGGTGTGCGGCCCGGACAACGGCAAAGGCATCGATCTGTGCACCCCCGGCGAGACCACCTACGGGCCGGTGACGATCACACCGCCGGCCGACGGACCGCCGGTCGCGGTCGCGTCCGGCTCGTGCGCTGAGCTGTCGTGCACGTTCGACGGCACCGGGTCCAGAGATCCCGGCGGCACCATCACCGACTACAGCTGGGCGTTCGGCGACGGCACCAGCGGGACCGGCGCTGTCGTGTCCCACACCTATGCGACGCCCGGCATCTACACCGCGACGCTCACCGTCACCGGCAGCGACGGCGGCACCGCCTCAGCGACCACCACCATCACGGCGCAGCCGATGACCTTCGTCGGGCTCCGCAGCACCAATGCAACGGTGAAGACAGCCACGGTCACGGTGCCGTCCGGGGTGACCGCAGGCGACGGGCTGCTGCTGGTGGAGACCGTCGCGTCGACGACCGTGTCCATCGGCGCGCCAACCGGTGCCGGCACCTGGACACTGCTGGGCACCCAGGAAGCCGGGTCGATGGTGACCCGTGTCTATGCGCGCACCGCGGCCGCCGGCGACGCGGGGCGGACGGTCTCCGTAGCTCTCGGCGACTACGCCAAGATCGCGCTCCAGCTGGCCGCATATCGGGGCACCCGCGCCGGCAGCCCGGTCGCGTCGGTGGTCATGGCGCCAGACACCACCAACAGCGCTTCGCACACCACGCCGACGGTGACGGTGTCGGCGCCCACGTGGGTCGTCACTGTCTGGGCCGACAAGTCCACGTCGACGACCCAGTGGACCGTGCCCTCAGCCGTGGTGACGCGGGACGTCTTGGTCGGCAGCGGCAGCGGCTACCTCTCTGCGGTGCTCGCCGACTCCGGGGCGACGGTGCCCGCCGGCACGCACGGCGGCCTGGTCGCCTCGACAAACCAGCCGACGACGAAAGCGGTTACCGCGACCATCGTGCTCGCGCCGGCCTGAGATCAGCAGACTGGCAGGCGCTCGGCCAGGTACGCGCGGACCTGGCCGATGGCCACGCGGGTCTGGAGCATGGAATCGCGCTCCCGGACCGTCACCGCGTCGTCGTCCAGGCTCTCGAAGTCCACGGTGAGACAGAACGGGGTGCCGATCTCGTCCTGGCGCCGGTAGCGCCGGCCGATGGCCTGGGCGTCATCGAACTCGACGTTCCAGCTGCCGCGCAGCTCGGCGGCAAGATACCGCGCCTTGGGCGAGAGGTCGGCGTGCCGGGAGAGCGGCAGCACCGCCGCCTTGACCGGCGCCAGCCGCGAATCGAGGCGGAGCACGGCTCTGGTGTCGACGCCGCCCTTGGTGTTGGGCGCCTCGTCCTCGGCGTAGGCGTCGAGCAGGAAGGCGAGGGTCGCCCGGGTGAGCCCGGCCGCGGGCTCGATGACGTACGGGGTGTAACGCTCACCGCGAGTGGCGTCGTAGTACGTCAGGTCGACGCCGGAGTGCTTCGAGTGGGTGGTCAGGTCGAAGTCGGTGCGGTTGGCGATTCCCTCGAGCTCGTCGAACTCTTTGACCCCGAACTCGAAGCGGTACTCGATGTCGACGGTGCGCGTCGAGTAGTGCGACAGCTTGTCCTTGGGGTGCTCGAAGTTGCGCAGGTTCTCCGCGCGCATGCCCAGGCCCGTGTACCAGTCCCAACGCTGCTGGATCCAGTACTCGTGCCACTCGGCGTCGGTCCCGGGCTCGACGAAGAACTCCATCTCCATCTGCTCGAATTCACGGGTACGGAAGATGAAGTTGCCGGGCGTGATCTCGTTGCGGAACGACTTGCCGGTCTGCGCGATGCCGAACGGCGGCTTCTTGCGAGTGGTCTGCACGACGTTGGCGAAGTTAAGGAAGATGCCCTGCGCGGTCTCCGGACGCAGGTAGTTCACTCCGGAGTCATCCTCCACCGGGCCGAGGAACGTCTTGAGCATCTGGCTGAACTGGCGGATGTCGGTCCACTGGCCCCGGGTGCCGCAGTGCGGGCAGGTGACGTCGGCAAGGCCGTTCTCCGGCGGCCGGCCCTTGCGGGCGGCGTACTCCTCCTCGAGGTGGTCGGCCCGGAAGCGGTGGTGGCAGTGCTTGCACTCGGTGAGCGGGTCGTTGAACGTCTCGAGATGACCGGATGCCTCCCACACCGGCGGGGGCAGCACGACGGCCGAGTCCAGGCCGACGATGTCGTCGCGGCTGGTCACCATCGCCTGCCACCACTGGCGGCGGATGTTCTCCTTCAGCTCGACGCCGAGCGGGCCGTAATCCCAGGCGGAGCGACTGCCGCCGTAGATCTCCGCCGCCGGGAAGACGAAGCCTCGACGCTTGGCGAGGTTGACGACGGCGTCGTTACGGTCGGCGGGCACGCGGGGTCTCCTGGGTTCGGCGCGGAGCGAGATACCAGGGTATCCGGGCCGTCGGTCAGTTGCCTTCTTCGGCCCGGTCGGTGGACGCGTGCCGCACGGTGCCGTCTGGGTCGACGGAGACCAGCTGTTCGAAGGTGCTGGGCACGTCATAGGCCCGGGCCAGCAACGCGGTGGCATGTATCTTGACGTCGAACGAGCCCAAGGCGCGGCGGTAGTCGCCGATACCCCGCCATTCCGTGGCCAATACCCATCTGTCCGGGTCGTCGACGGACGGGCCCGCGCTTCCGCGCAGGTAGCCCGGCCGCGCCGCCAACGCCCGCAAGGCCTTCTCGGCGTCGGCGGCGATCGCGTCGTCGGCGTCGAGCAGGATGACGGCGATCACTGGGCGCGGCCGAACCGACGGTCCCGAGCGACGAAGATCTCGCAGGCGCGCCACAGATGCCGGCGGTCGAACTCGGGCCAGAGCGTGTCGAGGAAGACGTACTCGGCGTAGGCCGACTGCCAGAGCAGGAAGTTCGACGTGCGCTGCTCGCCGGACGAACGGATGAAGAGGTCCACGTCGGGCAGGTCCGGGGTGTAGAGATATCGGCCCAGGGTGCGCTCGCCGATCTTCTCCGTCCTGATCCGGCCGGCGAGCGCATCGGCAACCAGCGCCTGCGCGGCGTCGCCCAGCTCGGCCCGGCCGCCGTAGTTCACGCAGAACTGAAGCGTCAGCCGGTCGTTGTCACGGGTGTACTCCTCGGCGTCGACAAGCTGGTCGATGACACTGCGCCACAGTTTCGGGCGGCGACCGGCCCAGCGGATGCGCACCCCGAGTTCGGCGAGCTCGTTTCGGCGCCGGCGGATCACCTCCTTGTTGAACCCCATGAGGAAGCGCACCTCCTCTGGCGAGCGGCGCCAGTTCTCGGTGGAGAAGGCGTAGGCGGAGATGGTGGGGATGCCGAGCTGGATGGCCCCGTATAGGACGTCCATGAGGGCCGCTTCACCCGCTCGATGGCCCTCGGTGCGGGGCAGGCCGTGCTGGGCCGCCCACCGGCCGTTTCCGTCCATGACGATGGCGACATGCCGCGGGACGAGCCGAGCCGGCAGCACCGGCGGGTGCGCTCCGGACGGGTGCGGCGGCGGTGCGGGCCAGCCGTTGGCCGGGCGGCGGTACCGCTCGCGGCCGACCGACTGCCGGGTACGTGCCACAACCGCTGAGGCTACGGCAGGTCAGCGCTCGACCAAGGGGAGCGAGCGCAGCGCCCGTTCCAGGTGCCACTGGAGGTGCGCGGCCACCAGCCCGTTAGCAGCCCGGCGGGCCTCGGGGCTCGCGGCATCGGTGGCCGCCCAGTCCGCGTCCAGCAGGGCGCTCATCAGCGCGATGGTCCCGGCCGGTGGGCGCACCCCACCCGCGGGACGGCAGCCCGGGCACACCGCGCCCCCGGCGGCGGCGTGGAAGAACCCGTGCGGGCCGGGCGTCCCGCAGACGGCGCAGTCGCGCAGCGCCGGCTCCCACCCAGCCGTGGACATGGCCCGCAGGAAGAACGCGTCGAGCACCAGCCCCGGCTCCCGTTCACGCTCGGCGAGGGTCCGCAACGCGCCCACGAGCAGCAAGTACAGCCGGAGCGCCGGCTCCCCTTCCTCCGGGGTCAGCCGCTCCGCCGTCTCGCAGATCGCCGAGACGGCAGTCCAGCGAGCGTAGTCGGCGGCCAATTGGGCACCATAGGCGGCGATCGTCTCCGTCTGCGTCACGGTGTCGAGCCGTCGTTGCACGGGCGCGTCCGCCCCTTGCGGATTTCGCGTTAGGAGTTGGACGTCGACGTGCATGCCCGGCTCGAGCCGGGCGCCGAACTTCGACGTAGTGCGCCGCACCCCCCGACCGACCGCTCGCACGCGGCCGTGCCGTCGGGTGAGCAACGAGACGATCCGGTCAGCCTCGCCGAGCTTGTGCACCCGCAGGACGACCGCCTCGTCACGGTAGAGCGGCACGTCTTAATCGTGTCACGGGACGGCGACAGGGCGGCGTAAGCGCAACGCCAGGGCGGTGGCGGCCGCGGCCACGAACAGCCCCGCACAAATCGGCAGCCAGAACGCCTGGTGCGCGCCGTGCCGGTCCGCCACTCCACCGACGAGCGCGGCGAGGGTGCCGTAGCCGAGATTGAGCCCCGTGACCAGCCAGGCCAGTCCTTCGGTCAGGGCGGCGACGGGCACCAGGGTCTGCACGAGCCCGAATCCGGTGATCAGGCTCGGCGCGATACCCAGCCCGGCGACGAACGCGATCGCAGCGAGCTGCGCGACCGTGTCGGCCGCCAGCAACAGCGGGATCAGTGCGGCGAAGAGGACCGACTGGCCCCAGTAGCGCGACAGCATCGGCGCCCGCCAGTGCCGGGCGCCGTACAGAAGGCCGGCCACCGCGCTGCCGAATGCGAACATGGCCAGCACCAGCCCGGTCTTGGCGCGGGCGTCGTGCTGTCCCACGAACGCGGCCATCGCCACCTCGACGCCGCCGAAGATGCCGCCCATGCCGATCATGGCCAGGGTGAGCAGCACCATGCCCGGGTAGCCGAGCGCCGAGCGACGCCGACCGTCGAGCGCGCGCACCGGCGGCTCGGTCGACGTCTGGGCGCGCAGCCACACGGCACCAACGCCCACCAGAACAGCGCCCAACACGATCACCCAGACCGGGTCGGTCTGCACCGCGATGATGCTGGCGATGATCGGCCCGAGCACGAACACCACCTCGTCCAGCGTGGATTCGAGGGAGTACGCGGTCCCCAATTCGGGCCGTCCGGCCAGGACGTAGGACCAGCGCGCGCGGATCAGCGAGTCCACCGACAGGAAGAAGAAGCCCATCGCGAAGGCCGCCGGGGCCAGCGCGTACGTTCCGGCGCCGGCTTCGATCATCACCACGAGCACGCCGCAGGCCATGATATGGACCACGGTGGGCCACCCGAGGGCGTACCGCTGTCCGCGGCGGTCGGCCAGGCGGGCGAGGATCGGCAGGCCGACGGCGGCACCGAGGATGTAGACGCCGGTGAGGACGCCGCCGCCCGCGTACCGCCCGGTGCGGAGGGCCACCAGCAGCACCAGCCCGAGCGGGTACATGGCGATGGGTAGCCGCATGACGACCCCGGCCAGGCAGAACTGCAGCGATCCGGGCGCGCGGAAGACCGCGCGATACCGCTCGATCATCAGAACCCGAGCCGGTCGAGCTTCTTTGGGTCCCGCTGCCACTCGCCCAGGACGCTGACGTGCAGGTCCAGGTAGACCTTCGTCTCCAGCAAGGCCTCTATGCCGGCCCGCGCCGTCGTCCCGACCGCCCGCAGCCGGGCGCCGCGGTGGCCGAGCACGATCCCCTTCTGGCTGTCCCGCTCGACGTGGAGGGTCGCGAAGATGCGGGTGAGCCCGCCCTCCTCCTGCATCTCGTCCACGGTGATCGCGATCGAGTGCGGCAGTTCGTCTCGCACGCCCTCGAGAGCGGCCTCGCGGATCAGCTCGGCGATCATGGATTCGGTGGGCTCGTCGGTGCGGATGTCCTCCGGGTACAGCGGCGGCGCCTCTGGGAGCTGGGCCACCAGAAGGTCGGCGAGCAGGTCGATCTGCGAGCCGTCCACCGCGGACACGGGCACCACCTCGGCGAACGAGCCGAGCGCGGCCAGCTCCGCGAGCTGCCGCACGATCACCGGCGGCTTGGCCAGATCGGTCTTCGTCAACACGGCCACGACCGCCGCCCGGACGCTGGTGAGCTGCTCGGCGATGTAGCGGTCGCCCGGGCCGACCGGCTGGTCGGCGGCCACGCAGAAGCCGATCACGTCGACGCCGGAGAGCGTGCTCTGCACGACGTCATTCAGACGCTCGCCGAGCAGCGTGCGCGGACGGTGCAGTCCGGGCGTGTCGACGACCACCAGCTGCGCGTCCGGACGGTGCAGGATGCCCCGGATCGCGTGCCTGGTGGTCTGTGGCTTGCTGCTGGTGATGGCCACTTTCTCGCCCACGAGGACGTTCATCAGCGTGGACTTGCCGGCGTTTGGGCGGCCGACGAAGCAGCAGAACCCCGAGCGGAAGGTGCCGTCAGCCACGCGCTCGATCCTGCCATCGACCCGGCAACCGAGGCGGACGGTAGCGTTCGGCTATGTCTGACGCCCCCGTTGCCATCGCCGAGCTCGTCGCCCAACTCACCCTGGAGGAGAAGGCCGCCCTCACCCTAGGCTCCGACTTCTGGCATACCGCCGGAGTCGAGCGCCTGGGCATCCCGGCGATCATGGTCTCCGACGGCCCGCACGGGCTGCGCAAGCAGCCCGAAGAGGCCGACCACGCCGGCATCGGGGGCAGCGTACCGGCCACGTGCTTCCCGACCGCGGCCACGCTGGGCTCGTCCTGGGATGTCGACCTGGTCCGTGAAGTGGGCGTGGCGCTCGGCACCGAGGCCGCTGCTGAAGAGGTGGCGGTCCTGCTGGGCCCGGGCATCAACATCAAGCGCTCGCCGTTGTGCGGACGCAACTTCGAGTACTTCTCCGAGGATCCGCACGTCTCGGCCGTGCTCGGCGCCGCGCTCGTCGAGGGCATCCAGAGCACCGGCACGGGTGCGTGCGTCAAGCACTACGCGGCCAACAACCAGGAGACCGACCGGGTGCGCGTGAGCGCCGAGGTGGACGAGCGCACCCTTCGGGAGATCTACCTGCCCGCTTTCGAGCACATCGTCAAGACCGCCGATCCGTGGACGGTGATGTGCTCCTACAACAAGATCAACGGGACCTACGCGTCCGAGAACTATTGGCTGCTCACCGAGGTACTGCGCGACGAGTGGGGCTACCCCGGTCTGGTCATGTCCGACTGGGGCGCGGTGGCTGACCGGGTGCCCGCGCTTTCGGCGGGACTTGACCTCGAGATGCCGCCCAACCTGGGCGTCAGCAACGCCCAGGTCGTGGCCGCCGTCAAGTCCGGTGAACTCGACGAGGCGGTACTGGACCAGACCGTCACCCGCCTCCTGGAGCTGGTGCAGCGGGGCCAGGCACAGCAACACCTCGCCTCCTTTGACAAGGCGGCCCACCACCGCCTCGCCGCCCGAGCCGCGGCCGAATCGGCTGTCCTGCTCAAGAACGACGGCATCCTGCCGCTGCGGCCGTCCGATGGATCCACCATCGCGATTATCGGCGAGTTCGCCCGCACTCCGCGCTACCAAGGCGCGGGCAGCTCCCAGGTCAACCCCACCAAGGTGGACGCCGCGCTGCCCGCGCTGGAGAAGGCCGTTCCGGACGGCGTCAACGTGATCTTCGCGGCGGGCTTCGGCGTCGACTCGCCGGACACCGACGACGCGGCGCTGGCCGACGAGGCGATGTACGCCGCTCAGCGCGCCGACGCCGTGGTGTGCTTCCTGGGCTTGCCGGCCAGCGCCGAGTCCGAGGGCTTCGACCGCACCCACATCGACCTGCCCGCCAATCAGATCGCGGTACTGCGCCGGGTCACCGCGGCGAACCCACGGGTTGCGGTGGTGCTGTCCAACGGCTCGGCGGTGGTCGCGTCGGAGTGGGAGGACAGCGTCGCGGCCATCCTCGAGTGCTGGCTCACCGGTCAGGCCGGCGGCAGCGCGGTGGCCGATCTGCTGCTCGGTGCGGTGAACCCGTCCGGGCACCTCAGTGAAACCATTCCGGTCCGGCTCGGAGACAACCCGGCGTCGCTCAATTTCCCCGGCGAGGCCGGCCACGTGCGCTACGGCGAGGGTGTGTTCGTCGGCTACCGCGGCTTCGACGCCGCCGAGCGCGCGGTCAGCTACCCGTTCGGCCACGGGCTGTCGTATACGACGTTCGACTTCGCGAACCTGGCCATCTCGCGGGCGGGCTCGGTCACCAGCGGCGACCTGCGCATCACCGTCTCCTTCGACGTGAGCAACACCGGCTCGGTCACCGGCAAGACCGTGGCCCAGGTCTATGTGCGTGACCCGGAGTCGTTGGTAGCCCGCCCGCCGCGCGAGCTGCGCGCGTTCCGCAAGGTCGAACTGGGCCCGGGCCGCACGGAGCGGGTGCGCGTGCAGCTCACCGCCCGCGACCTGTCCTACTGGTCCCCGCTCACCGGGGACTGGGCGCTGGAGGGCGGCGAGTTCGTCGTCGAAGTCGGCGCGTCCTCACGTGACATCCGGGTGTCGGAAACGCTCACCATCGACGCGCCCAGCGTGGCGGCGCCGCTGAGCGCGGACTCCTCGCTCCAGGAGTGGTTCGCCGACCCGGTGGGCGGTCCGGCGCTGCGCAAACGGCTGCCGGCCGACGCCGCGGTGTTCAACCCGGAACTGCTCACCGTCATCGGGAACTTCCCGGTAAGTCGGATGGCGGCGATGCAGGGGCTTGGCGTCACGCGCGAGGCCATAGACGCCGCGCTGGCCGACGTCAGGGGCTGACCGGGCCGTCCGGGACCCGGTCCAGGGCCCGCATCTCCTCGGCCAGCAGTTCCGCCGCGGGGTCAGGCTCGCGGGCGAGGGCGGCGACGACGCCCGTGCGGTCCTCGGCCGGCCGGTTCTGGCTGAGCTTGGCCTTGGCCTCGACGCGGCTGATCTGCAGCTCGAGGCCGACGATGGCACGAAGCTGGCCCTCGATGTAGCGCTCCGGTGCGTCGGTGACGTGCCATCGGTCGGGGCGCCCCGACTCCTGCCGCTCGGTGAGCCGGGTGACGAGGGCGCGCAGCCACTTGACGTCGTCGTGGGCGACAAGGCGGCCGTGGACATGCAGGGTCGTGTAATTCCAAGTCGGCACGACCCGGCCGTGCTCGCGCTTCGTCGGGTACCAGGACGGCGAGATGTAGTGGTCCGGGCCGCGCAGGATCACCAGGGATTCGGCGGCGCCGTCGGCGATTCGCCAATGGTCGTTGTTGCGGGCGACGTGGCCGAGCAGGGCGTGCCGGTCCGCGTCGTAGAGCAACGGCAGGAATGTGGCCACCAGGCCATTCTCGGACGGGGTGATCAGGTCGGCGGCGACGACACCATCCAGGGCGGCCCGGACCTGCTCCGGCGGCATCGCGAAGTGCGCGGGTACGTACACCGGCACTATTGTCCGCTTCCACCAGTTCCACGGCCGCGGACGCGTCGGCCTACCAACGGTCGCTGGTGACGATCGCTATCATCTGCGGCACCGTCAGCGACGGCTGGCCGCCGAACTGGTCTGAGTGCGTTTTGGTGGCGACGCTGATCTGGTTCGTCGCCTGGACGGCGATGGCGGCGCCGTCGGGCCGGACCAGGATGACGCTGCGGTATACCCAAGACGTGTCGCTCTGTTCGAAGACCACCGCACGCCATCCCGTCGGCGAACTGCGGTACTGGCAGGTGCTGCCGGCACAGTCGACGGTCACGAAATGGAAACCATGACCGGTGTCGACCCGGACGTCCAGATACGCGTGCCGGCCGGGCGGAGCGCCGCGCTTGTGCACGTTCGGCGTTACACGACGGGTCAGAAGCTGGCCGTCACGGTCCCGTCCGCGTCGGCCAGGTGAACGGTGATGCCCGGCCCAAGCTCGTGCAGTGCGGCCAGGCTGGCCGGGGCGGGACGCTCCCCCACGATGACGGCCGCCTCCAGCGTCCGAGCGCCGGACGAGACCGCCATCGCCACCGCAACCTGTGCCGCGGAGAGCGGCAACGCGGCCAGGGCCACGGAGGCGGCCGCGTAGGTACGACCGTCCTGGTCGCGTACCGCGGCGCCCTGCGCGGCCCCGGTGCGGGCGCGGGCCGTCCGGGCGAGCGTGACGAGTTTGGTGTCCTCGGCGGAGAGGTCAGCCACGCGCGGAGTCCACCGTGGGGGCCGAGGCCGCCGGCGGGGCGGTCGGCTCGGCCTCCTCGGGCGGCAGCCGGTGTACCAGGACCGAGTCGACACGGTTGCGCCGTCCGCCCACGCTCTCGGCGGTCAGCTCCAGGCCGCTCACCGTGGCCGTCGATCCCGGGATCGGGACGCGGCCGAGCGCCTGGGCCAGCCAGCCGCCGACGGTCTCGATGTCGTCGCCGACCGGCAGCTGGAGCCCAAAGAGCTCGCCCAGGTCCTCCAGGGCCAGCCGGGCGGTGACCCGGGCGGTGTCGGCGTCGAGCTGCTCGATGGGCGGCTGTTCGTCGTCGTACTCGTCGGTGATCTCGCCGACGATCTCTTCGAGGATGTCCTCAATGGTCACCAAGCCGGCGGTGCCGCCGTACTCGTCGATGACGATGGCGAGGTGCGAGCGGTGGGCCTGCATCTCGCGCAACAGCTCGTCAACCGGCTTGGACTCCGGCACGAACGCCGCGGGGCGCATGACGTCCTCAACCTTGGTGGTGCGGCCGGCGTCGGCGTCCTGCGCGCGACGAGCCAGGTCCTTGAGATAGACGACCCCGACGACGTCGTCAACGTTCTCGCCGATCACCGAGATGCGGGAGAAGCCGCTGCGCAGGGCCAGTGAGAGCGCGGACCGCAGGCTCTTGTTCTGCTCGATCCACACCACGTCGGTGCGCGGCACCATCACCTCGCGGGCGATCGTGTCACCCAGCCCGAACACGGATTGGATCATGTTCCGCTCGCCGTGTTCGACCAGCCCGCGCGCCTCGGCCAGGTCCACCAGCTCGCGCAGCTCAACTTCGGACGAGAACGGGCCCTCCCGGAAGCCACGTCCGGGCGTGACCGCGTTCCCGAGGTGGATCAGCAGCGAGGCGAGCGGGCCGAACAGCCGTCCGAGGACCCGTACCGCGGGTGCCCCGGCCATGGCCACGCCGTAAGCGTGCTGACGTCCGAGCGTGCGCGGCAGGACACCGACGAGCACGTAAGACGTGATCACCATGACGATCACGGCGAGCACGATGACCGGCCACCCGTTGCCGAACGTGGCGCGCGCGACGATGGTGGCCAGCACCACACCGGTCAACTCGGCGGCCACCCGCAACAGGAGCAGCAGGTTCGTGTAGCGCACCCGGTCAGGCAGGATGCTGGCCAGTGCGGCCGCTCCGTGCCGGTGTTCGCGAGCGAGCTCCTCTACCCGGGCGCGCGAGACCCAGGCCAGCGACGAGTCGACGGCGGCCAGCAGCCCGCCTATCGGGATGAGCCCGACGGCGATGAACAGCAGGATGGCGTTGGTCGTGCTCATGAGCTATCAGCGTTTCCCGAGGGGTTATGCCGGGCAGGGCAATCGCTCGGTGACTGTCGCGTTGGCCATGCCCGCGAAAGCGCGGAGCGTTCTTTTGCGGAGCGGTTTCGTCGGGTGGCGCTCATGTTGACCGGACCTTGCCTTCCGTCCCGGCGACGGGGGTGCGGATCGGTGCCCGGCCGGTTTTCGCGCTCCAGTCGCGGAGCAGCCGCGCCTGGAGATCGAACATGTCCTGCTCTTCCTCGGTGCTCCCGTGGTCGTAGCCGAGCAGGTGCAGCACGCCGTGGGTGAGCAGCAGGCTCAGCTCGGACTCGGTTGAGTGGCCCGCGGTGGCCGCCTGCTCGGCAGCCACGGTCGGACAGAGCACAACGTCGCCGAGCAGGCTCGGCACCGCCGGCGCGATCGGTCCCGAGGGCGACCCCGGCCCGGGCACAGCCTCGGGCAGCACGTCCATCGGGAACGCCATGACGTCCGTCGGCCCGGGCAGGTCCATCCACTGCTCGTGCAGCGCCGCCATGGCGTCGGCGTCGACGAGCAGGATCGAGAGCTCCGCGAGCTCGGACACGTCCAGGCGGTCCAGCACGAACCTGGCCAGGCCGGCCAGCGCGGTTTCGTCGGCTGGTACGCCGGACTCGTTGTTTACCTCGATACCCATCAGCTAGACCCACGACGGGGATCGGGGCCCTCGCGGAAACGCGGAGCGTTGTTCGTGGAGCGTTTTCGTGAGGTGATCATCAGCGACGGGGGCCGCGCGCGGAGCGGCGGGCGGCGTCCGAGGCGCTCTCGGCGTCCCACCGGGCGTAGGCGTCGACGATGTCGCTGACCAGCCGGTGGCGCACCACGTCGGCGCTGGTGAGGTTCTCGAAGTGCACGTCCTCGATGTCGCCCAGGATCTCCCGGACGATCTTGAGTCCGCTCTGCGCGCCGCCGGGCAGGTCGATCTGGGTGATGTCGCCGGTGACCACGACCTTGGAGCCGAAGCCCAGCCGGGTCAGGAACATCTTCATCTGCTCGGGCGTGGTGTTCTGGGCCTCGTCCAGGATGATGAATGCGTCGTTCAGCGTGCGCCCGCGCATGTACGCCAACGGGGCCACCTCGATGGTCCCGGACTGGGTCAGCCGGGGGATCGAGTCCGGGTCGAGCATGTCGTGCAGGGCGTCCAGCAGCGGCCGCAGGTAGGGGTCGATCTTGTCGTAGAGCGTGCCGGGCAGGAAGCCAAGCCGCTCACCGGCCTCCACGGCGGGCCGGGTCAAGATGATGCGGGTCACCTGCTTAGCCTGGAGCGCCTGAACGGCCTTGGCGACGGCGAGATACGTCTTGCCGGTGCCGGCCGGGCCGATGGAAAAGACGATGGTGTGCTTGTCGATGGCGTCGACATAGTGCTTCTGGTTCAACGTCTTCGGCCGGATGTTCTTGCCACGGCGGGAGAGGATGTTGAGGCTGAGCACCTCGGCGGGGCGCTCGGTGGTGTCGCTGGTGAGCATGCCCAGCGAGCGGGTCACCGCGTCCGGGGTCAGCGTGCTACCACTGCGCAGCAGCTCGAGCAGTTCCTCGAAGAGGCGCACGGCGATGGCGTTGTCCTCCGGGCGCCCGGTGATGGTGATCTCGTTCCCGCGGACGTGCACGTCGCTGGCCACCGACTGCTCGATGACGCGCAGCAACTCATCACGCGAGCCGAGGAGGGTGACCATGGCCTGCTCGCCGGGAACCACGATCGTGGTGGCTACGCGCGTCCCGGACTGGGCGTCACTGGTCGAGTTGGGGGAATCGTTCGGGGTCTCGTCTGCCAAGACTGGCTGACACCGCGCCTTCCTGTTTCGGGTGATTTCGCCCGCGAGTCTACCGGCTCAGCGCGCGCCGACCGAGTGGTTAGCGAGGAGCAAGCCCTAACCCGGCGGCCAGTGGAACGGCCGGCCGCCCAGCAGGTGGGCGTGCACGTGAAAGACGCTCTGCCCGGCGCTCGGGCCGGTGTTGCACACGACCCGGTACTCCGACAGCCCCTGCCCACGGGCGGCTGCGCCGATGGCGGCTATCCAGCCCGCCGCCGTGCCGGCGTCGACGCCGATCTCGCCGATGTCGTCGAAATGCTCACGGGGGATCACCAGCAGGTGGGTCGGCGCCTGCGGGTTGATGTCGGCGATGGCGACCGCCGACTCGTCGGAGTAGACGACGTCGGCAGGGATCTCTCCGGTGACGATCCGGCAGAAGAGGCAGTCATCGGCCACGTGGCATCTCCTCACCAAGTCTGTGCCGACCGTAACGCCACCGGCGCACGTATATGTAGCAGGGATGGTTGCGAGCTCAAGAAGCGAGGTCGCTCCCGGGAGAACGAGGGGGAACGAGATGAACGAACCGAACCGTCGCGGTTTCTTGGTGCTCGCCGGCGCCGGCGCCGCCGCGGTCGGTGCTGTCGCAGTCGCACCTGCGGCCGAGGGCAGCACCTCAGTGCCGAGTCACGTCAAGGAGCCGCTGGTCGCCTACGTGCGCGACGCCCGACGCGGCGACGTTGCCGTGATGATCGGCGAGCGCGAAGTCGTCGTGCGCGACCGCGAGCTCGCCGCGCGGATCGCCCGCGCCGCCGGCTGATCACCAGCTGAGCTAAGACACCCCTCTCTCACCGGTGCCGCCGCCCGGCGCCCGGTCCTGCCTACCCATGCTCTGAGGAAGGGCTGTCCATGTCTTCGCACCGAGAAGCACCGGAAATCTCGAAGGATCCGGTCGCCGACAACACCGACGTCTACGCATTCGTCAGCCCGGACAAGCCGGACACAGTCACGATCATCGCCAACTTCATCCCGCTGCAGAAGCCGGACGGCGGGCCGAACTTCTACGAGTTCGGCGACGACGTGCAGTACGAGATCCACATCTCCAACCGTGGCGAGGCCCAGTCAGACGTTATCTACCGCTTCCGCTTCAACACCAGCATCCGCAACCCCAACACGTTCCTCTACAACACCGGGCCGATCGCATCGATCACATCGGCGAACTGGAACCGCCCGCAGTTCTACAAGGTCACCCGCTGGGAGCGCGGCGGCGGCGATCCGGTCACCCTGGCCACGAACCTCACCACCCCGCCGGTCAACATCGGCCCGCGCAGCACACCTAACTACGCGGCCACCTTCACCAACGCTGCCATCCACGACCTCGGCCATGGCCGCAAGGTGTTCGCCGGGCAACGGGCGGAGGGCTTCTTCGTCGACCTCGGCAGCATCTTCGATCTGGGAACGCTCCGGCCGTTCCAGAACCTGCATCTGATCCCGTCCGCGGCCGCCGTCGGCGTGAACGGGACGCAGGGACTGAACGTGCACACCATCGCGATCCAGGTGCCGAAGACGGATCTCACGAAGGGGCACAGCAAGCCGACAAACGTCGCCAGCCCGGACTCGGTCATCGGTGTGTGGGCCAGCGCCAAGCGGCAGGCCTCCAAGGTTTGGGACGCGCTTACCCGATCGTGGTTCCCGCACGGCGACTTCCACCAGGTCTCGCGGTTGGGCAACCCGCTGTTCAACGAGGTTATCGTCCCGATGGCGTCCAAGGACCGCTGGAACCATACCGATCCGCACGACGACAGCGCGTTCGCCAACTACGTGCTCCACCCGGAGCTGGCCGGGCTGCTGCCGGTCCTGTACCCCGGCGTGTTCTCGAACCTTGCCGCCTACAAGAAGCCCCGCGCCGACCTCGCCGCCATCCTGCTCACCGGAATTCCCAGCGGCGTCGTGCCCGGCTTCCAGAACTTCACCGGCAGCGTCCAGGCCGACATGCTCCGGCTGAACCTTGCCGTCCCGCCGACGACGTCCAATCCCAAGCCGCTGGGCCTGGTGGCTGGCGACGCGGCTGGCTTCCCCAACGGCCGGCGGGTGTTCGACGACGTGGTGACGGTGGAGTTGCGTGCCGTCGCGGGCCTCACCATTCCGCTGGTCGACCCGTCGTTCAAGCCCGACGCCGCCGCGGCGGGCGTGCAGGACGGGACGTCCAACACGAACGCGCCGTACCTGGGCAGCTTCCCCTACTTGGGCACGCCAGCGGGTGGTTACCAGACCACGCCCGGCACGCCGCACACCTGACATGGATGCGCACTCCGTGCACCACCATGGCGAGGACCTGAGCTACGCCGGCCAGGGCGCGGTGCTCGTCGATATTGGGGAGGACGTCGGCGCGCTCGTCGTCCACATGCCCGAGGGCATGGCGGGCGAGGAGATCGAGATCTGCCCCACGGCCGAGGACCGGACCGCCGAGCACCGGCCGCACGTCGCGGTGCTCCCCCGTCCGGTCGGCGGCGGGGTGGCGTATAGCGCGGTGTTCCCGGCGCTGACCGCGGGGCATTACGACCTCTACCGCAAGCCGGACGGGCCGGTCCGGCTGACCGCGTCGGTCACCGGCGCGCACGTCAGCGAGGTGCGCTGGCCCGAGTAGGAACGACCTGCCGCACGACCTCCCTGGCCGGATCGTGCGGCAGGTCGGTGTCGGTGTGGACGATGAGGTCGGCGCGCTGTTCGGGTCGGTCCACCGCGAAGAACTCGTCCTCCTGACGCTGCCACTCGAGCCAGAGCTGGCGCTGGCTCTGCCCGTCGCGCTCGAGGCCACGGCGCAACCGGACCTCCAGCGCCGCCTCCACCCACGCCCGGTACGCGAGCCGCCCGGCGGCCTCGCGGCGGGTCGCCGTGACTCCCTCGACCACGACCACCGGCATCCAGGGGGCGGTCTTCCACGGCCCCAACGACCGGCCGAACTCGTCCCCTTCCCAGTCCCGGACCTGAAAGTGCGCGTCCCGTCCGTCGAGGAGCGGCAGGAGGACTTCGGCGTCTAACCGCGGCCACCAGCCGGCGAGGTCGTCCCACGCGGCGAAGTCGTCGGTGTGCACGAGGGTGGCGCCAGTGCGCTCGACCAGCCGCCGGGCCAGGCTGCTCTTGCCCGAGCCGGCCCGGCCGTCGACGCCGACAATGCGGGTGGCGCCGACCGGTGCTGCCTGGAGGATCTCGGCGACGATCACGTCCAACGAGACGACCTCCATTCGAGCCAGGCTACGGTCAAGTCATGGCCAAGTACCTGCTGAACGAGGCGGCGGTGCAGCGCGCCGAGGCCCTGATCGACGGTCGCCAGTACGTCCTGGACAGCGACTGGGGCGAGGTTCAGCCCAACGCCGAGGCACAGAACGGCTTCCTGTCCTCGCACACCTGGGCGGACTATGCCGCCTGGCATCTCGGGCTGACCGAAGGAGCCACAGACGAGACCAAGGCCCGATACGCGTTCGTATACGGCGACTTCCGCCGGGTGCACCGGAGCGGCCTGATCGCCTGCGTCTACCGGGCCTCGGAGTGGCGGCACAAGAAGATCGAGCTGGCCGCCCACGACCTGCTCCAGCGCCTGGACGCCGCCGCCGGACTGTCCGGCTGAACGACCAGCCGCGGAGCCACGTCGGGCGCGCCGCGGTCAGCGGCTGTTGAAGGCGTCGCGCACCTTGCCGAAGAAGCCACCGCTGCGGGGTGCGCTGATCGAGACCCGTTCGTCACGGATGGCGGCCAGGTCGCGGAGCAAGCGTTCCTGCTCGGAGTCCAGACGGGTCGGGGTGGTCACCGCCAGATGGACGTGCAGATCGCCGTGGTGGCTGGAGTGCACCCGAGGCATGCCCCGGCCGCGGAGCGTCACCACGTCGCCGGTCTGGGTGCCCGCCTTGATCTCGACGGTGTCGGTCGCGTCCTCGTCGTCGAGCCTCGGCAGCGGGACGCTCGAGCCGAGAGCCGCAGCCGTCATGGGCACGGACACGGTGACGTGCAGATCCTCGCTGTCGCGGGTGAACACCTCGTGGGGCAGCTCGTGGATCTCGACGTACAAGTCGCCCGCGGGGCCGCCGCCGGGGCCGACCTCGCCGCGACCGGAGAGCCGCAACCGCATGCCGTCCTCGATGCCCGCCGGGATGTCGACACCCACGGTGCGCCGCGCCCGGACCCGGCCGTCGCCGCCGCACGTCGGGCAGGGCGTCGGAATGACCTGACCGGTGCCCGCGCATGCCGGGCACGGCCGCCTCGTCATCATCTGGACGACCAGCATCGGCTGGACCGAGCGGACCTCACCGGAGCCGCCGCAGATGTCGCAGGTGCGCGGGAAGGTGCCGGGCGCACAGCCGTCCCCACCGCAGGTGTCGCAGCGGATCGCGGTGTCGACGGTGAGGTCGCGGTGCACGCCCGAGAACGTCTCGGGCATAGTCAGCTCGATCCGCACCAGGGCGTCCACCCCGGCGCGCTGCCGACTGCGCGGACCGCGGGGTGTGTCGCCGAAGGTGAAGAGGTCGAAGATGTCGTTCACGCTGCCGAAGCCCGCGAACGGGTTGCCGCCGGCGCTCGCGGCGGTCGCATAGGGGTCACCACCGAGGTCGACGACGCGGCGCTTCTCCGGGTCGGAGAGCACCTCGTAGGCGACGGTGATCTCCTTGAAGCGGTCCTGGGCGCTCGCGTTGGGGTTGACGTCGGGGTGCAGCTCGCGGGCCAGCCGCCGGTAGGCGCGCTTGATCTCCTCGTTGGTCGCGTTGCGGCGCACGCCGAGCATGGCGTAGTAGTCGCGAACCTTCTCCGCCAACGCAGAACCTCACCGGTCTCGGGCCGGGCGCGGACCGGCACAGTCGTCCGACCCAGTCTACGGATGTGCGCGACTCAGCGGTGCCGGCGGATCGTGGCCGCGTCCGCGCCCACCGAACCGACGAACTGCTGCGGGTCTCCGGAGCCGAGATCGTCTACGCCGGCGGACTCTAGGGCCCCGATCGCCATCGTGCGCCGGACCGCCGCGAAGGTCAGGACGTGCGCGAGCACACCGCCGAACGAGAACGTCTCGGGCGGGTCGCAGATGGCGTCGACGAAGGTCTCGTCGGCCCGGCCTTCGCGCACGGGCGTCAGCACGGCCTCGCGGAACCGGGGCGCAACGGCGTCGAGGCGGGCCTGGAGATCCGCGGCCGTCGCGGACGGCCCGGTCGGCATCCGGGTGCCGCCGCCGATCGCACTCACCCACATTTCCAGCTGACTGACCAGCCGTTCGGCCAGGCTGCGCAGCGTCGGATCGCGGTCGATGCCTTCCACGGACAGCTGAATTGGCCGATCCAGAACCACGTCGTCGAGGCGAGCGGTCCGGTCGATGATCTCGCCGACCAGCCAGAGGTGGTGCTCAACCATGCGGGTCAGAACGTCCATGGTGCTGCTCCTTTGCCGGGCCGGCAGCCGCAGGCCGCCGGGAGGATGGAAATGCACGCCGCTTTCGGTGGGTAGCGACGTCTCGGATTGAGTTCGCCGGAACCCGCTGGGCGGCCAGCCGTAGGCGCGCCGGAAGGCTCGGGCGAACGCCTCAGGCGAGCCGTATCCGGCGTCCAGCGCGACATCGATCACCGGGTCGGCCGTCGTCGCCAGCCGATGCGCGGCGCGTTCGAGCAAGAGTCGGCGGCGGAACGTTCCCGGCGGCTCCCCGAGGGCCGAGGCGACCAGGCGGTCGAAGTGAAACCGGGACAGGTACGCCCGGTCGGCCAGTCGCTGGCCGTCCAGGGTGGGCTCGTCCAGGCTCTGCTCGACCAGGTCGAGGATCACCCGAAGCCGGTCCGGCGCGTCCACACGCTCCATGCTGTCCGATATCAGAAGCGTGCGCCTGACCGCGTTTGCGCTACTTCAGCATCTCGCCGACGTACCGGGCCACCGCGACGACCCGCGACATGGTGTGCGGGTAGTCCATCCGCCGGGGCCCGAGGACGCCGACCCCGCCAACGACCGAGCCGTGCGGCCCGTAGCCGGTGGACACCAGCGAGGTCGTCTGGAGACCGGCGTGCCCAGTCTCATAGCCGATCCGCACCACCACGTCGCCCGCGGCCACCGTCTGGTCCATTAGCCGCAGCAGCACCACCTGCTCCTCGAGCGCCTCCAGAACCGGCCGGATCTCCGGGAAGTCGAGCGCGTGCTCGGTCAGGTTGGCGGTGCCACCCAGCAGGACCCGGTCGCCGTGGCGTTCGATGAGCGTCTCCAGCAGCACCGCGGTGAGGGTGGTCATCAGGCCGCGCAGGTGGGCGGGCACGATGCCGGGCAGGTCGACGACGATCTGTGGTGCCTCGGCCAGCGGACGGTCCCGCAGCCGCTGGTTCAGGGTCGTCCGTAGCTCGGCGATGGCCTCGTCGGATGCGGTGGCGGGCAGCTCCACGACGCGCTGGTCGACGCGGCCGGTGTCCGTTATCACCACAAGCATCAGCCGTGACGAGGACAGGCTGACCAGCTCCAGGTGGCGCACCGTGCTGCGCGACAAGGACGGGTACTGGACGACAGCTACGTTCCGGGTCAGCTGAGCCAGCGCCCGCACCGCGCGGTGCAGCACGTCGTCCAGATCGATCGCGCCGGTCAAGAACGACTCGATGGCCCGCTTCTCGGCGGGCGACAGCGCCTTCACCGAGTCGAGCTGGTCGACGAACTTCCGGTAGCCCGCGTCGGTAGGGATGCGGCCGGCGCTGGTGTGTGGCTGCTCGATCAGGCCCTCTTCCTCCAGCGCGGCCATATCGTTGCGGATGGTGGCCGGGCTGACGTCGAGGTGGTGCCGGTCGACTAGCGCGCGGCTGCCCACCGGCTCACGCGTGGCGATGAAGTCCTCGACGATCGCCTGGAGGACGGCGAGCTTGCGCTCATCGACGTTCATCGGCCTCCTCATTCGACGCCGTCGACTTTAGTGGCGCGGCGCAGATTAGGCTTGGACGGCTCGTTGGCAGCGCAGCGACCGCGCGGGGTGATCAGGCGATGATCTTCAAAGGCGTACGAGAAGGCCGCCCGTACCCCGATCACGGCCTGTCCTCGCGGGACTGGGCCAACGTCGCGCCGCGGTCGGTCCGCCTCGATGAGCTGATCACCACCAAACGTGAGCTGAAGCTGGATGCGGTCCTTTCCGACGAATCCACCTTCTACGGCGACTTGTTCCCGCACGCCGTGCAGTGGCACGGGGAGGTGTACCTCGAGGACGGACTGCACCGCGCCCTGCGGGCGGCCCTTCAGCAGCGCCACACCCTCCACGTGCGAGTCCTGGACCTGGACGAGCTCCGCCCCAGCCGGTAGCGCGCCCGCGCCTGCCCCGCGCCCTGCCGAGGGGGAGCTTATGCGCGCGATATGCCCCGACGCAGCCGGCCAATACCCCCTCGACCGGCCTAACCCCCCTCGGCCGAGGCGATCGGGCCGGTCAAGGGACGAGGTCGCGAACGACCGCGTCAGCCATGAGCCGGCCGCGCTGAGTCAGCGCCACCCGACCGGCGGACCAGGCCCGTTGGTCCAGCAGCCCCCAACGGACCTGCGCGGCCGCCTTGTCCACGGCCCAGGACGAGAGGAGTTCCACCGGGAAGCCCTCGCGCAGCCGGATGCCGAGCATGATCGACTCGAGCTCGCGGGCTGGCTGGTCAAGCAGCTCGCGGCCAACCGCGGGGCTGCGTCCCGAGGAGAGCATGACGGCGTACCGACCCGGATGCTTGACGTTCCACCACCGCACGCCGCTGATATGGCTGTGCGCACCGGGGCCGAATCCCCACCAGTTCGCGCCTTGCCAGTAGAGCTCGTTGTGCCGGCACCGGTCCTTGTCGCTGCGCGCCCAGTTCGACACCTCGTACCAGTCGTAACCGTCCCGGGTGAGCAGTTCGTCAGCGAGGACGTAACGGTCGGCGAGCACGTCGTCGTCGGGTGGCGGCAGCACGCCGGAGGCGACCTGGCGGGCGAACGCCGTGCCGTCCTCGACCACGAGGGCGTACGCGCTGATGTGGTCCACTCCGGTGTCGATGGCCGTCCACACCGACTCCTCCCAGTCGGCGTCCGTCTCGTATGGCGCGCCGTAGATCAGGTCGAGATTGACATGCTCGAAGCCGGCCACCCGCGCCTCCGCAACCGCTTCTTCTGGGCGTCCCGGGCGGTGCCGGCGGTCCAGCACCTCCAGCACCTTTGGCACCGCGGACTGCATGCCGATCGAGATCCGGGTGAAACCGTGCCGGCGCAGGCTGTCGAGATAACCCGGCGTCACAGTCTCGGGGTTCGCCTCGGTGGTGATCTCGACGTCCGCAGTGAAACCGAACGCCTCCTCCAGTTCACGGAGGATGACGCCCAGATGCTCAGCCGGCAGGACCGTCGGGGTGCCGCCGCCGAAGAAGACGGTGGACGCCGCCGGGACCCGGCCGCGGAGCACGTGCCGAGCCAGCCGGATCTCGCTGAGCACGACGTCGGCGTAGCCGGCCTGGCTGGCTCCGCCGCCGAGCTCCGCCGACGTGTAGGTGTTGAAGTCGCAGTATCCGCAGCGGGTCGTGCAGAACGGGACATGGACGTACAGGCCGAACGGCACTTCGGGAGCGTCCAGTAAGGCGGACGTGGGCAGCATCCCGTCCGCCGGCGCCGGGTCACCGGTGGGCAGCGCGGACGGGCTCACATGAGACAGTCTTGCCCATGTCGGAGCCCACGTCGCAGACCACGCCGCAGGAAGTCGGGTACGGCATCTCTGGCGCAACCGCCACGATCACCCTCGACATCCCGGCCACCCGCAACGCGTTGTCGACGTCCGTCCTGGCCCAGCTGCGCCGGCGCCTGGCCGAGGCGGTTGCCGACGACGCGGTGCGTGTGGTGGTGGTATCGCACACCGGCCCGGTTTTCAGCTCGGGCATGGACCTGCGCACTGTGGTCGACGTGCCTGCCCAGGACCAGCCGGTGATGGCCTTTCCCGTACTGCTGACCGACATGGTCACGGCACCGAAGCCGGTCATCGCCCGCGTGGGCGGGAAGGCGCGCGCCGGCGGAATCGGCTTGCTGGCCGCGTGCGACATCGCAGTCGGCGCCAGCGACGCCGACTTCGCGTTCACCGAAGTGCGCCTCGGGCTCATTCCGGCGTCGATATCACTGCCGGTGCTGCGCCGGATCAGCGAGCAGGCGGCCCGCCGTCTGTTCCTGACCGGCGAGACCTTCGATGCCCAGCAGGCGGCAAGCATCGGCCTGCTCGACCGCGTCGTCGCGCCCGACACCCTCGACGAGGAGGTTCGCACCGTGGCCACCTCACTCACCGAAGGCGGTCCAGGAGCGCTGGCCGCGATCAAACGGCTGCTGGCCGATCCGCCCACCGGCACGCTCGCCGAGCGTTATCACACCCTGGCGGCGTTGTCGGCCCGGCACTTCGCCAGCCCGGAGGGGCAGGAGGGCACCGCGGCGCGGCGCGAGAAGCGACGTCCGAACTGGGCGCCCTAGTCCACGAGATACACGACAATCGGGTGCGCGCTGGTGGCCGACTCCGCGGCCACATCCTCGAGGATCCGGATGATCTGCCGGCGCGGCTCCTTCGGCACCGCGTCCCGATCGATCCAGGCCAGCGTAACCCCGCGGGCGGGCAGCCAGCTCAGGTCGCCCAGCACGTCGGCCAGACCGTCCAGGTTGGGGGAGGCCCAAGAGGGTGCCTCGACGGCGCGGTAGAACGCCGCAATGGTCGCGCGTTTCGATCCGGCGCCAGCCACCACCCGCACCTGGGGATGCTCCCGGCGGACGTCGGCGAGAGACGCGGCCCGCCGCAGCTGCTTCACGGGTCTGCCTTCGGGGTCACTGCGAAAACGCGCAGCCTACCTTGCGGAGCGTTTTCGTGGGGTGACTTCACGTCCCCATCTCCACGCGTTGGAAGCTCTCGTAGTGGTCGGCGGTGTAGTAGAACTCGCCGTCGGCGCCGGTGATGATCCGCCGGGCGCCCCGGTCGGACTCCCCCAGCGTCGGGACGGTGTACTCGTGGTAGTACCCGGACGGCTCCTTGGGCAGCAGACCCTCGGCGTTGCGGAACACCACGCCGTCGCGCGAGTACGGGAACGGTCCGCCGGCCCGGATCAACGCGATCGTGTGGCGGGCTTCGATCGGCAGCGTCGACAGCGCCACCGTGCCCACCGCCTGGGAGTGCGTGGACATGCCGTGGTGCTCGTCGGCGCGGACCGTGCGCGCCACGTAGCCGATGGCCAAGAGGACGAGCAGCACGACCAGAACCAGCAGCGGCCTCCTGGTCCGGCGCACGCGGCCAGACTATGGCGTGACGCGCCCGACCGTGCCAATGTCAGCGGCGGAATGGACTGTCGACGCAAAGGAGCGCCCATGCCTGACGTACCCGATCCGTATCAGTACCTGCCCCAGGTCGCGGAGTTCACGTTGACCAGCACGGACATAGCCGACGACGAGCCGATGCCGAACCCGCAGGTCAGCGGGGTCATGGGCGCGGGCGGCGCGGACGTCTCGCCGCAGCTTTCGTGGAGCGGCTTCCCGCCCGAGACGAAGAGCTTCGCGGTCACCATGTACGACCCGAACGCACCGACCGCGAGCGGCTTCTGGCACTGGGCCGTCGCAAACATCCCGGCCAACGTCACCGAGCTGCCGAGCAACGCCGGCGCCGGGACCGAAGCAGGACTGCCGCAGGAGGCGGTCACCCTGCGCAACGACGCGGGAATGCGCAGCTATCTGGGTGCCGCACCGCCAGCCGGTCACGGGACGCACCACTACAACGTCGTCGTACACGCCGTCGACGTCGAGAAACTCGACGTGAATGCGGATAGCTCACCGGCCGCGCTCGGGTTCAATCTCTTCATGCACACGCTGGCCCGGGCCCGTCTCGTCCCGACGTACACCCAGGAGTGATGCGCGCGCTCTTCGCGGCGGCGCCGAACCCCGACGATCCGTTATCCGCCGCGCGGGTCGGTGAGCGGCCCGATCCGGAAGCCGACAAAGGATGGACGGTCGTCGAGGTGAAGGCGGCCAGCCTGAACCACCACGATCTGTGGACGTTGCGCGGCGTCGGGATAACGCCTGAGCAGTTCCCGATGATCCTGGGCTGTGACGCGGCGGGCGTGGACCCAGACACCGGCGCCGAGGTCGTCGTCCACGGGGTGGTCAGCTCGCCCGACTGGACCGGCGACGACACCCTCGACCCGGGTCGAACCCTGCTCAGTGAGAAGTATCAGGGCACCCTCGCCGAGCGGGTGGCCGTGCCCACCCGCAATCTCGTGTCAAAGCCGGCCGGCCTGTCATTCCTGCACGCCGCCTGCCTCCCGACCGCGTGGCTCACCGCCTACCGCATGCTGTTCGTCAAGGCCGGTCTGACGCCGGGTCAGACCGTCCTCGTGCAAGGGGGTGCTGGCGGGGTAGGGAGCGCCGCGGTGGCGATGGCGCGGATGGCGGGGCTGCGGGTCTGGGCCACCGGGCGCACCGAGGCCAAGCGCCAGGCGGCTCGCGGCCTCGGCGCGCACGAAACGTTCGAGCCGGGCGCGCGACTGCCCGAACGGGTGGATGCCGTGCTCGAGACCGTCGGCGAGGCCACCTGGGCGCACTCGCTGCGATCGCTCAAGCCGGGCGGACGCATCGTCGTCGCCGGCGCCACTAGCGGCGCCATGCCGCCCGCGGACCTACGCCGGGTCTTCTTCCTCCAACTGTCTGTCATCGGATCGACGATGGGTACCCGCGCCGAGCTGGAGGCGCTGATGAGCTTCCTTACCAGCACCGGACTACGTCCCAACGTGCACCAGGTCCTCCCACTCGACGCGGCGCGCGACGGCCTGGCCGCGATGGAGCGCGGTGAGGTCGTCGGCAAGATCGTCATCGAGCCGTAGACACGGCTGAGCGCGCCTTCCGCACCCGTCGGGCGCGCTTGGGCAGACTTTCGATGTGGCCGACAAGCCGAGCCGTTCGTCGAAGCTGCGCACCGCCCGGATGGAGGCCTTCAGCGACGGCGTCTACGCCATCGCCATAACGCTGCTGATCCTCGACGTGACGATCCCGCCGAACTCCGGCGAACACCTGCTTCGGGCCTATCTGGACCAGTGGCCGTCCTTCCTGGCCTACGTCGCCAGCTTCGCGACGATCGGCGCCTCGTGGCTGGGCCACAGTCTTGTCACCGAGTACCTGGAGCAGGCTGACCCGATACTCGTGCGCCTGAACCTGATCCTGCTGTTCGTCATCTCCCTCATCCCGTTCCCGACCCGCGTGGTCGGGGAGTACGTGACCGAACGGCACGCGGAACGGGTGGCCATCACGATCTACGGGATTCATCTGCTGGTCGCGACACTGCTGCTGTCGGCCCTCTGGCGCTACGCCGCCCGGCAGCGGCTCATCCACCCTGACCGCGCGGATGTCGAGCTGCGGCTGTTGAGCCGACGGGTAGAGCCCGGACTGATCGGCTACGTCGTCCTGATCGGCGTCGGACTCCTGTTCCCGATCGTCTCGCTTATCGGTTACCTCGCCCTAGCGATTACCGTCATCCTTCCGATCGCGGCGTTGCACCGCATTCAGAACGCCAAGAGTTGACGGCCGGGGCGTTTACCAAGAGTCGGTCGAAGTGAGACCGTCTCGAAACAGGTCTGGCGGACCATCGGACACATGAGCAGACGCCCATCCGATCGGTCGGACGGCTACGTCGGGCAGGCAGACTGGCTGGTGCTGCCGGGCCGGACCGATCTCGTCGACCTCGTCGCCGACGAGTTCGAACGCCCGGAAGCCCGCGCCGCCGAGACCGACTCGCCCGACCACGCTGACCGGCACCTCGTCGCCAGCTGACGCCCACCGCCCGTCGCTCGGTCAGCTGCGTGCGGACTCGCTGTCGCCTGTCGACAGCGCGGCGATGAACGCCTCTTGCGGCACCTCCACGCGGCCGACCATCTTCATCCGCTTTTTGCCTTCCTTCTGCTTCTCCAGCAGCTTGCGCTTGCGGGTGATGTCACCGCCGTAGCACTTGGCCAGGACGTCCTTGCGGAGGGCGCGGATGTTCTCTCTGGCGATGATCCGGGTGCCGATGGCCGCCTGGATCGGGACCTCGAACTGCTGGCGCGGGATGAGCTTGCGCAGTTTGGCGGTCATGGCCACGCCGTACGCGTACGACTTGTCCTTGTGCACGATGGCGGAGAACGCGTCGACCGTCTCGCCCTGGAGCAGGATGTCGACCTTGACGAGGTCGGCGCGCTGCTCGCCGGCCATCTCGTAGTCCAGAGACGCGTAGCCGCGCGTCTTCGACTTCAGCTGGTCGAAGAAGTCAAAGATGATCTCGGCCAGCGGAAGGGTGTAGCGCAGCTCTACCCGCGTCTCGGACAGATAGTCCATCCCGCCGAGCGTGCCGCGCCGACCTTGGCACAGGTCCATGATCGCCCCGATGTACTCGCTCGGAGCGATGATCATGGCCTTGACGACGGGCTCGAAGACTTCTGCGATCTTGGCCCCGGCCGGCCAGTCCGACGGGTTGGTGACAATGTGCTCGGTCCCGTCCTCGAGGACGACGCGGTAGACGACGTTCGGCGCTGTGGAGATCAGCTCGAGGTCGGACTCGCGTTCAAGCCGGTCCCGGGTGATCTCCATGTGCAACAGCCCGAGGAACCCACACCGGAAGCCGAACCCGAGCGCAGTCGAGGTCTCCGGCTCGTAGAAGAGCGCGGCGTCGTTGAGCCGCAGCCGGTCCAAGGCGTCCCGCAGCAGCGGGTAGTCAGAGCCGTCGATCGGGTACAGCCCCGAGTAGACCATCGGCCGAGGGTCGCGATAGCTGCCCAGCGGCTCGCGCGCCGGCTTGGCCGCGTCGGTGATCGTGTCGCCGACGCGGGACTGGCGGACGTCCTTCACCCCGGTGATGAGGTAACCCACTTCGCCGACTCCGAGACCGCCCGTCGGCCTGGGCTCCGGCGAGATGACGCCGAGCTCGAGCAGTTCGTGGGTGGCCCCCGTCGACATCATCTTGATGCGCTCACGCGGGCGGATGCGGCCGTCCACCACGCGGATGTAGGTGATCACGCCGCGGTAGATGTCGTAGACCGAGTCGAAGATCATCGCGCGGGCCGGCGCTTCGGCGTCGCCGACCGGAGCAGGCACCTCGGCGCACACCAGGTCCAGCAGCTCGGCCACGCCTTCGCCGGTCTTCGCGCTCACCCGCAGCACGTCATCTGGCGCACAGCCGATGATGTGGGCCAGTTCGGCGGCGTAGACGTCTGGCTGCGCGGCGGGCAGATCGATCTTGTTCAGCACCGGGATGATGTGCAGGTCGTTCTCGAGCGCCAGGTACAGGTTGGCCAAGGTCTGGGCCTCGATGCCCTGGGCCGCGTCCACGAGCAGGACCGCGCCTTCGCACGCGGCCAGCGAGCGGGAGACTTCGTAGGTGAAGTCGACGTGCCCGGGCGTGTCGATCAGGTGCAACGTGTAGTCGACGCCGTCGCGGCGGGACCGCCACGGCAGCCGCACGTTCTGCGCCTTGATGGTGATGCCACGCTCGCGCTCGATGTCCATGCGGTCGAGGTACTGCGCGCGCATCTGCCGGGGGTCGACGACTCCGGTCAGCTGGAGCATCCGGTCGGCCAGTGTCGACTTGCCGTGGTCGATGTGAGCGATGATGCAGAAGTTGCGGATGTGCGCCGGGTCGATGCGAGACGCGGACGGCGACGAGACAGTCACGGGCAGCTTTCCAGCGGCGAAGATCGGGCCCGTCCAGTTTCGCACGCGGGGCGGCTGCGGCATCTCGCGCGCAGTCCGGCACGATGAACGCCATGACTGACCCGCGCGCCGTTGTGGAATACCGCATTGCTGCCGCCGACCTGAAGGTCGGCGACATCGTGAACACCTCGCCCGGCGGACCAGACGACTGGCAGCGGGTGCTGGCCGTCCACACGCACGAGGCCAGCAGCAGACCCGAGGCCGCGGCGCTGATGGAGCAGATCGGCGACCGGTACGTGATGGTCGAGCTCAGCGATGTGTCTGCCGTCGACAACAACGTCTACCTGGACGACGAAGGCTCCGCGATGGTGTTCGGCACCGACGACGAGCCCGACAGCGCCGTCTTGGAGGTCGTCGGCGATTCCGACGAGACGCGGACCTACCTGTATACGGTGCACGAGCTGGTGACGGTGCGCGGCACGCAGACCTGACCGAGACCAGCGCCGATCTTGGGCCGATGATCTATGACGCTTTGTCGTCGGTCGTCTGACCGATCTGTCGGGGTTCCTGCGCGCTGTTGCCGCTGTTCATGTTCGGGTCGATCGTCGCCGCGGCGCTGCCCCTCCTCTCCGCGATGTTCAGCGTGGGGGCCGGGCTTTCGCTCGTCGGACTGCCGTCCGCCGCGGTGACCTTCCCGACGACCCCACCCACGGTGGCCACGCTGCTCGGCCTCGGCGTCGCGATCGGCGCCGCCGGCGAGACCGCCGCCGCCCGGATCGCGGCCAGCGACGAGGCGCACGAGCAGAGCGCGTTCGCGCGCTGGACGCAAGTTCAGCGAGCGGCCGTGGCCGTAGGCGATCGCGTCTCAGGGCACCGTGGATCACCGCAAGCGTGTGAGGGTCACGCTCACGTCGAGACGAGATTGCCCGGCACTGGAGACAATGCCGCGCACCGGGGGCACGTCGCCGTAGTCGCGGCCGCGTCCCACGGCCAAGTGCGCCGAGCCGACCGGCTTGCCGTTGGTCGGGTCCCAGCCGTACCAGCCACCGGTCCACCATTCGATCCATGCGTGGCTCTGGCCGGCGACGGTCTCGCCTATGGCCGCCCCCGAGTGGGACTGGACGTAGCCGGATACATACCGCGCAGGGATGCCGACGCTGCGCATGGCGCCAACCGCGAGATGCGCGAAGTCCTGGCAGACACCGCGGCGGGCCGCCCAGGCTTCGGCCGCGAACGTCTGGACGCCGGTGCTACCGGGCGCGTACTCCATGACCGCGGTGATGGCGTCGCTGACGGCTCGTGCCGCTTCGTGGGGTGGTTTGCCAGCCGCCGCCTCGGTAGCCAGCTCCACCACTTCGGGAACGGGTTCGGTGCGCGCCGTGGCGACGAGAGATTCGGCAAAGGCGTCGGTCGTCTGCGCCGACCGGAGCCGGGCCCAGTCGACCTGCGGCGGATCGGCCGCCTCAGCAATGTCGGCGACGGTGGTGCCGGTGACGGTCAACGTGTCGTGCGGGATGCGCACCTCGAAGGCGATGACGCTCGTGGTCCAGTAGTCCACGTAGTCGTAGCGCCAGGTGCACGGCTCGATCGCGACGTGCGATTCCAGGATCTGCTGGCGAGGCTCGGTGCGCGGCTGGATGCGGCACTCGTTATAGGAGGCGGCCACCGTCCGGTCGTAGCCGAAGCGGGTGCGGTGCTCCACCCGCAGCCGGCGCGGAGGCTGGAAGCCGGTCACGAATGCTCCCGCACCCACGCCGTCGCCTTGCCGCCCGGGAAGAACCGTTGGGCCACGGCGTCGCTGGCCGCCGAACACACCCGCTGCACCCGGTCCATGTGGGTGCCCAGGTCGGCGTAGACCTCGGCCAGCGGGCGGTACTCCAGCTCCGTCCGCGCCCGGCCGAGCAGCCGACGGGCGTCGTCCCGGCCCACCAGGCGGGCCGCGGAGTACGCCTCGTCCGTCGAGAGCTGGGCCAGGCAGGCGTCGGCCTCGAGCAGAGCGTGCACCACCGAACGCGGGAACAGCCGGTCTAGCAGCAGGAACTCGGCCGCGCGATCCTCGCTGGCCGCCGCCCCGTAGGTGCGCAGGAACGCCTCGAACGCGCCGCATGAGCGCAACACGAGCGGCCAGCCCGCACCGGACCCGCCGCGAGCGTCCTGTGCGGCGATGAGTCGGGCCGTCATGTCGGCACGCTCGAGGTATCGGCCCAGGACGAGGAAGTGCCACGCCTGGTCGCGGCTCATCGTGGCGTCGACGATGCCGGTGACGACGGCGACCCGGTCCCGGACCCAGGCGAAGAGGCGGTACGGGCTGCGCGAACGCCACCGTCCGGCGACCACCTCGTTGCGGGTGGTGTTCAGCGACTCCCACATCTCCGTGGAGACGACCTCGCGCGCCCGCCGGGCGTTCTCCCGGGCCGCGGCCAGCGACGAGACGATGGAACTGGGCGCGTCGGACTGAGCCAGCAGTTCGAGCATCTCCCGTCCGTCCACCGGGTCGACGCGAGCCGCGTCTACCGGGTGGCCCATCACCGACAGCAGCGCCCGGCAGGAGGCATCCTCGTCCAGCCATGGGTCTTCGAGGAGCAAGCGCAGCTGGACGTCCAAGATTCGTGCCGTGCCGTCCGCACGCTCCAGGTAGCGCCCGATCCAGAACAGCGATTCGGCGATCCGGCTCAGCATTCCGACCGTCCCGGGTTGATTTGCTGCTGTTGCTGTTGCTGATGGCCTCGGGAGTCGTCGGGGTTGACGTCGGGCTCGGCCATGGGCTGGGCATGGGCGGTACGCGGCGCGCGCATTGGCATCGTCGGCGGCGCGTCACGATCACCGAGCACCCAGGTGTCCTTCGAGCCGCCGCCCTGGCTGGAGTTGACCACCAGCTGACCCTCCGGCAGCGCCACCCGAGTCAGGCCGCCCGGCAGGACCCACACCTCTTCGCCGCTATTGACCGCGAACGGTCGAAGATCGACGTGCCGCGGGGCCAAGTGGTCGTCGATCACCGTCGGCACGGTCGAGAGGGCGACCACCGGCTGGGCGATCCAGCCACGCGGGTCGGCGACCAGTCGGCTGCGCAGCTCGTCGAGCTCGGCATGGCTGGCGTCCGGACCGATCACGATGCCCTTTCCGCCGCTGCCGTCCACCGGCTTGACGACCAGCTCGTCGAGGCGGTCCAGCACCTGCTCGCGCACGTCCGGTTCCTCCAGCCGCCAGGTGTCGACGTTGGGCAGGATCGGTTCCTCGCCGAGGAAGTAGCGGATCAGGTCCGGGACATAGGTGTAGACGAGCTTGTCGTCGGCTACGCCGTTGCCGACCGCGTTCGCGAGCGTGACGCGTCCGGCTCGCGCGGCGGTCAGCAAGCCCGGGCAGCCGAGCACCGAGTCGGCGCGGAACGTCACGGGGTCGAGGAACTCGTCGTCGATGCGCCGGTAGACGACGTCGACCCGGCGCTCACCGCGGGTGGTGCGCATAAACAGCGAGCCGTCGTGGCACAGCAGGTCGCTGCCCTCGACCAGCTCGACGCCCATGGTCCGCGCCAGCAGCGCGTGCTCGAAGTAAGCGGAGTTGAAGATGCCGGGCGTCAGGACTACGACCGTCGGGTCGGACCGGCCCTCCGGCGCCGCGGCCCGTAACGCGTTGAGCAGCCGGAACGGGTACTCGCCCACCGGCCGGATCGGCTCGGCGGAGAAGGCCTCGGGGAGCACCTGGCTGACTGAGTTGCGGTTCTCCAGCACGTAGCTGACGCCGGACGGGACGCGGACGTTGTCCTCCAGGACCCGGAACTCGCCCTCGCTGTCGCGCACCAGGTCGATGCCGGCCACGTGCACCCGCACCCCGTTGGCTGGCTCGATTCCGGCGGCGGCCCGGTGGAAGTGCGCCGAACTGAGCAGCAGCCGCAGCGGGATGACGCCGGCCGCGACCGACGCACGCGCGCCGTAGGCGTCGGCGAGGAACGCTTCCAACGCCTTGACCCGTTGGGCCACGCCCCGCTCGACCACGCCCCACTCGGCCGCGGTGATAATGCGCGGCACTACGTCGAGCGGGAACGGCCGCTCCTCCCCGCCCAGGTCGAACGTGACGCCTTGGTCGACGTAGGTGCGGGCGAGCGTCTCGACGCGGGTCCGCAGCTCCTCGCCGGTCAGCCGGGCTAATGACTGGTGCAAAGACGTGTAGCCCGAGCGCGGCGTGCCGTCCGGACGGTACATCTCGTTCCATGCCGCAGACCCTGACGACCCGGCGACCGTCCCGTCCATGGCCGAATCGTAGGGACTGGGCGCGTCCAGAGGCAGTCCCGTGGTGGCTTACTGGCGGCTTCATGGCCGGGACGCCGATGATTGGGCGGCGCGCCGAGCCGCTGGTAGCATTGCGCGGTTGTCTTTGCTGCGCTGCGGCGGTGCCAAACCTTCGGGTCGATCTGCCTGCACAGCGTGACGTGTCCAGCAATCCCGGTGAGAACGAGCTAGAGGCTACTTGTGGCGAATATCAAGTCCCAGATCAAGCGGATCCGCACGAACGAGAAGGCGCGGATGCGGAACAAGAGCGTGAAGTCCGCCCTCAAGACGTCCGTGCGCAAGTTCCGCGTCGCTGCTGATGCCGGCGACCGCGCTGCCGCCGAGATCGCTCTGCACGACGCCTCGCGCGCGCTGGACAAGGCCGTCAGCGCGGGGGTCATCCACCAGAACCAGGCGGCCAACAAGAAGTCCGCCATGGCGCTGCGCGCCAACAGCCTGGCTAAGTAACGTCTGCGGCGCCGTCCTGAGCACCGCTGTCGAGAACGTCTCGCGGCGGTGCTTTTGTCTGCCGCTTCTCCGCTCCGCTCAGCGTCCCGTCCGCCGGCACCGGGCCAGCTGCCAGACGGCACGTTCCAAGGCGTAGTCGGGGTCAGCCGCGTTGCCCTTCACGTCGGCGTTGAGCTCGGCGACGACGTTCAGCGCCCGGGCCAGCCCCGCCTCGGTCCAGCCGCGCGCCTGGCTCTGGGCGCGGCGCACCTTCCACGGCGGCATGCCGAGCCGAGCGGCGATGGAGTTCGCCGAGCCGCTTCCCGCTGACGACACCCGGACGATGGAACGCACACCGTCGGCCAGGGCGTCGGCGATGATGACGTGCGGTAAGCCCTCCGACCTCGCCCAGCGCAGGTTCTCCATGGCGCCGGGAACGTCACCAACCACGGCTCGGTCGGCGACCCGGAAACCGGACACTTCCGCACGGCCGCGGTGGTAGGCGGCCACAGTGCGGGCGTCGACCTTTCCGCCCGAATCGAGCGACAACTGAGCCGTGACCGTCGCCAGCTCGCGCAGATCGGTCCCCACGGCGTCGACCAGTCGGGCAGCCGCGTCGGCGCTGATGGTGGCACCGTTGCGGCGCGCCTCGGCCCGGACGAAGTCGATCCGCTCGTCCTGACGGGTCAGCCGCCCGCAGTCGATGCGGGTGCTCGACATCGCGGAGGCCGCGTTGAGCACCGCCTTGCCCTTGGCGCCGCCGAAATGGTGCAAGACGAGCAGCGATCCCGGCGTCGGATCGGCCAGGTACGCCTCAAGCACCGGCACGCTCGCCGCGGGCACGTCCTGGGCTGAGTGGATGACGAGCACCGACGTCTCCGCGAACAGGGACGGGGTGAGCAGCTCGGCCAGCTCTCCGGCGTTGACCGCGGCGCCCGGGCGCTCCGTCACCGCGGCGTCAGGCTCGTCCGAGCGCACAGCGGCGGTGATCTGCTGGACGGCCCGGGCGACGAGGAACTCCTCCTCACCGACAAGGACCACGACATGGGGACGCGGCGCGCTGCCCCACGGCGGCTGCTCGGTCTGCGTCCCGGCCACGAAGGCATCCTGTCACCCCGGCCGGACAGCGCGGCCGCCACGGGGACTCCCGCGACGCACGGTCCTATCGACGCCGGCGCGCGGGCACCGTTCACGGAACGATGCGCCCGGTGCACGGTCACCAGTCCCGCGCTCTGGACGGCCACCGCGGTGTCGCCGTCCCGATCGGTGCGCAGCGTCGGCACCCCGAGCTCAGCTAGCGCCAACAGCAGACTTGGCGCCGGGTGGCCATAGTCATTGTGGGCGCCAACGCTGATCACCGCGACCCGGGCGTGCACGGCGCCAAGGAAGGCACGTTCGAAATACGCGCTGCCGTGGTGCGGAACCTTCAGCACGTCGGCGCGGAGGTCGGCGTCAGAGCGCACGAGGTCCTCCTGCGCGTCAATCTCGGCGTCGCCGGGCATCAGGATGCGCCGGCCCCGCACCTCCGCCCGCAGTACCAGCGACGAGTTGTTCGGGTCCGACCTAGTGCCGCGGAACGCCACCG
>DATAEG010000135.1:0-2598 GCA_036258135.1 Jatrophihabitantaceae bacterium | reverse complement strand
TGTCGGCCAGGCCGACGTGCAGGTCACCGGTCGTGGACAGCAATGGGCCCTCATGCCGTTCGGCCGACGCGAGCGCCCGTTCGTACAGCCGGCGTGCCTCCGCCGGCCGGCCGCGGGTCAGCCACATGCTGGCCAGGACGACGGTCGCGCCGAGCTCGTCCGCGATGTTCCCGGCCTTGTGCAGGCTCGCGACCGCCGTGCTGAACGTGTCGACGGCGGTGCCGGGGTCGCCGGCGGCCCACGCGGCCAGGCCGAGGAAACCGGCCGCGGCGCCGCGGGCGAGATGGTCATCCGGCCCGGCCAGCTCCAGCACGTGACGGGCGTGCGTGACGGTGCCGTCGACGTCGCCGCGGGCCTGGGCGATCGTGGCGCGATAGGCCGCGATCGTGGCCGGGAGGGTCCGCAGCTCCTCGTTCCGGGCGCGAGCGGCGTCCGCCAGCGAACCAGGGATATTCGTCATCGCTTCCGGCCGAACGGCTTCCCGCGCCCGCTCGGCGTCATCGAGCCACGCCTGGGCTCCGTCGAGATCGCCTTCGGAGAGCCGCGTCCAGGCCAGGAAGGCGGCCAGCAGGGGGCGGCTGCGGACGACGTCGTCCGGCAGGGCGCGCAACCACTCCCGCAGGGTGCGGTCCTGCCGGTGCTTGCGGAGGTCGGGCAGCGCGAGCTCGACCAGGTCGGCCGCGCGATCGACGTCATCGCCGGCGACCGCGTGGACGACGGCGTCGGCGAGCAGTCCGTGTTCGGCGTGCCAGCGGCTGGCGGCCTGGTGCAGCCCGGGCACCCGGTCCGGGTACTGGTCGAGGAGCCGGGCGCGGAGTGCGTCGGCGAACAGGTGGTGGTAGCGGTACCACTGCCGCTGGTCGTCGAGAGAAACGACGAACAGGTTCCCGCGCTCGAGGATCTCCAGCCGCTGGCGGCCGTCGTCGTGGCCAGTGAGCGCGTCGCACAGCGGCCCAGTCAGCTGCTGGAGCACCGAGGTGTCGAGGAGGAACCCGCGAACGTCCTCGGGCTGGCTGTTGAGCACCTCCTCGACCAGGTAGTCCAGGACGAAGCGGTGGCTGCCGGTGAACGCGTCGACGAAGCCGGCCACCTCCGCAGCGTCCCCGGCGCCGGTGTGGCCGCGGGCCGACAGGGCGGCCAGTTGCAGTCCGGCGGCCCATCCCTCGGTGCGGTGCTCGAGCGCGGCGACGTGCGCCGGATCGAGGTCGAGGCCCATGAGGTCATTGAGGAATGCGTCCGCCTCGCCGGCGGTGAAGCGCAGGTCCGCGGCGCGAAGCTCGAGCAGCTCGCCACGGCCGCGCAGCCGGGCCAAAGGCAGGGGCGGGTCCGCGCGCGTGGTGATGGCGATGGTGACCTGAGGCGGCAGGTGGCCGAGCAGGAACGTCACGGACTCGTGGATGTCCGGTGCGTCGATGACGTGGTAGTCGTCGAGAGCCAGCACGGTCGGCCCGGCGAGCTCGTCGAGATCGTTGACCAGGCTGACCAGCACCTCCGCCGGAAGGGTTCGGCCGCTCTCCAGCAGCGCCAGCGCCTCCGCACCCACCTGGGGGCTGCTCACCTGGATGGCCGCGACGAGATGGGTGACGAACCGGCGCAGCTCGCTGTCACCGGCATCGAGCGACAGCCACGCCACGCGCGGCGGCGGGCCGGCCGGCTTACTCTCCCCGTCGCACCCACCCGACGCCAGCCACTGCGCGATCAGGGTCGTCTTGCCGAACCCGGCCGGAGCGGACACCAGGACAAGCCGCGGCATCGATGACGGCTCGACTCGAAGGCGATCGGTAAGCCGGGAACGAGAAACGAGCCGCCGTCGCATCGCCGGGACATGAAGCTTGGTGCCCAGGACCGGCATTCAGCCATCCTAGAGGCCCCCGGCCGGGCGCCGACCCGGACGCTACGATGACGATCGTGTCCACTCGCCAGATTGCTGTTACCGGGATGACCTGCGACCACTGCGCCAGGGCCGTTCGGGCTGAGATCAGCAGGCTCCCCGGCGTCACCGCGGTCGACGTCGACGTCGCCGCGGGCATCGTCCACGTTTCCGGTGACCCGCTCCCCGGCGACGTCCCGCTGCGCGAGGCCGTCGAGGAAGCCGGGTACGAGCTCGCCGGCTAGGCACGCCCGCCGGGCGCTCCGGCATGCCACTATCTGTATCGTGGCGAGTTCACCAGCGGATAGGGCCACCGTCGCCGCTAACCTGGCCTCCTTCCGGCGCATCGAAATAGCGCGACCCGGCCTGCGGGCCGCGTCGGTGGCCGTGTGCGTCCTTCTGCGGCAGGATGTGCCCTGCCTGCTGATCACCAGGCGAGCATCTGGCTTGCGGAATCACTCCGGACAATGGGCGCTGCCCGGCGGAAGCCGCGAGCCGCGCGAGTCCGCCGGGGAAGCGGCGCTGAGGGAACTGCGTGAGGAAACGGGCGTGACGGCCGGGGCGGGCGATGTCCTGGGCATCCTCGATGACTACGCCACGCGGTCCGGTTTCCTCATCACTCCCGTGGTGGTGTGGGGCGGCCCGGTCGGCACGCTGGTCCGGCAGTCGTCGGAGGTGGCCCGGATCCACGTGATCCCGCTGGCCGACTTCGACCACCCGCCTCAGCT
>DATAEG010000134.1:0-8015 GCA_036258135.1 Jatrophihabitantaceae bacterium | reverse complement strand
CGCAAGGACCCGACCGGCCCGTACGGGGACTTCTACGTCTGGAGCGACACCGACCTGCGCTGGCCGGAGGCGCGGATCATCTTCGTCGACACCGAGCCCAGCAACTGGACGTTCGACCCGGTGCGCAAGCAGTACTTCTGGCACCGCTTCTTCAGCCACCAGCCCGACCTCAACTTCGACAACCCGGCGGTGCAGGACGCGCTCCTGGACGCGCTGCGGTTTTGGCTGGATATGGGCATCGACGGCTTCCGCCTCGATGCCGTCCCGTATCTGTATGAGCGGGACGGGACCAACGGGGAGAACCTGCCCGAGACCCACCAGTTCCTCAAGCGGGTCCGCAAGGAGGTCGACGCCAACTACCCAGACCGGGTACTGCTGTGCGAGGCCAACCAGTGGCCCGACGACGTCGTGGAGTACTTCGGCGACTCATCGGTAGGCGGCGACGAGTGCCACATGGCCTTCCACTTCCCGGTCATGCCGCGCATCTTCATGGCGGTCCGGCGCGAGCAGCGCTACCCGATCTCGGACATCCTGGAGAAGACGCCGGCCATCCCGGCCGGCTGCCAATGGGGCATCTTCCTGCGCAACCACGACGAGCTCACGCTCGAGATGGTCACTGACGAGGAACGCGACTACATGTGGGCGGAGTACGCGTTCGACCCGCGAATGAAGGCCAACATCGGCATCCGTCGGCGCCTGGCGCCGCTGCTGGACAACGACACGAACCGCATCGAACTGTTCACGGCGCTGCTGCTCTCGCTGCCCGGCTCGCCGGTGCTGTATTACGGCGATGAGATCGGCATGGGCGACAACATCTGGCTCGGCGACCGCGACGGCGTCCGCACCCCGATGCAGTGGACCCCGGACCGCAATGCCGGCTTCTCCCAGGCCGAGCCGGGCCGGCTCTACCTGCCGGCGAACATGGACTCCATCTACGGCTACCAGGTCACCAACGTGGAGGCCCAGCAGAGCAACAGTTCGTCCTTGCTGCACTGGACGCGCCGCATGATCCAGATCCGCAAGCAGAACCCCGCGTTCGGACTGGGGACGTTCTTTGACATCGGTGGCAGCAACCCCAGCGTGCTCAGCTTCGTCCGTCAGCATGGTGACGACGTCGTGCTCTGCGTGAACAACCTGTCCCGGTTCGCCCAGCCCGTCGAACTGGACCTGCGTGAGTGGCAGGGCACCCAGCCGATCGAGCTCATCGGCGGCAGCCGCTTCCCGGCCATCGGAGAGCTCCCGTATCTGCTGACTCTGGCGGGACACGGCTTCTACTGGCTACGCATCCCGCGTCCGGACCGGCAGGTGCGCCAGGCCGTCCCCGAGTCCGAGCACGAGTCACGATCCGAAAAGGCAGGTCCCGGTACCTCATGAGCTCACGCCACGAAACCGCTCCGCAGAGAACGCTTCGCGCTTTCGCGGGCAAGGGCTACCCTTCCGGTCACCAATGCCAGCCATGCCCGATCCGCGTGGTCCGGCCGATGATGCACCAATGAGCACCCCGGACGTGCAGAGCCCCGTCGAGCTGGCCGACGTCGTGGCCAACTGGCTGGTGCGGCAGCGATGGTTCGCCGGGAAGTCCCGCGAGATCGTCGACATCAAAGCGCGCCTGCTGGCGCCGCTGCCGGGTACCGGGCAGGAGGTCGAGCTGTGGCTGGTCGACGTGACTTACGCCGGCGAGGACCGCGAGACCTACCAAGTGCCGCTCGTCCGCCGTGAGTCTTTCGACGACTCGCTAGCGCACGCCCTCGTCGGGCAACTGGGCTCGGTGTACTGCTACGACGCGCTCTGGGACAAGGCGGCGACGCCGGCCTGGCTCCGCGGCATCGCCTCCGGGCGCGGCGAGCCGCCGCTACGCTTCGTGCTGACCGCCGACGCGAAGGACATTCCCGTCGACGCGACGAGCCTGGTCCTCGGCGGCGAGCAGTCGAACACATCCGCGGTCTTCGGCGACGCGGCCATCCTCAAGGTTTTCCGTCGCCTCGACGTGGGCCACAACCCGGACATAGAGATCCACGAAGCGCTGACCTACGCCGGAGCCCGCCACATCGCCCGGCTGCTCGGCTATTTGGAGGCGCAGACGGAGCGCGGCCCGGTGAGCCTGGCCATGCTCCAGGAGTACCTCACCACCGCCACGAACGGGTGGGAACTGGCCAAGATCAGCGTCCGCGACCTCATGGCCGAGGACGACCTGCACGCCGACGAAGTCGGCGGCGATTTCGCTGGTGAGGCGTTTCGGCTGGGACACACGACCGCCTCTATGCACGCCGAGTTGGCCGCGGCGTTCGGCATGACCGAGCTCAGCGCCGACGAAATGACCGAGCGGGCGACACGGATGGAGCGTCGCCTGGACATCGCGCTGGCCGAAGTGCCCGAGCTGGCCGAGGTGGAAGCCGGACTGCGCCGGTCCTACCGAATGTTCGCCGGGACCGCTCCACTGACTGTGCAGCGCATTCACGGTGACCTGCACCTCGGCCAGGTGCTGCGCACGTCACAGCGCTGGGTCTTCCTCGACTTCGAAGGCGAGCCGGCGAAGTCCATCGAGGAGCGCCGCGCTCTGGACTCCCCGCTGCGCGACGTCGCCGGCATGCTGCGCTCGTTCGACTACGCGGCCAACCACCAGGTGATCGACAGCAGCCCGACGCCGCGGGCCACCGAGCACGCGGACGAGTGGGCGATCCGCAACCGGTCGGCGTTCTGCGCCGGCTACGCCGACGTCTCGGGCCGCGACCCGGACGAGGACGCCGACGTGCTCGCCGCCTACGAGGCCGACAAGGCTGTGTACGAGACTGTCTACGAAGCGCGCAACCGTCCGTCCTGGCTGCCGGTTCCGGTGGCCTCGTTGGGCCGGATCGCCAACCGCGAGGTCGTCACCGAGGAGGAGCGCTCATGAGATCACCGCACGAAAATGCTCCACAGAGAACGCTCCGCGTTTTCGCAAGGACCCCCAAGGAACAACCGTGAGCCGGTCCACGACACCAGCCCCGGCCACCGTCCCCGCAGCCGAGCTGAACGACCTGGTCAACGGCTCACACGGCAATCCGCACGGCGTGCTCGGGGCGCATCCGACGACGACCGGAACGGTGATCCGCACCCTGCGTCCGGAGGCGGAGGCGGTCGCGGTGGTGATCGACGATGAGCGCATCCCGCTACAGCGCATCCACGACGGCGGCGTGTTCGCCGGTGAGCTGCCCGGCGCGCCGTCGGACTACCGCCTCGAGGTGACGTACTCCGACCACACCTACATCGTCGACGACCCGTACCGCTGGCTGCCGACGCTGGGCGAGGTCGACCTGCATCTCATCGGCGAGGGCCGCCACGAGCAGCTCTGGGAGGTGCTGGGCGCGCATGAGCGCACGTACGACACGCCTGGCGGCCCGGTCTCCGGGGTGTCCTTCGCTGTCTGGGCACCTAACGCCAAAGGCATCCGCGTCACCGGCGATTTCGACTACTGGTCCGGGCGCGCCCTGCCCATGCGCGCCCTCGGCCGCTCCGGGGTCTGGGAGCTGTTCGTCCCGGAGGCGCACAGCGGCCTGAAGTACAAATTCCAGGTCCTCGGCGCGGACGGCAAATGGCGGCTGAAGGCCGACCCGATGTCCTTCGCCACAGAGGTACCGCCGCTGACGGCATCCGTCGTCTTCACCTCGGAGTATGAGTGGGAGGACGCGGATTGGATCGAGCGGCGGGCCGGCACCGAGTGGCACACGGCGCCGATGTCCGTCTACGAGGTGCACCTCGGATCCTGGCGCCAGGGCCTGACCTACACGCAGCTCGCCGACGCATTGGTCGACTATGTCAAGGAGTCCGGCTTCACGCACGTGGAGTTCCTGCCGGTGGCCGAGCACCCGTACGGCGGTTCCTGGGGCTACCACGTCACCGCGTACTACGCGCCGACGGCACGGTTCGGTAGTCCCGACGAATTGCGGCACCTGATCGACAAGCTGCACCAGGCGAACATCGGCGTCATCGTCGACTGGGTGCCCGGGCATTTCGCCACCGACCCGTGGGCGCTGGCCCGGTTCGACGGCACCGCGCTTTACGAGCACCCGGATCCGCGCCGTGGCTGGCACCCGGAGTGGGGCTCCTACATCTTCAACCACGGCCGCGTCGAGGTACGTAACTTCCTCATGGCCAACGCGCTGTACTGGCTCGAGGAGTTCCACATCGACGGCCTTCGCGTTGACGGGGTGGCCTCGATGCTGTACCTGGACTACTCGCGCAAGGATGGTGAGTGGGTGCCCAACCAGTACGGCGGGCGGGAGAACCTCGAGGCGGTCTCGTTCCTCCAAGAGGTGAACGCCACCGCGTACAAGCGCGTCCCCGGCACGGTGATCATCGCCGAAGAGTCGACCGCCTGGCCGGGTGTGACCCGTCCGACCTACGCTGGTGGGCTGGGCTTCGGCTTCAAGTGGAACATGGGCTGGATGAACGACACGCTGGCGTATGTGGGCCGCCAGCCGATCCACCGCCAGTACCACCACAACGAGATGACGTTCGCGATGATGTACGCCTTCTCGGAGAACTACGTCCTACCGCTCAGTCACGACGAGGTGGTGCACGGCAAGGGCTCGATCGTCGGCAAGGTGCCCGGTGACCGGTGGCAGCAGATGGCCACCGTGCGCGCTCTGTACGCGTTCATGTGGGCGCACCCGGGCAAGCAGCTGCTCTTCATGGGCTCGGAGTTCGCGCAGTACCGGGAGTGGAGCGAGAGCCGTTCGCTGGACTGGCCCAGCCTGGACGCCTCGGACCACCGCGGCGTGTACGACGCAGTGCGCGACCTGAACCGGGTCTACGCCGAGACCCGGGCACTGTGGTCGCAGGACACCTCTTCCGCCGGGTTCTCATGGATCGACGCCAACGACCGGCACGGGAACGTCTTCTCGTTCCTCCGATTCGGCGACGACGGCTCGGTGATCGCCTGCATCGCCAACTTCGCCCCGATACCACACGACCACTACCGCATCGGGCTGCCCGAGGCCGGTCGCTGGGACGAGGTGATCAACACCGATGCCGAGAGCTACGGCGGTTCGGGCGTGGGCAATCTCGGCGCTGTAGAGGCTGAGGAGCGGTCCTGGCACGGGCTGCCCGCGTCGACGACACTGCGCGTACCGCCGCTGGGCGCGATCTGGCTGCGCTACTCCGGCGAGGTGACCAAGGATGCCAAGGACGCCAAGGGCGGCGCCGAGGCGTAGCGCCTAAAACAGGGCATTGGCCAGGTCGCGGCGGGCGGCCGCCACCCGCGGGTCGTCCGGGCCGAGCAGGTCGAAGTACTCGACCAGCCGGTCCCGTATCAGGTCGCGTTCTTCGCCGCTGGACGTGCGCACCAGAGCGAGGAGACGTTTGAGCGCAGCGTCAGCGTCGCCGCCGGCGAGCTCCGCGTCGGCCGCAGCCAGTTGCGCGGCCACATCATCCGGCGCAGCGGCGGCACGGCTCACCGCGTCCCGCGGCGTGCCATCGACCCGGATGAGGAACTCGGTCTGCCGCAGGGCCAGTGCGGCCTGCTCGTTCGCCGGCTCCTCGGCCAGGATGGCTCGGTAGGCCTCGGCGGCCGCCGCGTACTCACCCGCCTCCAGGGACTTCTCAGCGGCGACGAACCGCGGGTCGGCGGGTGGCTCGGCGACGCCTTCCGATTCCGGCGTGCCTGCGTCTGGAGCCGCGGCGGACAGCCCCGCGGAACTGCCGGCCTCGAGCACCGCCGTGACGAACTCGCGGATCTCTGCCTCCGGCAGGGCGCCGGCGAAGCCCGGAACCAGCTGCCCGCCGATCACCGCGAAGACGGTCGGCACGGCCTGCACCTGGAGGGCCTGCGCGACGCGCGGGTTGGCGTCGATGTCGACGATCGCCAGCACCCATTGCCCGGCCGCCTCGGTGGCCAGGCGGCGCAGCGTCGGCGTCAGCTGCTTGCTGGCCTCGCTACGTTCGCTGCGGACGTCGATGACGACCGGCACCTGGAACGACCGGTCCAGCACGTCGCTCTGGAACGTGGCCTCCGTGACGTCGACGACGCTATTGGACGCGTCTGGGGCCGGCGCCTCGGCGGCTCGGGCCGCGGCCTCCGACCGGGCCTTCACCGCGGCGAGGTCGACCGCGCCCGCCATTGCCGCGACCATGCGCGGAGGCGGCGCTCCACGGTTGCTCGATGTCACGAGATCATCACCCCACGAAACCGCTCCGCACAGAACGCTCCGCGCTTTCGCGGGCAAGGCCTACGCTTCCGGTCACCAATGCCAGCCATGCCCGATCCGTGTGGTCCCGTTGATGGTGCACCAACGAGCAAGCCGCCGCCCCAGCTTCCAGACGCCACGCAGTGGCGTATGGGCGGAGGCGTGCGGGGCGCATAGTCATGGGGTCATTCTTACAGGCTCGCGCGACGCCGGTTTCGGCTAGAACCGCGCGGGCTCGCGGTACTCGCCCCAGATCTCCTTCAACGCGCCGCAGATCTCGCCCAGTGTCGCTTCGGCACGAGCCGCGGCCAGCATTGGCGGCACGGTGTTCTGGTCGGCGCGGGCGGCAGCCACCATGTCGGCGAGCGCGGCGCGCACCGCGCCCTCGTCACGGTCGGCGCGCCGCGCTGCGAGCACCTGGCGCTGGGCGAGCTCGACCTCGTGGCTCACCCGCAGGATCTCGAGCTCGTCGCCCACGTCGCCGGTCAATGTGTTCACTCCGACCGCCCGCTTCTCGCCCTTTTCCAGTTGCTGCTGGTAGGCGAACGCGCTGTCGGCGATCTCAGCCATGAACCAGCCGTCCTCGATGCCGCGCAGCAGCCCCGGGGTGATTCGGTCGCTGCCGCCGATCTCCTTGATCTTGGCGAAGATGGCCTCGGCCTGGCGCTCCATCTCGTCGGTGAGGGCCTCGACGTACCACGAGCCGCCCAGCGGATCGATGACGTTGACCACGCCAGTCTCCTCGGCGACGACCTGCTGGGTGCGTAACGCGATCTGGGCGGCGTGCTCGCTGGGCAGCGCCAGCACCTCGTCGAGGGCGTTCGTGTGCAGGGAGTTCGTTCCGCCCAGGACCGCGGCCATGGCCTCGACGGCGGTCCGGACGATGTTGTTGTCCGGCTGCTGGGCGGTGAGCGAAACGCCTGCGGTCTGGGTGTGGAACCGCAGCCACTGCGCCCGATCGGTCTTGGCGCCGTAGACGTCGCGCATCCAGCGGGCCCAGATCCGCCGGGCGGCACGGAATTTGGCGATCTCCTCGAAGAAGTCGATGTGCGCGTCGAAGAAGAAACTCAGCCCGGGGGCGAACACGTCCACGTCCAGGCCGCGGGACAGGCCCAGCTCGACGTAGCCGAACCCGTCGGCCAGCGTGAACGCCAGCTCCTGGGCGGCCGTAGCACCGGCCTCCCGGATGTGGTAGCCGGACACCGAAAGCGGCTTGTAGGCCGGGATCTCGCGCGCCACGTACTCCATCAGGTCGCCGATTAGCTTCAGGTGCGGCTCCGGCGGGAAGATCCATTCCTTCTGCGCGATGTACTCCTTGAAGATGTCGGTCTGCAGAGTGCCGTTCAGGCGCGAGATGTCGGCACCCTGACGCTCAGCCGCCACCACGTACATGCAGAACACTGGCACCGCCGGCCCGCTGATCGTCATGGACGTCGTCGTGGCGCCCAGGTCGATGCCATCGAAGAGAACGTCCATGTCGGCAGCGGAGTCGATCGCGACCCCGCAGTGCCCGACCTCGCCGAGCGACCGAGGGTCGTCGGAGTCTCGGCCCATGAGCGTCGGCATGTCGAAGGCCACCGACAGACCGCCGCCACCCTCTGCCAAGATCATCTTGTAACGATCGTTGGTCTGCTCGGCGTTACCGAAGCCGGCGAACTGCCGGATGGTCCACGGCTTGCCGCGGTATCCGGTCGGGTGCACGCCGCGGGTGAACGGGTACTCCCCCGGCCATCCGATGCGCTCGAAGCGGTCGTCCCGCTCCTGCGGTCCGTACAGCGGGGCGACCTCGACGCCGCTCAGTGTGGTGAAGTCCCGGTCCGCGGTCCGGGCCTCTTCGAACCGCTTCTGCCA
>DATAEG010000133.1:0-8555 GCA_036258135.1 Jatrophihabitantaceae bacterium | reverse complement strand
CGTTCCCAAAGTCGCTGTCCGACAAGTTCGCCAAGATCGCGGACGATCCGGTGGCCGTGCGGGCGCTGACTACGCCATCACCCAGATGTTCTTCGACGCCGACGACTACCTGCAGCTGCGTGACCGGGTCGCTGCGCACGGCTGCGACATCCCGATCCTCGCGGGCGTCATGCCGGTGACGACGATGACGACCATCCAACGATCGGAGCAGCTGTCCGGAGCGCCATTCCCGAAGGCGCTGTCGGACAAGTTCGCCAAGATCGCGGACGATCCGGCGGCCGTGCGCACGCTCGGCATCGAAGAAACCACCGCGCTGTGCGAGCGGCTGCTCGATGAGGGCGTCCCCGGCATCCACTTCATTACGTTCAACTACTCGAAGGCCACCCGCGAGGTGTGGCACAACCTTGGCCTCAACGCGGTGGTCGCCTAATCAGCCCGCGAAACCGCTCCGCACAGAACGTTCCGCGCTTTCGCGGGCAGGGCCTACGCCGCCGGTCACCAATGCCGGCCATGCCCGATCCATGTGGTCGGGTCGACGGTGGACCAATGAGCGCCGCCTTCAGCGCGGCGCGAGGGACGGCTCGAACGGGAGCGTCCGGCCGAGCACGGCGAACGGTCGGGAATCGCCGGGGAAGATGTGTCCGCGGGCCAGGTCGACGAACCCAAGCGACCGGTACATGCGGAATGCCCGGGTGTCCGCGTCGGGCGTGGAGAGCACGAGGGTTCGGTTGGTCAGTCCTTCGGCCAGCTGGAGCAGCAGCCGACGGCCGATGCGGTTGCCCTGGTAGTCCGGCAGAACGTGCAGCTCGGAGAGTTCGAAGGCGTCGGCCATCCAGAAACGAGCCAGCTTGCGGTCGATGGCGCGGCTGGCCAGCTCGTGCCACCACTGGCCGGGCTTGCTGACGTAGCCGTACCCGAACCCGACCATCTCGCCGGTGTCCGTCAGCGCAATGCGGCAGGCGAACCCGGCCAGCTTCGTGTGGCTGACCGCGGCCAGCCCGCGCTGCACGCCGGCGGAGGGTGAGTAGTTCATGGCCAGTGCGTAGATCGTCATGGCCTCGGACATGCGCGCCTCGAACTGGCGCGGCGTCCACGACTCGATGCGCAGCTCGACGGTGCTCACGGAGGTAGCTGCGCCTCGCGAGCGCTCATGTCCGCGCCGGCCATACCGTCAGGTTAGTGTCCTGGAACCCAGAAGATCAGCGACGCCAGCTGTTCCGCCGCTTCTGCGCGTCCCAAATCAGCCCGGCGACGATGATGCCGATGCAGACGAGCAACGCCACGGTGCCGGCGTGGTTGTAGTGCGTCGTGGTGAGCATCAGCAGCAGCGCGATCAGCGTGACGACGCCGCCCATGCGGGCGAGCAGTCCCAAGTCGGCGTGCCAGCCCCAGTCCTCCGGACGCTCGTGGCGATGCCGTGGCGTGTGCTCGGTGACTCCGTGCTCGCCGGCGGCGGCGACCTCAGTGCTGGCCTCGTGCTGTGCCATAGCGACATTCTGGCACTGACCCGGTTGACCGGGGCAGGCGCCATGCTCAGCCGTCCAGAGGACACTAGTGTCCTGTATCCGAAGTATGTTTACCGTCTGCGGCGCCCAGATCCCCGCCCGCGGCGGTGTCGTCGTCGCCGATAGCACACGACTATCGGCCTCCTTCCTCCGCCTTGCGGATCGAAGATCTGGATCACCGCAACCGGCAAACGACTTCGAATACAGGACACTAGGCAGGTGCGCGACGCCGTAGCTGCGATGGACGCCTTCCCGCGCCGGTCCGCCGGCGACGAGCCGCTGCGGATCGTGCTGCTCGGCTCGACGGGATCCATCGGCAGCCAGGCCGTGGAGGTGATCCGCTCCCACCCGGGCCGGTTCGACGTTGTGGCGCTGTGCTCGGGCGGCCGGGACCTGGACGCGATCGCCAGCCAGGCGGCGGAGCTGCTCCCGTCCTGCGTGGGAGTCGCGCGGGGTGACGCCGGTGGCGAGCTGCGGGAACGGGTGCTCTCCCGCTGGCCGGCCGGGCGTCGGCTGCCGGAGTTCGTCGACGGTCCCGCCGCACCCACCCGGCTGGCGGAGCTGGACGCGGACGTGGTGCTGAACGCCGTCGCCGGCGACCAGGGCTTGCCCGCCACGCTGGCCGCGCTCGGCACCGGAGCGCGGGTGGCGCTGGCCAACAAGGAGTCGCTGATCGCTGGTGGCCCGTTGGTGCTCGCCGCCGCCGCACCCGGACAGCTCGTCCCGGTCGACTCCGAGCACTCCGCGCTGGCCCAGTGTCTGCGCGCGGGCCGGTTGAACGACGTGGCCCAGCTCGTGATCACGGCCAGCGGCGGCCCGTTCCGCGGCCGGCGTCGCGCCGAGCTGGCCGGCGTCACCGTCGCGGAGGCGATGAGCCACCCGACCTGGCAGATGGGTCCGCTGATCACGATCAACTCGGCGACGCTGGTGAACAAGGGTCTCGAGGTGATCGAGGCCAGCCTGCTGTACGGCGTCCCGTACCCGCACATCCACGTCGTCGTGCACCCGCAGTCAATCGTGCATTCGATGGTCGAGTACGTGGACGGCACCACGCTAGCCGCGGCCAGCCCCCCGAACATGAGGATGCCGATCGCGCTGGCGCTGGCCTGGCCGGACCGGCTGCCCGCCGTCGCGCCCGCCCTTGATTGGACGGAGGCCAGCGCCTGGACCTTCGAGCCGCTGGACGAGCAGACCTTCCCGGCGGTGACGCTCGCCCGCCGCGCCGGCCTCGCTGGGGGCATGGCGCCTGCGGTGTACAACGCCGCCAACGAGGAGCTGGTCAGCACCTTCCTGGCCGGGCGCTGCGGCTACCTGAGCATCACCGACGGGATCGATTCGGTCCTGAGTGATTGGCTCGACGATGAGCACGCCGCAGCGGGCGATCCAGGTACCGTTGACGACATCGTCCGCGCGCAACACTGGGCCCGCGCCCACGCCCGCGAGACGCTGGGAGTCTGACCGAATCGACCGGATGAGAGGCGGCGCGCGTGCTGTACACGCTGGGCGTCCTCTTCTTCGCCGTCGGCCTGCTCGGATCGATCGCCCTGCACGAACTCGGGCACATGGTGCCGGCCAAGAAGTTCGGCGTGAAGGTCACCCAGTACATGGTCGGCTTCGGCCCGACGCTGTGGTCGAAGCGGCGCGGCGACACCGAATATGGGTTGAAGGCGGTCCCGCTCGGCGGCTACATCCGCATGATCGGCATGATCCCGCCGCGCCAGAACGACAAGCCGTCCCGCTGGCCGCCGCGATTGGCCACCATGGTCGAGGACTTCCGGGCCACCAGCCGGCACGACATCGCGCCTGCCGACGAACCGCGCGAGTTCTACCGCGTCACGCCGTGGAAGAAGATCGTCGTGATGGCGGGCGGCCCGTCGATGAACCTGGTGATCTACCTGGTGCTGACGGTCCTGCTGCTCGGCGCCGTAGGCCTGAAGAACCCGACGAACAAGATCGAGTCAGTGGCCAAGTGCGTCGTAGCGGCCAACGCCACGAACCTGCCCGCGGACGGATCCTGCCCCGCCGGTGCGCCCAGCGCGCCCGCCAACGGCAAGCTGCACCCGGGTGACCGCATCCTCGCCGTCAACGGGCAGCCAGTGAAGTCCTGGGACGCGACGGTCAAGATCATCGAGGGTTCCGCGAACAAGCCGTTGAGCATGACGATCGAGCGCAACGGCGCGCAGCAGACCGTCTCGCTGGTTCCGGTCGAGAACGTCAAATACGCGAACAACACCGGGACCAAGACGAAGAAGGCCGGATTCGTCGGCATCGGCATGCAGGACCGCTACGAGCCGGTCCCGCTCGCCCAGATACCCGGCCAGATCAATTCCCAGATCGTGCAGAGCCTGCACGCCCTGGCCAGCTTCCCGGCGAAGGTCGGAAATCTGTTCGGCACCGTCTTCGAGGGCAAGAAGCGCGACCCGAACGGCGCGGTCGGCGTGGTCGGGCTGGGCCGGTTCGGCGGTGAGGTCGCGGCCAGCCAGAACATCGATGTGCTCGACAAGGTCTACTTCCTGTTGTTCCTGCTGGCCGGCGTCAACCTGCTGCTGTTCTTCTTCAACTTGCTGCCTCTGCTGCCATTGGACGGCGGGCACGTAGCCGGGGCGATCGTCGAGATCCTCAAGCGACGCTGGGTGGCCTGGCAGGACCGCCGGGCCGTCCGCACCGAGCGGGGTCCGCCCGGAGCCGCGCCGCCTGCCCGCCGTCCGATCTACGTCGACACCGCCCAGATGGTGCCGGTGCTGTACGGCGTGGCCAGCCTGCTCCTGCTGTTCACGCTGCTCGTGGTCTACGCCGACATCGTCAAGCCCATCACCCTGAACTCCTGACCGAACGCGAGAATAGGACCGTGACCCGATCTCCTGTGTCCATCGGCATGCCGTCGCTCGGCACCGTGCCGGAGCCGCCGCCGGCCCTGGCCCCGCGGCGCAAGTCGCGGCAGATCTCGGTCGGCTCGGTGAAGGTGGGTGGCGACGCGCCCATCTCGGTGCAGTCCATGACGACGACGCTGACCTCCGACGTCGACGCCACGCTCCAGCAGATCGCCGAGCTGACCGCCACCGGTTGCGACATCGTCCGCGTCGCGGTGCCGAGCCAGGACGACGCCGACGCGCTGCCCGCCATCGCGAAGAAGTCGCAGATCCCGGTGATCGCCGACATCCACTTCCAGCCTAAATACGTCTTCGCGGCCATCGACGCCGGGTGCGCCGCGGTGCGCGTCAACCCGGGCAACATCAAGGCCTTCGACGACCGGGTGGGCGAGATCGCCAAGGCAGCCGCCGACGCCGGCGTCTCGCTGCGCATCGGCGTGAACGCGGGCTCCCTGGACAAGCGGCTGCTCGCGAAGTACGGCAAGGCCACGCCCGAGGCACTGGTGGAGTCGGCGCTGTGGGAGGCGTCACTCTTCGAGGAGCACGGGTTTCGCGATTTCAAGATCTCCGTGAAGCACCACGATCCCGTGGTGATGGTCCGCGCCTACGAGCAACTGGCCGAGCAATGCGACTACCCGTTGCACCTTGGAGTGACCGAGGCGGGCCCGACCTTCCAGGGCACCATCAAGTCTTCGGTCGCGTTCGCCGCGCTGCTGTCCCGCGGCATTGGCGACACCATTCGGGTGTCGTTATCGGCGCCGCCTGTGGAAGAGGTCAAGGTCGGCCTGGCCATCCTCGAGTCGCTCAACCTGCGGCAGCGCCGCCTGGAGATCGTCTCCTGTCCCTCCTGCGGTCGGGCCCAGGTCGACGTGTACACGCTCGCCGATCAGGTGACCGCCGGACTCGAGGGCATCGAGGTGCCGCTGCGGGTCGCGGTCATGGGCTGTGTGGTGAACGGGCCCGGTGAGGCACGCGAGGCAGACCTCGGTGTAGCCAGCGGCAACGGCAAAGGCCAGATCTTCGTCAAGGGCGAGGTCATCAAGACGGTCCCCGAGTCACAGATCGTCGAGACGCTGATCGAGGAAGCGCTCCGGCTGGCCGAGGAGATGGGCGAGTCCGGAGCGCCCACCGTGTCGGTCAGGTGACCCCGTGCGGCCCGGCTCGGCATGACCGAATCGGGTGCATGCCGACCGTGCTGTTCTGAGTACCCTCGCCACGATGCGAGCGGTGATCTTCGACTGGGGCGGGACCCTGACGCCTTGGCACACCGTTGACACCGCGGCGAGCTGGACTGCTTCTGTGGCCGACGACGCGGAGATAGCCAGCCGGCTCCTAGAAGCTGAGGTCGAGCTCTGGACCCGTTCCCGCGACGAGTACCTGAGCTTCACGTTGGACGACGTCTACGACCGGGCCGGGCACCGGCTCAGCGACGACGGGCTGGCCGCCTACCACAGGTTCTGGGACGCGCACACGTTCACCGACCCGGCCGTGCCGGACTTGCTGCGCGCGCTGCACGAGCGTGGTCTGCGGGTCGGCGTGTTGTCGAACACGTCCTGGCCGCGTTCCCGGCACGAGCAGATCTTCGCCCGGGACGGGGTGCTCGATCTCATCGACGCCGCGGTCTACAGCAGCGAGATCCCGTACACCAAGCCGCATCCTGAGGCCTTCCGTGCCGCCCTGGACGCGGTCGACGTGACGGACCCGGCGGAGGCCGTCTATGTCGGAGACCGGCTGTTCGACGACATCTTCGGCGCCCAGCGCGTGGGCATGAGGGCCGTCTACGTGCCGCACAGCGACATCCCAGAGTGGCAGATCGGCAGCGAACTAGGTGAGCCGGACGCCACAGTCCACGAGCTGTCCGAAGTGCTCGACGTCATCGACAACTGGAGCTAGGGCAAGCAGGAATTGTCAGACACGCCCTAGCCGACTCCCGGAAAGGCGACCGTGGGCGTGGCTGGCGTGAGGAGCTCCCGCCACTGCATCGCGCGGACGGCGCTCGCGGTCAGAGCGCCGACGGCGAAGGCGCGCAAATCGGTCAGCGGCTGAGACTGTTCGGCAGCGCTGGTCACGACGAACCGCCAGGCCGCGGCGCACGCTTCCTCGAGCCGCTGGGCGTAGCGGTCTGCGCGCGGCCCGGTGGTCAGCGCGAAGGGCACCGGGTAGTCCGCCTGGGCAGCCACCGGGTGGACGCCTACGGCGTTCATCTGCGCGATGACGGTGTCGCGCAGGCCGCGGTGGGCGCGCTCGAAGACCCGGGCCTGGTCGACTCGCGCTGGCGGCAGGTGCGGTCCGAGCGTGCCGTACCCGAAGATCGCGGCGTGCTCCGCGGCCAGTGCGGCCTGCCAGGCGTCGACCACGGGAGCGGGTGGCGCAGTCATGGGTTCGGGCAGGGCCGACGCTCATCGCACCCAGGGCTGGCCATGCCCGCGACGACGCGCAGCGTTCTTTGCGGAGCGTTTTCATGGGGTGATCTCATTGCAGCCACACTGCATGGGAGGCCTCGCAGGCCGAGATGCTGGCGAGAACGGCAGCCAACGCGCCGTGGGCGGCCGCGGATTCCGCCGCGGCCTCGTCGGCGGCGGCAGCTTCGGCCTGCTGGAGTGCGGCTACCGACGTCGGGGGCGCCGGGATTGACGACGATGCCGACGCCGACGCGGATCGCGTCGGGTAGGTGGCCAACAGTCCGCTGAGCGTCGCCTCGTGTTCGCTGTGATCGGCCACCAGCGGCCCGGTCACGCCGGCCAGCGCCGCGTTCGCGGCCGCCGCTTGGACGGCGGCCAGTAGCGTGCGTTCGCGGTCCAGCGCGGACAGCAACGGCGCCGGGGGTCGGGGAGTGCCGCGTTTGGCCGAATCGCCGTCGCTGGAGGACGCCGTCAATGCGCCGATGGCGGCGCCGCCCGCGGCGGCCGCCAGCACACCAATGCCGGCCAGCAACCGGCGACGGGTCAGGGACGGCATGGTCGGTCCAGTCTCCCAGACCGGCGGGTCGCGACATTCCCGTCGTCCGCGTCGCCGCCGGTAAACTTCTCGGACAAGCGGCGGCGGTGTCGAAACCGGCCAGGAACCGGTCAAATTGCAGATGGCGGAAGGAGCGGCGCGATGAGCCTCTCGGACGTCTCGCAGCGCCGTCTCCGGTCCCTCGTCGAGCCGGTGGTCTCGGCCGAGGGCTTCGAGGTCGACTCATTGACCGTGACTGCGGCCGGCCGCCGCTCAATCCTGCGGTTGACTGTGGACGCCGACGACGGCGTGGATCTGGACTCCGTGGCCAGGGTGAGCCGCGCGGTCTCCGATGCCTTGGACTTAGCCGGTGCCGCGGCCTTCGCTGGTCCGTACTCACTCGAGGTGTCGTCGCCGGGCGTGGACCGTCCCCTCACCGACGAACGGCACTGGCGCCGCGCCACTGGCCGCCTGGTCATCGTCAGCGTCGACGGCAAGCCCGTCACCGCACGGGTGACCGATGTCGAGCCCTCCGGGGTCACGCTGCGAGACGCGTCCGGCAAGACCATCGTCGCGGCCTGGTCGAGGCTTGGTACCGGGCGCGTCCAAGTGGAGTTCAACCGGCCGGCGGAGTGGGAGATCGACGACGAGAACGACCCCGGGCGGCCGTGATGGTCCACGTCGACATCGCCGCGCTGCGCAGCATCGAGCGGGAGAAGGAGATCTCCTTCGACACCGTCATCGAGGCCATCGAGCAGGCCCTTCTCATCGCATACAAGCACACGCCGCATCCCATGCCGCACGCCCGCGCCGTCGTCGACCGCAAGAGCGGAGAGGTCACCGTGTGGGCGCAGGAGTACGACGCCGAGGGCGCATTGGTCGAGGAGTTCGACGACACCCCAGTCGACTTCGGGCGGATCGCGGCGATGACCGCCAAGCAGGTCATCATGCAGCGGCTGCGCGACGCCGAGCACGACCACACGTACGGCGAGTACGCCGGACGAGAGGGCGACATCGTCACCGGCGTCGTGCAGCAGGACCCGCATGCCGCCGCGCGTGGCGTTGTCGTGCTCAACCTCGGCACGGTGGAGGCCATCCTGCCGCAGTCCGAGCAGGTGCCCGGTGAGGTGTACGAGCACGGCACCCGGCTCAAGTGCTACGTGGTGAGCGTCACCCGCGGCATGCGCGGCGTGCAGGTGACGGTCAGCCGGACCCACCCGAACCTGCTGCGCAAGCTCTTCGC
>DATAEG010000132.1:0-20421 GCA_036258135.1 Jatrophihabitantaceae bacterium | reverse complement strand
GAAGGAGTCAACCCCCCACCGCCTTCTCGACGGACTCCCCCAGTCCACAACCAGCCGGCCGGCTGCGACGCGCCTCGCCGCGAGCCACATTGAGGTCGACAAGCCGCAGAGTAAGCGGATCGCGCCGCGCGGTCCTGGGCGGCCTGCTTCCGTCGACGTGCGCAGCCTGCACAGACGCCGCCTGACCGCGGGTGGCGTCTATATCGACGAGACCGCGTTCATGGACGCCGTCCCGCCACCGGAGCCCACCGCCGCGGACGGCATCCTCACCAAGGGCTTCTTCGCCTACGTGCTGCGCCGTGACGACACCGGCCGGCTGCACCTGGCCCCCGCCTGGCCTTTGTGGGCGCTGCTGGTGCTCATTCCGCTGTGGTGGGCGCTCGGCCTGGCCAGCTTCATCTTCCCGATCCTGGCCGTGCCGATGGCGCTCGAACTCCGCCGGCGCCGGCCGATCAAAGTGCCGCCGTGGTTCTGGATCTGGGCGCTGTTCCTGGTCTGGTCGGTCCTCAGCCTGGCGATGTTCTCCCGGAACCCGCCGAACACCATCGCCGGGACCACCGGCGGCCGGCTCATCTCCATCGGCGTCAGCCTCGCCGAGTACGCGTCAGCGACGATCACACTCCTGTTCATCGGCAACCTCACGGCCAAGGAGTTGCCGCAGCGGCGGGTGATCAACTGGCTGTCCGTGCTGTTCGTGGTCACGGTGGTCGGCGGTTTCCTCGGCACCTATGTGCCGTCGTTCCAGTTCACCTCGCCGTTCGAGATGCTCCTCCCGGCCGGGACGCGCAGCGACCCATATATCGCCGCGCTGGTGCACCCGAACGCCGCGCAGATCCAATCGGTGCTGGGCAGCGCGGGTGGCCGCGCCGCCGCGCCCTGGGGCTACACCAACTTCTGGGCAAACGCGCTGTGTCTCCTGTTGATCTGGTTCATCGTCGGCTGGGCAATCGGCGTGTCGTCGCGACGGCGCACGATCTGCGCCGTCATCGTCGCGGCGACCATGGTGCCAGTGGTCTACTCGCTCAACCGCGGGCTCTGGATCGGGCTCCTCTTCATCATTCTCTGGGTGGCGATCCGGCTCTTCTTCCGCGGCCGGGTACTGGCGCTCTTCGCGGTGATCTTCGTCGCCGGGCTGGGCGTCGTGGCGTTCGCAGAGACGCCGCTGCATGACGTTTTCGGCGAGCGGTTGCAGCATGGCAGCAGCAACAACATTCGCAGCTTCCTGGGTAAGGCAGCGATCGACGGCGCGAACCACTCCCCGGTCATCGGTTGGGGCGGCCCACGCAAGACGATCGGCAGCAACCAGTCGATCGCCATCGGCAAGACGCCCAACTGCAGGCAGTGCGGCCAGTTCAGCATCGGCAGCACCGGCCAGTTCTGGACCGTCATCTTCTACCAGGGCTGGGTCGGCGCGGCGTTCTTCCTCGCCTTCTTCGGCTTCACGATTTGGACGTTCCGGCGCGACAAAACGATAGTCGCACAGGCGGGAATCATCGTGGTCGCGCTGACCTTCGTTTTCATGCTCTTCTACGCCAGCCAGCCCGTGGCGCTGACACTCACGATGATCTCCATAGGACTGCTGTGGCGCTCACGAGAGGATGCGGCCGTCGCCGTCGCGGAACCGGTCGGATGACGGATATCTCCAGCGTGCCGCGCGACGACGCCGCGGAGCGGCTGCGCCAGCTCGACAAGACCGCAGCTGTGCTGTGGCCGGGCGCGCAGCGGGTACGGCAACGTGGCCCGGGTCGGCCGGATGAGCTGCTCATCGGGCCGTCCGCGCGCCTGCCCCGGGTGCTGTTGCCGGCCGCCGACCCCCGCGCGGCGGCCACCGCACTCGTCGCGCAGGGCACCGGCTCCAGCACGCCGGCGCGCGTGCAGCGCCGCGCTCTTGCCGCCGCCACGCGGCTCGGTCTCGCGCCGTGGCTGATGCCGGACCGGCTGCGTCCCGACCCGGCGCAGCAGTCCATCGTGAACCACCTCACCAACGTGCTAGGCCGACCGGTGGTCATCAGCACGCCGCTCAGTGCGGCGCGCGCGAACCGCAAGCCCGTCCTACAGCTGCTGGACGCGCGCGGGGACACCCTCGGGTGGGCGAAGATCGCCGTCGACGACCTCACCGGCCGGCTGGTCGAGCACGAAACCAACATCCTGACCGCACTGGCCCGCACGTCCGGACTGCCGTTCCGCCCGCCCGATGTCGTCCACGTCGGCACCTGGCACGGCCGCCCGTTCGTGGTCCTGTCGCCGCTGCCGACCACTGGCGCGGGGCGGGTCGCCGAGGCCGCGCTGACCAGTGCAATGCGGGCGCTGGCCGAAACACCGATCCCGTCGCGGGACAGCGGGCCGTCCTACGTGCACAGCCTCGGGGCGCAGATCGACGCCCTGCTAGGGGAAGCGGGTCCCGAGGACGGAGCGCCGCTGGCCGAACTGCGCGAGGCCCTGACCGAGCTCCGTGCGGCGATCGAGGCTGCCGCGCTGCCGACCGGAACCTGGCATGGCGACTGGACTCCGTGGAACTGCCGGCAGCGCGATGCGGACGTCCTCGTCTGGGACTGGGAACGCTGCGTCGGTGGCGTGCCGCTCGGCTTCGACCCGCTGCACTACCGCATGCAAGAGGCGCTGATCGCACGGGGGACGCCGCACCCGGTCGCGGCCCGGGACTGCATCGCGGAGGCGCCGAGGACGTTGGCCGCGTGGTCGATGCCGGCAGACGCCGCGCGCCTGACCGCGGCGCTGTACCTGACCGAGCTAGCTCTGCGGTACGTCCGCGACGGTCAGCGCGCCGCCGGTGGATACGGCGGACAGGTCGAACTCTGGATCGTCCCCGCCGTTCGTGAATACGCCAGCTTCGCCAAACCAAATATGAGAGGCACGAGATGAATACGAAATCGCTGCCGCCATGGCTGCAAGGACTAGGCCAGGACGCGGTGTTGCAGTTCGGCCGAGCCACGGCCCGGGCGCGCATGTCGCCCGGCTTTCTCATCTGCGGTGCGCAGCGCTGCGGCACGACGTCCATGTACCGCGCCCTGAGCCAGCACCCGGCGATCATGAAGGCGGTGCTGCACAAGGGCGTGCACTACTTCGACACCGGTTACCTGAACGGTCGTGGCTGGTACCAGGCGCACTTTCCCCTCACCCTGAGCGCGCATCGCGTTGCGAAGAAACAAGGAGTCGAGCCGCTCACGTTCGAATCAGCGCCCTACTACCTCTTCCACCCACTGGCCGCGTCACGGATCGCCGCGGACCTGCCCGACGTGAAGATCATCGTCCTGCTCCGCGATCCCGCCGAACGCGCTTACTCCGCATACACGCACGAGAAGGCGCGGGGCTTCGAGACCGAGGACTTCGAACGCGCCCTCGAACTCGAGGACTCGCGGCTGGAGGGTGAGGAGGAGAAGATCATCGCCGACCCGGCGTATAGCAGCCACAGCCACCAGCACCACGGTTACGTCCACCGCGGCCGGTACCTGCCGCAGCTGCAACGGATGGAGAAAGAGGTGGGCCGCGACCGACTGCATGTCGTCGACTGTGACGACTTCTTTGTCAATCCAGAGCCGGCGTGGCGCGAGGTGATCCAGTTCCTCGGACTACGCGTCGGTGCGCCACCGGAATTCGACCAGCACAACGCCCGGCCGCGCTCGCCGATGGCGCCGGAGCTGCGCCTGTCGCTGCGCGACCAGTTCGTCGCCGATGACGAGGCGCTGGCCGACTGGTGGGGACACACGCCGTCCTGGCGCCGCTGACGTGGCCGACCGTCCCGCGGCGGTGCTGTTCGACCGGGACGGCACGCTCATCAGGAACGTCCCGCACAACGTCGACCCGGCGAAAATCGAGCCGATGCCGACCGCCGCCGAGGCGGTGCGGCGGCTGCGCGATGAGGGCATCGCCATGGCCGTGGTCAGCAACCAGAGTGTGGTCGGCCGTGGCTGGGCGACGACCGAAGACGTCGCCCGCGCCAACGCGAAGGTAGCGCAGATGTTCGGCGGGATCGGGCCGTTCTTCGTCTGCCCGCATGCCCCGGACGCGGGTTGCGAGTGCCGCAAGCCGAAGCCCGGCCTCATCCGGCAGGCCGCCGCCGCGCTCGGGGTCAGTCTGGACGGGGTGGTCGTTATCGGCGACCGGATCAGCGACCTTCAGGCGGCCATGGCGGCGGGCGCGCGCGCGATCATGGTGCCGTCCGCGGACACACCCGACGACGAGATCGCCGAAGCGGCTGAGCTCGCGGCCACGCTAGGGGATGCTGTTGCCGCTGTGTTGCCCGGCTGATCAGCCGGCGTACTGCTCGGGCGGGAACAGCTCGCGCTCGACGATCTCACACAGCGTGTGGCCGAGATGCAGGCACATTTCCTGGATGCGCGGCGTGGACTGCGAGGGCACCTTAACGCAAAGGTCAGCGACCTTCTCGACCTGCCCACCGCCTTCACCTGTCATGGCGACGGCATAAACGCCCAGGTCCTTGGCCGCGGTTAGCGCGGCGACGACATTTGCCGAGTTGCCGCTAGTAGTAAGACCCACGGCGACATCGCCGGCGCGGGCCAGCCCGCGTAATTGACGAGCAAATACCTCGCCATATTCGTAATCATTTCCGATGGCCGTCATCGCCGCTGTCGAATCGGGCAGGCTCACGGCTGGGAGGGATGGTCGGTCGTAATTGAATCGGCCGAGCAGCTCCGCCGCCAGGTGCCCGGAGTCCATCGACGAACCGCCATTCCCGAAGAAGATGACCTTATTTCCGGCACGCAGCGCGACTATCACCACCTCGGCCAATTCGGCTATTTGCCCGACGCAGTCGCTTTCCAACAGGCTCTGGGTGTCGCTCAGGCGCAGCCCGAGATTGTTCCGGATGACTTCCGATGACGTTATGCGCGCCACGTTGCTACTCCATTCGGGGCAAAGCTGAATTCGGAAAGGACACAACCCATTCGCTCGAGTGCAGCGATGACATTGTGACGGCAGGTGAAATCGCAATAGAAGAGAATGTGTCCGCCGCCGCCGGCGCCGGTGACCTTACCGCCCCGCGCCCCGTGTTTGCGGGCCTCGGCGAAGACCTCCTCGATACGTGGCGTGCTGATCATCGGCGACATGCGCTTCTTCTCTTCCCACGCCTGGCACAACAGATCACCGAACTGGTCGAGCTGACCGCGGAGCAGGGCGCTCTTCATATCCACGGCCAGGACCTTCTGGGCCCGCAGGCCGGCCATGGTCTCGGCGTTCGCCGCGACCACGCGGGACGTCTGGTCCTCGATCACCTTGGTCGACTCACGGCTCACGCCGGTGTAGCACAGCAGCAGGTTCATCTCGAGTTCGTTGACCACGTCGGCGGGCACCCGCAGCGGGTTGACGATGACGCGCTCGCCGATTTCGATGAAATTGAAGCCGCCGAACGTCGCCGCATAGTGGTCCTGCACGCCGCCTTCAATACCTAGATCAACGCGCTCGATATGCCATGCCAATTCGGCAAGCTCATATTCACTGAGCGGCAGGTTGTAGTGATTCTGGAGGAGCGCCACAAGCGCGACCATCATGGTCGAGGACGAGCCCAGACCAGAACCAGGCGGAGCATTTGTGCGGAGCACGAGGTCGTATCCCTCACGGGCTCCGTTGCCGATTCTCTTGATAGCGGCCTTGACCAGATCGAGCTGGCCGTCGAGGACCAGTTCATCGGCCAAATGAAAGTCGACCTTGCGCCCGAAATCGACCGATTCGATGCATACCTGGCCGTCCGAGCGCGGCCTGAGCGAGCCATAGGCATACCGGTCAATCGTGGCACTAAGCACCGCGCCGCCCTCGAGCTGCGGAAATGGCGGCACGTCTGTACCACCACCAGCAAAGCTCACGCGTAAAGGTGCTTTTCCACGAACGATCACGGTGCACAGAATACCTTACCCGGCGGCTGATATCCTCTCGAATTCGACCGCCGCAGATGGGCCGGACTGATATTGGCCGGGGCAATTCCTGATGTGTTGCCCGGAGCGGGTATCGGGCCGGCAGGGGCTTTGACATGCTTGCGGGCGTGAAGGGCGACTTCCGTGGGGGCGTCGACGCCGTCATCCTGGTGGGCGGCCTTGGCACCCGGCTGCGCCCGCTCACACTGTCGGTTCCCAAGCCGATGCTGCCGACTGCAGGGGTGCCGCTGCTCGCGCACCTCGTGGCACGCGTTCGCGACGCCGGGGTGCAGCACGTCGTTCTCGGCACCAGCTACCGCGCTGAGGTGTTCGAGTCGTACTTCGGAACCGGTGCCGGTCTGGGCGTCGAGCTGGAGTACGTGGTCGAAGAGGAACCGCTTGGCACCGGTGGAGCCATCCGCAACGTCGCGGATCGGCTGCGCGGCGACACCACGCTCATCTTCAACGGCGACGTACTCAGCGCGGTCGACATACCTCGCCTGCTCGCCAAGCATCGTGCGGCCCACGCGGACGTGACGCTGTATCTGACCAAGGTGGACGACCCGCGCCAGTACGGCTGCGTGCCGACGGACGCCGACGGCCGCGTCCTCGCGTTCCTCGAGAAGACGCCCACGCCGGCATCGGACCAGATCAACGCAGGCGCGTACGTCTTCCGCCGCGGGGTCGTCGACTCGATCCCAGCGGGCCGGCCGGTCTCCGTCGAGCGCGAGACATTTCCTGGCCTGCTGAACTCGGGCGCCGTCGTGGCCGGGTATCTGGACGACGGCTACTGGCGAGACGTGGGTCGGCCGTCGGACTTCGTCGCAGGATCGGCCGACCTGGTCCGCGGCGTCATCGCGTCCAGTGCGCTGCCCCGGCCGACCGGCGAGGCGCTGTTCGTCGGAACGTCGAAGGTCGCCGCCTCGGCTGTTGTCACCGGCGGGAGCGCGGTCGGCAGCGAGGCCGAGATCGCCGACGGTGCCCAGGTCGACGGGTCCGTGCTGTTCGACGGCGCGTTCGTGGGCGCCGGGGCCTTGGTGCGCCGATCGGCGCTCGGCTTCGGCGCGGTCGTGCGCGACGGCGCGGTGGTCGAGGACTGCGTGATCGGCGACCGCGCCGTCGTCGGCCGGTACGTCCAATTGCGCGGCGGCGCTCGGGTGTGGCCGGACGCCGTGGTGCCGGACGGGTCGATCACCTTCGGGTCGGAGCCTCCACCGGGCGAGTGACGTCATAGCGGTCAGATCCCGTGACCGCGCTTGTGCAGCGTGCGCAGAATCCGTTCCGCCGAGACGATCCCGGTGGCGGCGAGCATCGCGAGGTACGCGCGCGGCTCACGCCACCTGGTCCGCGCGGCGCGCGCTGCGGTCCGGAAGGCCGGGCCGCGTTGTCGGAGGGCCGCCTGCGCAAACGCGATCTGGCCGAGCACCCGAGCGTGGCCGGCATCGTTGCCGCGGACGTCTTCGTGCCGGCTCAGTATCCAGTTCAGGCCGTCGATCTTCGCCTGCCACGCCTGGGCGAACATCGACGTGCTCCCCCACTGCACCGCCACCAGCGGTTCGTCGACGTGCACGATCGGTGCCTTACGGCTGAACCGGAGCAGCAGATCCCAGTCCTCGTTCTGGCCGAACGGTGCCGCCTCGTCGACCATCCCCGCATCCAGCAGCGCGGCGCGCCGGACGAGGAACGTCGACGAGTGCAGCATGGCCATCCGTGAAGCGGTCAGCTGCTCGTGCGTCACCTCTGTACACCCGGCCCGCCGAGCCGACTCGGTGCCCTGGAAGTCAACGACCATCGCCGTCGTGGCGAAGTCCTGCCCGGACTGCACCAGCCGCTCGGTCTGCCGGGCCAGCTTGCCGGGCAGCCAGCGGTCGTCGTCGTCCAGGAACGCGACCAGGTCGGCTGCACTGGTCTCGATGCCGGAGTTACGCGTACCGGCCAGGCCGGGGGTGCGGTAGTTGGTGATCATCCGGATCGGGACGGCCGCGTCGACGGCCGGCAGGGCAGGTTCAGCGTCGTCGAAGACGATGGCGATCCCCAGGTCGCCGGGGTACTCCTGGGCGGCCGCGGACGCGACGGCACGGGCGAGCAGCTCAGGACGGTTGCCCCGGGTCGGGATGACGACCTCGACGGACGCGGCGCCCAAAATGTCGCCCATCAGGCGCGCCTGCCGGCGGGATGCGTGGACAGCCGGTAGCCGTAGCGCAGCATCAACGGAGCCGTCAGGATCGACACGAGCTGGGCGCGGGTCCTGGGGAAGTTCGCTCGCCATGCCTCGTCCGCGCGAAGGCGCAGCTCGCCAGTGTGGAACCGCATCGGATTGCCCGCCACCTGGTGCGTGCTGCCCAGCCGCACCGTGCTGCTATCGAGGAAGCACGACGTATCCCCGACGCCGACGCCGAGGAAGTCCGCGATCGTCGCGACCGTCTCCTGTGGTGCGGCCAGGAACCGCTCATAGAAGACCCGCCGGACCGGCACGCCCGTCCGGCCGAGCGCGGCGAACGCCAAATTGTGCGCGTCCCAGAGGAGCGCCGAGGCGCCCGGCGAATACTGCTCCATCCACGGGTGCTCACCGGCGGCCGCGGCCTCCGGCCGGGCCACCCGCTTGGTCCAGGAGTACGCCACCCCACGGCTGTCGCGGATCACATGAAGGACGCGCAGCGCAACGTCCACGTGCGTGCGCAGGGCGTAGGCGGTGGACGCGTTCTTGCTGGAATCGACCACGATCTGCGCGCCACTCACCTTCGCCGCGGCCGCATAGACCCGGGCGAAATAGTCGGCGTAGGCACGGGCGCGAGCGTGCCGCGCCGACAGCCTTCCGGCGACAAGATCGGCAGGGATGAACCGGGTCCGGTCGACCTGGCCGTGCATCCGCGACACGACGCCGACGTCGACGTGTTCCCAGCCGCCGAACGCCTCCGCGCCGACCAGGCGCCAGAACGGGCAGTCGTGGAAGTGCTGCCCGCAGGCACACAGCTCGTTGTCGCGGACGCCCCGCTCCCACATGTGCAGCACCTCGCCGAGTGCGCACACCCCGGGCAGCTCGGCGATGATCCGTTCGAGCAGCGTGGAGCCGCTGCGACCGAATCCCCCGATGAATCCGACGTCAGTCACCGCGGCTACACCCGATCATGGCTGGAAGTACGGATTCATGGCGAGGCTGGCGAACGCCGCCAGGGACGGCCGGTCGCGCAACGCGAGGTCGTAGTACGCGGGGCTGTCCGGCTTGTTCTCGTCGAACCACGAGATGGCCTTGATCTGCGGGTGCGCGGTGATGTAACGCTGCGCCTCGTGGATCCACCTGGGCCGCCGCTTGCCGTAGGTGACGCCGACGCCCATCTCGCCGATCAGGATCGGCTTTGTCGGATGCGTCGCCGCCCATGCCATGAACGGTTGCGCCAGTGTCGGGAACGACTCGTACTTGCCCTTGATCCACGGCTCGGTCGGATAGACGTCGGCGCAGATCCAGTCGACCCAACGGTCACCCGGGTAGTACTTCTGCGCCAGCCCGGTACCGAAGCCGGCCGCCGTCGGGCACCACGCCCAGCCCACATTCGTCACGTGCTGTCTGGCGAAGATCGCCCGGATGTGCTTCCACGATTCGATGTACGTCGCTGGGCCGTGGATCACGTTGCGCAGGTTCGGCCGGTCCATTTCCCAGCGGATCTGGAGCAGCACCTTCGTCGGCAGTGCCTTGATCTGCCGGGCGCGCTGCGCAATCAGCTTGTCCTGCGAGCCGTCCGTCACCAGCTTCAGATCGGGCGTCCCCCAGGAGAGCTGGATGTAGCTGCCGCGCCGTGCGAAGGCAAGGTCGCTGCGGGTGCCGATCGGATCCTCCCACCGCCGATACAGGTGGACGAGCTTCAGCCGCGTGCCGATCTGCGACTCGAACCGGCGCACCGCGGCGACGCGGCCAGGCTGGCTGAACGGCTCAGGACGCACCCAGGCACCGACGTACGCGCCGCTGGCCGGCACTGGCGGACCGTCGGGCGTGGTCAGCTGCGGCGCCGACGACACGCTGGTCGGTGCGGAGGACCCGCCCGTCGGCACGCTCGCGTCGTGCTTCGGGTCGTCGCCGAGCCGCGGCAGGATCACGATCGCGCCGACGACGAGGACGAGCGCGAGCGCGCCAGCGACCCACCATCCGAGGCGGCCGCTTTTTTTCGGAGGGTTGCCAGTCATGTATCCACCACAATTCGACGTCGTAGGAGACCTTCGAGGGCAAAGAGGTAGCGACCGCGCCAGATCGCGGCGGCCAAGACGGCCGTCGCGATGACCAGCACACCCGCAACTACGAGCTGGTTTCCCGTGACCAGTGCGACCACGGTGGGGAGGACGACGAAGCCCAGGCCGGTGAGCAGCACCGCAACGCCGACACTCATGCCGTAGGGATGCAGGCCGAGTCCGAACCAGGCCAGCGCGAGCGGCACGAGGTTCGACGCCACCACCGCCGCACACCAGCCGATCGCCGCGCCGACGATGCCGTGCTCCGGAATCAACCAAAGATCCACACCGACGTTCACCGCCAGCGCGAGCAGGGTCGTGGCCAGGTTCCAGGACGTCCGGCCGGCCATGATGATCACGCTGTCTACGACACCGCAGGCACTGGCGAGGAGCATCGAGAGCGACAGGAGGACGACGACGGCAACCGCGTCGCGGTAGCCGCGGCCGAACACCGCGAGGTAGGTCGGCGCGAGCGCGATGCAGGCGCCGAACAGCGGCCACATCAAGAGCACCAGCCACGTCGTCGATACGCGATAGAGCGCCTTCGCGCCGATCTTGTCGTGCACCGCGAGCAACGAGCTCAGCCGTGGCTGGACCGGCAGCGACACCGCTTGGTTGACGAATTGCCCGACGACCATGAACCGCGTCGCCGCGGTGTAAATGGCGGCGGCGCGCAGCCCGACGAGAGCAGCCACCAAGATGATGTCAAGGCGCTGCATCAGCACCTGCGCCAGACCGGCCGCGCCGCGCGGGGCGGTGAACTTCCAGAACTCGATGCTGACGGCCCGCTGCGTCCGGTACCGGCGGCGCGGGGCTCGGTGCGGCACACCGAGCTGATGCAGCATCCAAACGGCCGCTGCCGCGGCGACAGCGTACGGCACCACCCAGGCCGTCGACAGGCTCGAGCCCCAACCGACGAGCACGGCTATCCACACCAGCACCAGCTGGAGGACAGGCCGGCCCATCTTCTCCACGAGCACCGTGGGGCGCATCGAGCCGAAGCCACGCGTCGCGCCGATAACCAAGTCGTAGAACACCGCGACCGGAAGGAACACGGCGAGCACCCGCAGCAGCGTGACGGCTTGACCGCCCACCGGGCCCTTCACGACAACGTCGAGCATCGGCGCGGCGAAGAAGAACAACCCGGCGGCCACGAGGCTGGCCGCGGTGACCGCAGGGACGAACGCCGCCTGCAGCCCAGGTCGGATAAGCGCGCCCTGGTCCAACTTCAGCCACCGGGCGACGAAGTAGACGACGCTGGTGTCCGCACCGAGCCGGCAAAGGATCTCAGCGACCAGGAAGACTGACGTCAGCACGAAGAATTCACCGGCGCGGACCCGGTCCACGCCGTGCGCCACTACGACGACGAGCGCCAAGTTCGCGAGCGCGGCGACCACCGCGCCGAAGATGCTGGCGGCCCCGCCGCGTGCCACGGCGGCGAACTCGGGGTCCGCCGCTCGCGACACGGTGTGGTCCTCCCGGTGAGTGAGCGTCGTCATGGCGATGATCAGTTGTCGAGGATCATCCCGGCGCCGACGGTCCGGTTCGTGCTCTCGTCGATCAAGACGAAACCGCCGGTGGCCCGGTTGCGCGAGTACGGGTCGCACAGCAACGGGGCCGTAGTGCGCAGCTGCACCCGGCCGATGTCGTTGAGCCGCAGGCTCTCCGGTTCCGGAATGCGGTGCAGCGTGTTCACGTCCAGGCGGTACTGGAGTTCACGGACGACGGCCCGGGCGCTGCGGGTGGTGTGCTTGATGGCCAGCTTCGTACCCTTGCGCAGCGGCGTGTCCACCATCCAGCACAGCATCGCGTCGATGTCCTGTCGCGTCGACGGCTGGTTGCGCGGGCGGCAGATCATGTCACCGCGCGAGACATCGATGTCGTCGGCCAGCCGCACCGTGACCGCCATCGGCGCGAACGCCGTCTCGACCGGCCCGGACGGGCTGTCGATCGCGACGACTGTGCTGGTCAGGCCGCTCGGCAGGACGGCGACCTCGTCGCCTACCCGGATGACGCCGCCCGCGATCGTGCCGGCATACCCGCGATAGTCCAGGTGGCGGGAGTCGTGCGGACGGATGACGTACTGCACGGGCAGCCGCGTGTCGATCAGGTTCCGGTCTCCGGAGACGTGCACGTTCTCGAGGTGGTGCAGCAGAGACGGGCCCTCGTACCACGGCGAGACGTCCGAACGCGTGACGACGTTGTCGCCGTGCAGCGCCGAGATCGGGATGACCGCGATGTCCTGCACCTCGAGCCTGGCCGCGAAGATCTCGAGGTCCTCGCGGATGCGCTCGAACACGGCCTGGTCCCAGTCGACCAGGTCCATCTTGTTGATCGCGACGAGGATGTGGGGAACCCGCAGCAGCGAGGTCAAGAACGCGTGCCGCCGGCTCTGCTCCAGCAGGCCCTTGCGCGCGTCGACGAGCACGACGGCGAGGTCGGCGGTGGAAGCGCCGGTGACCATGTTGCGCGTGTACTGAATGTGGCCGGGCGTGTCGGCGATGATGAAACTGCGCCGCGGCGTCGAGAAGTAGCGGTAGGCAACGTCGATGGTGATGCCCTGTTCGCGCTCGGCGCGCAGGCCGTCGGTGAGCAGCGCCAGGTTGGTGTACTCGTCGCCGCGTTCCCGGCTGACCCGCTCGACGGCGGCAAGCTGGTCGATGAAGATCGACTTCGTGTCGTAGAGCAACCGGCCGATGAGCGTGCTCTTGCCGTCATCGACCGAGCCGGCCGTGGCGAATCGGAGCAACTCCATCAGAAATACCCTTCCCGTTTGCGGTCTTCCATCGCCGCTTCCGCGGTGCGGTCGTCGGCGCGCGTCTCACCGCGCTCGGTGATGCGGCTCGCCGAGATCTCCGCGATCACCTCGTCGATCGTGAACGCCAACGACTCCACAGCGCCGGTGCAGGAGATGTCGCCGACGGTCCGGAACCGCACGGTGGCCTCGAACGGCGGTTCGTCCTCGATCCGGTTGGCCGGCGGCGCGTCGTACAGCAGCATGCCGTCGCGCTCGAACACCTGGCGCTTGTGCGCGTAGTAAATGGACGGCAACTCGAGGCCCTCGCGCTCGATGTAGCTCCAGACGTCGATCTCGGTCCAGTTCGACAGGGGGAACACGCGCATCGACTCGCCGTGATTAAGCCGCGTGTTGTACAGGTTCCATAGCTCAGGGCGCTGGTCCTTCGGGTCCCACTGGCCGAACCCGTCGCGGAAGGAGAGCACCCGCTCCTTGGCGCGCGCCTTCTCCTCGTCGCGGTGGGCGCCACCGAACAACGCCTGGAACCCGTGCGCCTCGACCGTCTCGAGCAGCACCGACGTCTGGAGTCGGTTGCGGCTGGCCCGCGGGCCGCGCGGCTCCACGAGCTGGCCCTTGTCGATGGCCTCCTGTACCGAGCCGACGACGAGCCGCAGCCCCAGCTCTGCCACCCGCTTGTCGCGGAAGGCGAGGACCTCGGGGAAGTTATGGCCGGTATCGATGTGAACGACGGGGAACGGGATGCGCGCCGGGGCGAACGCCTTCTCCGCCACGCGCAGCATGACGATCGAGTCCTTGCCGCCGCTGAACAGCAGCGCCGGCCGCTCGAACTCCGCGACGACCTCGCGGAAGATGTAGATCGCCTCGGACTCGAGCACGTCGAGCTGGCTAAGCCGATAGTCCGGCGTGACGGTCACGAAACGTGCTCCTTCGCATCGCGGAGGCCGGTCCGCGCGCAGGCGATCACGGTCAGTAGGCGGGCCGCGTGGCTCGGCGAGCACACGACCAGGTCCGGCGACCACGGGTCCGGCTTGTTGTATTCGAGCGCCGAGCCGTCGGCGCGGGACACGTGCATCCCGTAGTGTCTCGCGACCACCGCCGGGGCTGCGGAGTCCCACTCGTATTGCCCGCCGTCGTGCAGGTACGCGTCCACCTCGCCGGTCAGCGTGGCCACCGTCTTGGCGCCGGCCGAACCCATCGGAACGAGCTCCGCGCCGAAGGCCGCGGCCACCTCCACCGCCCACGCCGGCGGCCGCGAACGTGACACCGCGATGCGCCGGATCCGCGCGGGCGGCTGCGCCGGAACGGGGTCTGCGGTCGACCAGACGGCGTTTCGGGCGGGCAGCGCCACCACGCCGGCGACCAGCTGTCCCGACTGCCAGAGGGCTACGTGGACCGCCCAGTCCGTGCGGCCGTTCTCGTTGTACTCGCGAGTGCCGTCCAGCGGGTCGACGATCCACACCCGCTCGGCGGTCTGGCGATCACCCGAGGACGCGAGCTCCTCGGAAAGGATGACGTCGGTCGGGTGCGCGTCCGCCAGTAGCTCGCGGATCAGCCGATCCGCGGCCACGTCTGCGGTGTCCTCGTCAACCTCGCGGGGGCGACCCCGTTCCTCGACGAGCAGCCGCCCAGCCGCGATGGCGACGCGCACAGCGCAGCCGTCATCACTTTCCGTCGCCATAGCCCCAGATTCCCCCGATTCGGTGGCATTCAGCCCGGCACCGACCGAGCGGGAAGTCTACCTGCTGCCCGATGCCGTCCGCCTTCCCAACGGCTGATCTTGGAATGTGCACCACGTCACCCACGCGACGACCCGGACAGTCACCTTCATGCGTTCGGGAAGAAGCAGATACCCGGGTGGTACTCGCCGCCGCATTTCACACTGTTGAAGAACGTGTCGGAAACGACCCACAGGCCGGCGGAGGTACGGATCGCGTCGTCCGCGCCGTGCCCGCGGTCCCTGGTCGGATTCCACGCGTTCGCCTTGCCGTTGGCCACCTGGATCGATCCGACCCCCGGCCGCGGCAGCGCGCCCGGACCGGCGCTGTCGCACCCGTTCGGGTTGTCCGCCCAGCGCTCGTGACCGCCGATGTAGACGTCGGTGCTGTCGGCGGCGACGGCATATAGCGAGTCGCAGCCGGTCAGGTTGCGCCAGTCTTCATGCGTGTTGGAGTTCGGCGCACTCGGGAACTGCGCCAGCATGTCGCAGTACGGCGAGCGGCCCCCGACACCGCCGGTGGTGGCCAGGTAGATCTTGTTGCCGTCCGGCGACCAGTTGCCGGACCGGGCGAAGAACGCGAAGCCGGACGCGCAGCCCAGTGTCAGGCCGGGCGCGTACCAGGCGTCCAGAGTGGCCGACGAGGCACCCATGTCGAAGACGAACGCCTCCCAGCGTGTGGCGCCGTTGACCGTGGTGAACGCGCCGAGCACCAAGACCCGGGTCTGCGCCGGGTTCGGGATGATCTTGTACACCTTGATCGGGCTCGGCGACTTCCCCGGAATCTGGCCCGAGATCACGATGCCGTTGGTGTAGCTGGTGGCCGCACCGGTCGTCGGGTCCAACGAGGATAGGTAGTGGTGGCTCGATCCGCCGATCGCGGTGTAGTAGCCGCCGGCGAAGACCCTGCCCTGTGCGTACGCGACGCTCTGGAGGCTATTGTTCGGCGCCGGCTTGAACGCCGTGATCGCCGCGCCCGTAGTGGTGTTGACCTTCGCCAGGTACCTGATCGACACTCCGCCGACGGCGCTGAATGAGCCGACCAGGTACGCCGCCGAGCAGTCGCTGTTGAGCGCGATGCCGTAGACGGTCGCGTTGGCGTTGGGGTTCCATGAGGAGATCACGCCGGTCGTGGCGCTGAACGCGAAGACGTTGTTGCGGGTGATCTTCGCACCCCCGGGCTGAGCCACCTGCGTGAACGTGCCGACCGCGTACATCATCGAGCCGCACTGCACGATCTGCCGTACCGTCGCGTCGGCGCTGACGACGTTCGGCGTCCAGTTGGCCGGGTTGGTGGATACGGTCGCCGGCGGCAACGTCGCCGCCAATGCATCTTGTGCCAGCAGAACGAATGCGGTGGCACATGACAACGCCGCAAGCGCGGCACGTCGAACAGTCCAATTCATGGTGCGTCCCCTCCACGCAGTGCGTTCAGTCCGGCCGAACAGGATCAGTACGCTCCGGACCCTTTCGCCACAGCCCATATTGTCTTCCACAAGATCAGCAGATCCGTGGTGAACGACCAATTCTCCACATACCGCAGATCCAGCCGGACGGACTCCTCCCACGTCAAGTCGCTACGTCCGCTGACCTGCCACAGCCCGGTCAGACCCGGCCGGACCAGGAGGCGGCGGCGCACGTCCTGGCCGTACTGCTCGACCTCGGAGGGGAGAGGCGGGCGCGGTCCGACCAGTGACATCGTGCCGTTCACGACGTTGAACAGCTGAGGAAGTTCATCCAGAGACCATTTGCGAAGAAAAGCCCCAACGGGGGTCACGCGGGGATCGTTCTTTATCTTGAACAAGACGCCGTTGCCGTCGTTTTGCGATTGCAGGGACGCGAGACGGTCCTCAGCGTCAAGATACATCGAACGGAACTTCCAGATCCGGAACTCCTTGCCGTCCTTGCCGACCCGGACCTGCTTGAAGAAGCCCGGACCTGGCGAGGTGAGCCGGACCGCCAGCCAGATCCCGGCCAGCAAGGGGGCGAGCAGGATCAGCATCGCCACCGAGGCCACGCGGTCGGTGATGCCCTTGAGCACCCGCTTGCCACCGGCGAACTCTGGCTTCTCCACGTGCAACAGGGGCAGCCCGGTGACCGGACGGATGTGCAGCCGCGGACCCGCCACCTCCACGAGGCCAGGGGCCACGACCATGTCGGCGTCTATGCGCTCCATCTGCCAGCCCAGTTCACGGAGCCGCTGTGGGCCGAACGCATGGCTGGACGTGACGGCCACCGTGTCCGCGTTGGAACGGCCGACGGCACCGACCACGTCGTCGAGATCGCCGAGGACCCGAACGCCGCCGCGGACGAGTTCGTCCCGAGCGCGGTCGTCGGTCAGCTCAGCTGCCGGCACACAAGCGCCGACGACATGCATGCCGGCGTAGGAGTCGTGCTGGAGGCGCTCGGCGAGGTCGGCCACTGAATCGGCGTCGCCGACCACAACTACCCGGTTGTGCGCCCGGCCTTTCGCCCGGGCATGGTGCAAGGCCTTCCGGGCGATGTAACGGCCCACGAGCGTGAGTACCAGCACGAGCGGCAACGCGATCACCACCACGCCGCGCGGCACGGCCGCCTTCAGGCCGTAAGACACGACGGCCACCGCGGCCAGAATGGCGATGAACGCGCGGACGCACCTGTGGTATTCCTCGGCGCCGAGGCCGACGACGCGTCTGCCGTAGGCATCCATCAGCCATGTGACGCCGACCCAGAGGAACGGGAACGCGGCCACCCAGGGCCCGAATTTCGCCGTGGTCGCCTCGGCGGCTCTTGGCGTGTCCGGTAGCCGCAGCACGAAGGCCGCGGTCGCGCCAATACACGCGGCCAGGAAGTCGGACAGCACCAGACCGCGGGTGTAGCGCGTGACCCAGGTGCGTCTCGCCACCGGTCGCGCCGGGATGGCGCGTATCCGCGCGAGACTTCGAACGATGAGGTGCGCCCGTCCAAGGGGCACGCTCGAATCCGAACCGCTGCGCCGCGATCCACGAAGACCGACGAGATCGTCGATGTCCTCGTGGTCGGCAACGCCGACAGCGCCGCTCATGCATCCCCCGTACGGCCGCTGCGCATCGCATTCGCAACTGCCGTTCCCCGAATCCCCCGGAAGGCTAGTGACGACACCGAAGCGCCTGCGATAAGTCACTCACCCGCGGCCGGAACCTTACCTGCCCTATGCCCAGCCGTAAACCGGAAGCCCGCAACGGTACGTGCGGAAACCGTCGCGTCACGAAGGCGAAATCCCGCCGTGGGTAGCCATAGGCAAGGATCACATCTGTGACCGACCGGATCGCCTCGACGCCTACCGCCGACCTCGGCGTAGCCGTGGCCGGGGACGTGGACGCCGATCTCCGTGCGGATGTGCGCCGCGTGGGCCGGTTGCTCGGCGAGGCCCTGGTGCGGCAGAACGGTCCGGAGCTGCTCGACCAGGTCGAACGGGTCCGCGCCCTGACCAAGCAGAGCAAGGAGGCGACCGGCGCCGCGGAGGGTGGCGCCGCCGCCGAGGCGGTGCGGGCCCAGCTGGCGGACGCTTCGCTGCCCACCGCGACGGCCCTCGTTCGAGCCTTTTCGGCGTACTTCTACCTCGCCAACGTAGCCGAGCAGGTCCATCGCGTCCGCGGGCTCGATGCCCGGCCCGAGAGCGAGCGGTGGCTGGTGCGCTCAGTCGGTGCCGTCGCGGAAGAGGCCGGCGGTGCCGGGCTGGGTAAGGCGGTGAGTGGGCTCGGGGTCCGGCCCGTCTTTACCGCGCACCCCACCGAGGCGAGCCGGCGGTCGATCCTGAGCAAGCTGCGGACCATCGCCGACATCCTCGCCGACCCCACCCCGCCCGACAGCGCCGCGCGGCGTCGTCAAGACCGCCGGCTCGGCGAGATCGTGGACCTTATCTGGCAAACCGACGAGCTGCGGCTGGAGCGGCCCACACCCGTGGACGAGGCACGCAACGCGCTGTACTACCTGGCTCAGATCGTCACCGAGTCCCTGCCGGACCTGCTGACCGACCTCGCCGAGGAGATGGCCGAGCACGGCGTCGAGCTGCCCATGACGGCGCGGCCGTTGACGTTCGGGACCTGGATCGGCGGCGACCGGGACGGCAACCCGAACGTGACGTCCCAGGTGACCCGGGCGGTACTTCAGCTGCAACATCGGCAGGCCGCGGGGCTTGCCACCCGCCTGCTGGACGACCTCATCGACGCGCTCTCGTCCTCGACATCGGTGGCGGACATCTCCGAAGGCCTGCTGTCCTCGCTGGCCGTGGACGCCGAACGGCTGCCCGAGCTCGACGAACGGGTCCGTCGCATCAATACGGAGGAGCCGTACCGGCTCAAGCTTTCCTACATGAAGCTCAAGATCGCGAACACCGTGCGGCGGGTGAGCGAGGGCCTCCTGCACGTGCCCCACCGTGACTACCGCGACGGCGGTGAGCTGCTGGCCGACCTGGCCGTGATCGACCAAGCGCTGCGCGCGAGCAGCGGCGGGCTGGTCGCCGACGGAGTGTTCGCCCGCGCAATGCGGACACTCGCCGTGACCGGACTGCACCTGGCCACCATGGACGTCCGCGAGCACGCCGACGCCCACCACTACGCGGTCGGGCAACTCGTCGACCGCGTCCAAGAGGGCACCTCGTGCTACGCCGACGTCCCCCGCGACGACAGGCGGCGGCTGCTCTCCACGGAGCTGAGCTCGCGCCGCCCGCTGGCGCCGTCGCCACCGCCCCTCGACGAGGCCGGCGCGCGCACATTCGCCGTCTTCACCGAGATCCGCGACGCGCTGGAGACCTACGGACCGGAGATCATCGAGAGCTACATCATCTCGATGTGCCGCGGCGCCGACGACGTCCTCGCCGCATGCGTTCTGGCCCGCGAAGCTGGCCTGCTCGACATCCACGGCGGCTACGCCCGCATCGGGTTCGTGCCGCTGCTGGAGACCGTCGACGAGCTACGCCGAGCCGGCCAGCTGATCGACGAGCTGCTCAGCGACCCCGGCTACCGGCTCGTCGTGCGGCTGCGGGGAGACGTGCAGGAGGTGATGCTCGGCTACTCGGACTCGAACAAGGAAGCGGGCGTGACCACGTCGCAGTGGGAGATCCACAAGGCGCAACGCACGCTGCGGGACGTGGCCGCCGGGCACGGCGTCCGTCTCCGGCTCTTCCACGGCCGCGGCGGCACGGTCGGCCGCGGCGGTGGGCCCACCTACGACGCGATCCTGGCCCAGCCCTGGGGCGTTCTCGACGGGGAGATCAAGTTCACCGAGCAGGGCGAGGTGATCAGCGACAAGTACGCCCTGCCAGACATGGCCCGGGAGAACCTCGAGCTCACCGTCTCCGCCGTCCTTCAGGCGTCGACGTTGCACCGCACCTCGCGGCAGCCCGCCGCCCGCCTCGCGCAATGGGACGAGTGCATGGAAGCGGTGAGCGACGCCGCCTTCACCGCCTACCGCCGTCTGCTCGAGGACCCGGATCTGCCCGCCTACTTCCTCGCCTCGACCCCGGTCGAACAGCTGGGACTGCTGAACATCGGCTCGCGCCCGGCCCGCCGACCCGACTCCGGCGGCGGCATCGAGGGCTTGCGGGCCATCCCGTGGGTGTTCGGCTGGACGCAGTCGAGGCAGATCGTCCCGGGCTGGTTCGGCGTCGGCACCGGGCTGCAAGCCGCCCGCGCCGCCGGATTCGACGACGTCCTCGCCGACATGCACGAGCAGTGGCACTTTTTCCGCACGTTCGTGTCCAACGTCGAGATGACCTTGGCGAAGACCGACCTGGCGATCGCAGCGCACTACATCCACTCGCTGGTGCCGGATGAGCTGGCCGGGCTGTTCGACGTCATCCAGGCCGAACACGATCTTTCCGT
>DATAEG010000131.1:0-34198 GCA_036258135.1 Jatrophihabitantaceae bacterium | reverse complement strand
AGGGAGATCGGCTCGTGGTAGATCTGGTAGCCACCGAACAGCTCGTCGGCACCCTCGCCGGACAGCACGACTTTGACGTGCTTGCGCGCCTCACGAGCCACGAAGTACAGCGGCACGAGGGCCGGATCGGCGACGGGGTCGTCGAGATACCACACGATCAACGGCAGGGTCTGCATCATGTCCTCGGCGGACACGGTGGTGATGATGTGCTCGACGCCAAGGGCCTTGGCCGATTCGGCGGCGACGTCGGCCTCGGAGTAGCCGGACCGTTCGAACGAGGCCGTGAACGTGAGCAGGTTGGGGTTGAGCCGTTTGGCCAACGCCGCCACGACTGTGGAATCGATCCCGCCGGACAGGAACGAGCCCACCGTGACGTCGGCCCGCATGTGCTTGGCCACCGAGTCTTCGAGCACGGTAGTGATGCGTGCGTACAAACGCTCGGGCGCGTGCGCCGGACGGGCGGTGAAGTCCGGCCGAAAGTAGCGACGCGGCTCGAGGGACTCACCTGGGCGCAGCCGGAAGCACGTCCCGGACTCGACGCGGGTGATGGCCTTGTGCATCGACGCCGGCTCGGGCACATATTGCAACGTCAGGTAGTGCTGGAGCGCGGTGTTGTTGAGTTCGGCGCGCACGCGGTCAGGCGCGACGTCTAGCAGCGCCTTCTTCTCACTGGCGAAGAACGTGCCTCGTTCGTCGGTGTAGGTATAGAGCGGTTTGATGCCGAACCAATCGCGCGCCCCGAACATCGTCTTCTCGTGGGTGTCCCAGATGAGGAACGCGAACATGCCGCGCAGTTCGCGCACACAGTCTTCACCGAGGTAGTGGTACGCGGCGACGATGGCCTCCCCGTCGCCGTCCGTCTGGAACTGGGCACCGAACTGGTCCGCCAGGCGGCGGCGCAGCTCCAGATAGTTGTAGATCTCGCCGTTGAAGATCAACCAGTACCGGCCATCGAGGTAGGGGAGCGGCTGGTGCGAATGGTCGAGGTCGATGATCGAGAGGCGTCGGAACCCGATCACGACGTCGTCGTCGGACCACGCGCCGCCCTCATCCGGACCACGGTGGCGCATGTCCACCAAGGAGTCCTCGACGAGGCCCTTAGCCGTCCCCGCCGATCCCGAACTGGACAGGAATCCGATCAGCCCGCACACCCGTCCAGTATCGCGGACCACCCCGGTGCCGGGGGCCGGGGCGCTCCGCAGTGCGTCCGGTTGGGTCCGCTAGGCTCCGGTCCAGTTGGACGGTTCCGGGTGGGCCGGCGCCGGGCTGCCGCGAGAGGGCACGGTTTCATGCGTCATCGGAGATGGCTGCGGACCGGATTCCTAACCGGCCTGGCTGTCTCCGCCTCGCTGGTGCTCAGCGGCTGCAGCGCCAAAGAGTGGGAAGCACACCTGCGGTTCGGGTGGCCCACTGGTGTCACCGAGCAGGCCACCCGGATGCGGGTGCTTTGGTCGTGGGCGTCCGTCGCCGCGCTCACCGTTGGCTGCATTGTGTGGGGCCTGATCTTCTGGTGCTGCATCCGCTACCGCCGCAAGGGGCCTGAACTACCGAGGCAGCGCCGTGAGCACCTGATGATCGAGAGTATCTACACCACCATTCCGTTCATCATCATCGGCGTGCTGTTCTGGCGGACCGTTGTCGTCGAGAACTACGTGGACAGGCGCACGCCTCACCCGTACACCACCGTCGTGGTCACGGCGTTCAAGTGGAACTGGCGGTTCACCTACATGGACGCCGGCGCCAAGTGGCCTGGCCACACAGGCAACCAGGTGCCCGACTTCGCCGACACGGTGGGCACGTCCACCCAGATCCCGATCCTCCTCGTTCCGGTCGGGAAGACGGTCCGCATCGTCGAGCACTCCCGCGATGTCATTCACTCGTTCTGGGTGCCCGAGTTCCTGTTCAAGCGTGACGTCATCCCCATGCCCCCCGGCCATGACAACCAGTTCGAGTTCACCGCGTTCCAGACCGGCCACTACGTCGGGCGATGTGCTGAGCTGTGCGGCACCTACCACTCGCAGATGAACTTCGAGGTGCGGGTCGTGACGCCAGAGAAGTACGCCGAGTACAAGAAGGCGCTGGTCGCCCTGGGGCCACTGGATCCGGCCCGCCAGCCTGAAGCGCTCGCTGCCATCGGCGAGGTTCCGGTGGCGACCACGACGCATCCCTTCGACACCAACCGCAGCGCTCGGCGCGGTAGTTAGGGACCGGCCATGCGAAGTGAAGCACGCATCTTTCAGTTGGTGGCGGTGTTCCTCTTCGCGCTCGCCGCGGTGTACGGGATCTGGACCGATCACAGCCGAAACGGGCTCGAGCCGGTCGGCGTGGCCGCGCTGATCCTGTCCGGTGGGCTGTGCGGGATCATCGGAACGTTCTTCGCCTTCGTGTCGCGGCGCATCGACGCCCGTCCCGAGGACCGGCCGGATGCCGAGATCGCCGAGGGCGCCGGCGAGCTCGGGTTCTTCTCGCCCGGCAGCTACTGGCCGCTGGGGATCGGGCTCTCAGCCACGATTGCCGGCGCGGGCCTGGCCTTAGCCCAGCTCTGGCTGGCGATCGTCGGTGTGGTGTTCGTCCTCGGCAGCGCCTCCGGGCTGCTGTTCGAGTACTACGTCGGCCAGAACAGCCCGCGTCCCCCGCGCCCGTTCTAGCTGATCGCGGACCGATGATCGCGGCCGCCCGCGGCGGCCCCTCTCATCTCATCGGTGGCTCGCTTCGCTCGTTGGCATGCGGCGCCTTCGGCGCCGCGCCTGCCGATCTGCTCTTCGCGCGAGCGCTCATCGCGCAGTGGCTAAGCCCCGGTGCACGGTTTCCGCTGTCGGGTTTCGCGGGCGCGAGGATCGGTCTGCGATCAAAGACTAATCGTCGATGCCCGCGCCGACGGAGGGACGTTCGGCGGGCTGGGTGCGCTCGGCGTGCTCAGCCTCGGCAGCCTCGATCGCCTCCTGGATCTCGGCCTTCTCGACCACTGGACGGAAGAAGCCCTTGACGGCCCGCCCGACGCTGCCGAGCTTGTTCATCCGCTTGGGCACCGGGGCACCGGCGTACTCGAGCAGGCCGTGGCCGTGGCTGTCGACGGGACCGAGCGGCTGGTGGATCTCGATGAACTCGCCACTCGGCAGCCGCTTGATGATGCCGGTCTCGATCCCGTGCTCGAGCACCTCACGGTCGTGGCGCTGGAGGCCCAGGCAGATCCGGTAGGTGATCAGGTAGGCGATCGGCGGCCCGAACAGCATGGCGATACGGCCCCACCACGTCATCGCGTTCAGGGAGATGTCGAACGCCTTGGCGACGACGTCGTTGCCGCCGGAGATGAACAGCACCATGACAAAGGTGATCGCCATCGCACCGAGGCTGGTGCGCACGGGCACGTCACGCGGGCGTTGCAGCAGGTTGTGCGGCGCATGGTCGTGGGTCAGCCGCGCCTCGATGAAGGGATAGGCGAGCGCCAGGGCGATCAAGACCGTGGGCAGGACGATAGTCGGCCAGAACAGTGCCGCGATGGTGTAGTGGCCGAACAGGTGGTGCGTCTCCCAGGACGGCATCAGACGGGTCGAGCCGTCCAGAAACGCCATGTACCAGTCGGGTTGCGAGCCGGACGAAACCTGGGCCGCGTTGTACGGCCCGTACAGCCAGATCGGGTTGATCTGCGCCAGGCCGCCGATGCCGGCCAGCACACCGAAGACGAGGAAAAAGAACCCGCCCGCCTTGGCGGCGTAGATCGGGTAGATGCGCTCGCCCTTGACCGTGGTTTCGGTGTTGCCCGGACCCGGGAACGTCGTGTGCTTCTGTTTGACGACCAGGGCCAGGTGTGCCCCGATCAGGCCGAGTATCAGGGCGGGGATGAGCAGCACATGCAGGATATAAAGACGTCCGACGATCTCGGTGCCGGGGAACTCTGCTCCGACGACGAGGAACGAGACCCACGAGCCGATCACCGGGATCGAGAGCATGATCGCGTCCGCGATGCGCAGGCCTGTGCCGGAGAGGAGGTCGTCGGGCAGGGAGTAGCCCGCGAAGCCCTCGACCACGCCAAGTGTCAGCAGCGTTATGCCGATGAACCAGTTCAGCTCACGCGGCTTGCGGAACGCGCCGGTGAAGAAGATCCGGAACATGTGGATCGTCATGGCGGCGATGAACAGCAGTGCCGCCCAGTGGTGGATCTGGCGCATGATCAGCCCACCGCGCACGTCGAACGAGATGTGCAGCGTGGAGGCGTATGCCCGCGACATCTCGACGCCACGCAGCGGCGTGTAGCTGCCCTCGTACTTGACTTCGCCCATCGACGCGTCGAAGAAGAACGACAGGTAGGTGCCGGTGAGCAGCAGCACGATGAACGAGTAAAGCGCGATCTCGCCCATCATGAACGACCAGTGGTCTGGGAAGACCTTGTTCAGCTGCTTGCGGATGCCACCAGCGATGCCGAGCCGGTCCTCGAGCGCCTTGCCGCTCTTGCCGAGAACGGTGCGTGGCTTCTCGAACTGCGCGGCGGTTGGGGTGGCGGTCATGACCGGGACCGGCTCGTTTCGTGCAGTGTTCTCATCGGCGCTCCCAGTAGGCGGGCCCGATCGACTCGCGATACGGGCCAGCCGCAATGAAGTACGTGCTTCCATCATCAGTCTTCTGAACGGTGATCGGCAACTTCGGCAGGGCCCGGGTGGCCGGGCCGAAAACGGGCCTGGCGTCCTCTGTGACCAGGAATTGCGACTGATGGCACGGGCACAGCAGCCGGCCGGTCTGCTGCTCGTACAGCGAGGCGGGGCACCCGGCGTGCGTGCAGATCTTGGAGAATGCGACATAGTCGCCCCAGCCGAACCCGGCCTGCCCCCTCCGCGGGCGCACCACCTGGCCCGGTCGCAGCCGGATCAGCAGGGTGGGGGAATCCGCGGCCGTGGTTCCGCCGGGGACGCCCGGGAAAACGGTGGCGATGCCGCCGGCCTGGAGATCGCCTGGGCCGACCCGGGCGCCGTTGGAGAACACGACCGGGACCCCGGTGGTCCACAGTGTGGTCTGAAGCTGGCGGCCGGGCTTCTTGATCAGGCCGCCGACAAGCGCCACCAGCGGAACGATGCCGAGCCCCAATCCGGCCAGCCCCAGCGAGGACTTGAGCAGCGACCGGCGCGCCAGTCCGGTGTCCTCCAGGCCACTGATCAACGTGGCCGAGGTCAACATCTGCTCCTCGACCGGCGACGCGCCGTCGTGTCGGTCCTGGACGGCCTCCTCCTCGGGCATGAGCCACTTGGCCCAGAGCACCGCCCCGACGCCCACCGCGAGAAGTGAGATGCCGAGCAGCGCACCGAGAAGGGGCGTGTAGATCGCGAACGTCTGGCTGCCCTTGCCCGGCATGTGGAACTCGAACGGCACCGCGATGAACACGATGATGAAACCGATCGCGGCCAGGAACGAGATGGCGAAGGCGAGCGACACCGCGAACTCGGCGCGCTTCTCCACCTTGCTGCCGGGAATCGGGAACCGGTCACGCCGGTGGACGATCTGGACCCCGTCCTGGTTGGCGCCGGCGAACATCGCCTCCTCGGCGGTCATCCCGTCGAGTTCGTCGGTAGTGGGCATCCGTGGCTCGGGTGGGTGGCTCACGATTTCGCCCCGATCCAAAGGATTACGCCCATCAGCAGGCCAACGCCGACCACCCAGATGACCAGGCCCTCGCTGACCGGGCCGATGCGATCCAGCCCCAGACCGCCGGGGTCCTTCATCGACTTCAGGGACTGGATGTAGGAGATGATCGCCTTCTTCTGGTCCGGGGTCAGCTGGTTGTTGCTGAATACCGGCATGTTCTCCGGGCCGGTGAGCATGGCGGTGTAGAGCACCAGGTCGGTGGCGTCGTTGAGGCCGGGCGCGATCTTGCCCGCCGACAACGGCGCGCCCTTGCCAGCGAAGTTGTGGCACGACGCGCAGTTCAGGCGGAACAGCTCGCCGCCTTCGGACATGGCCGCGTCGTTGCGAAGATCGCCGGTCGGCTTCTCGGGGCCGCCGGCCACGCTTTGCACGAAGGCGACGATGTCGTTGATCTCGTCCGCAGTGAACGTCGTCGGCTTGCGGGCCTGGTCTGGGCCCTGCTGTGCCGCGGGCATGCGGCCGGTGGTCATCTGGAAATACGTGGCCGCGCCGCCGGTGCCGATCAGCGACGGACCGCGGCTGTTCACGCCCTGGAGATTCGCGCCGTGGCAGGTGATACAGCTGATCTCGAAGAGCTGCCGTCCCCTGGCGACGTCGGGCTGGCGGGCAGTCTGCTGGGCACTGCTGGCTGAAGCCAACAGGCTGTAGATGCCGCCCATCATGAACAACCCGAGCAGGACGACGAACGCGTTCGTGACGCGCCGGTACGACCGCCGGCTCACCGGGCCGGACGGCGTCGGGCGATCCCGGCGCCGACGCGGTTGCTCCGCGCGCTCGTCATCGTCTTCGGCGCCGGTGACGGGAACGGCGCACTGAAAGTCGACGGCAGCGATCTCGGCGTCGTCGCGTGCCTGCTCGCTGCCGTCGCTCATCGTTTTGGGGTCCCTGCGAAACCGCGGAGCGTTGTTTGCGCAGCGGTTTCGTGGGGTGTTCATCGCCGCCTCCCCTCCGTGGTCATGCCGTCATTTGATGAGGTAGATGGTCGCGAACAGTCCGATCCACACGATGTCAACGAAGTGCCAGTAGTACGAGACAACGATGGCAGCCGTCGCCTGCGCCGGGGTGAAGCGGCCCAGCGTCGTCCGCATGAGGAACAGGATGAAGGCGATGAGCCCGCCAAGCACGTGCAGGCCGTGGAAGCCGGTGGTAATGAAGAACACCGAGCCGTAGCCGGAGGAACCCAGCGTCATACCGCCCTCAAGGGGGTGCTGGGCGTGCTCCATGTACTGAAGCCGGTACTCGTTGCCTTGGCCCAGGAGGAAGATCAGGCCCATGACGAAGGTGATGGTGAACCAGAAGCGCAGGCCGTAGACGTTGCCGCGTTCGGCCGCGAACACGCCGAGCTGACACGTGATGCTGGACGACACCAGGATGATCGTGAACACCAGCGCGTACGGGAGATCGAGATGGACCGGCGCCATGGGCCAGTCCCCGGCGTGCACCGAGCGCACCGTGAAGTACATGGCGAACAGGCCCGCGAAGAACATGAGCTCGCTGGACAGCCAGACGATGGTGCCGACGCTGACCAGATTGGGGCGCGTCAACGAGTGCACGCGGCTGGTCTCGAAGGCTGGCCCCGCCGTCGTCGACGTCACGGATGCATTATGTCCTCACTAGCTGAACGGGCAGGCTCGGGGGTCAGTCGGCGTGGCGTGCGCCTGGCCTTGTCCTCGAGCTGTCCCAACCGGCCTGGGCGAGTGGCCGCGTGGAGACGGTGCTGCAGTGGAGGGAGCCGCTGCGGGACCGGAGTTGCGCCGAGCACTACGCGGCGATCGCGGTGCACGGTGCGTTGATCTTCGCGCTGCTCGGCCGGGCCGGCGAAGCCGAGCGCTGGGCGGACGCCGCCGAACGTGCGCCTGGCGCCGGGATCCTGCCTGACGGGAGCACGATCGAGGCCACCTTGGCCTATCTGCGCGCCATCCTTTTCCGGCGCGGCACCGAGGAGATGCGGCGCGACGCACGGCTCGCCTACGACGGACTGAGCCCAGCCAGCCCGTACCGGGCCACAATGGTGCACACCGAAGCCCTGTCCTATCTGCTGGAGGGCGATCCCGACCGGGCCGATCCGATCTTCGTGCGCGCGTACGAGGACGCCATCGCCGGCAACGCCGCACCACTCGCGGCCATGGTGCTGGCGGAAAGGTGCTTCGTGGCGTCCGAGCACGCTGACTGGGCCGAGGTGATGGCCCTCGCCCGGCGTGCAGTGCGCATCGTGGACGCTGGAGGCTTCGAGGACTACTGGACCAGCGCCCTGGTGTACGCCTGGGCCACTCGGGCCGAGCTCCACGCCGGCGATCTGACCCGGGCACGGCTCTACCTCGGACGGGCGGGCCGGTTGAGACCGCTGCTCACCTACGCATTGCCCGGAATGTCCGTGCAGGCGCTGCTGGTGCTGGCCCGCTGCTACCTAGCGGTCTCCGACCGGGCCGGCGCGGGCGCGGCCATCCGACAGGCGCGCGACATCCTCGCGCAGCGGCCCGACCTCGGCTCCCTGCCCGGCGCGATCGACGAGGTGCAGCAGGAACTGGCCTCGTTCAGCGAGGCGTCCCTCGGCGCAACGTCGCTCACGGCCGCGGAACTGCGCGTGCTGCCGTTGCTGTCTACGCACCTGTCGTTGCGAGAGATCGGTGACCGGCTGTACATCTCGCCACACACCGTCAAATCGCACACCAACTCGATCTACCGCAAGCTCGAGGTCACCTCGCGTAGTGAGGCCGTGACCCGCACCCACCAGCTCGGCCTGGCGGACCGGTACGTCGGTGCCTACTGATCGTCTGTTTTGCGGAGGATTCCTTCGACCTCGATGGTGATGTCGATGCGGTCGCCGATCATGACGCCGCCACCGTCGAGGGGGACGTTGAACGTGAGCCCGAAGTCGCTGCGGTTGATCGTCGCGGTGGCGGTGTATCCGGAGCGCTGGTTGCCGTACGGGTCGGCGCCGAAGCCGTTCACCTCGACGCGGAGTGGGACCTGGCGGGTGACCCCGTGTGCGGTCAAATCGCCGTCCAGGACGAAGTCCTCCCCGTCCATACGCACTCCGGTGGACTGGTAGGTCATCTGCGGGTACTGGTCGACCTCGAAGAAGTTGCTCGACCGTAGGTCGTCGTCGCGAGTCGGATTGTTCGTGTCGATGGAAGTCATGTCGACAGTCGCAGTCGCGGAGGAGTCCAGCGGATCCGGTGCGGTGACGAACGAGCCTTCGAAGCGTAGGAACCGACCCCGGACCTTGCTCACCATCAGATGTCGCACGCTGAACCCGATCTCGGTATGCAATGGGTCGATGTCCCAGGTGCCGGCCACGTACCCAGGAATCTGGACTTGCGCGCTGCTCATTGCCCTCACCACCTGACTGGCTCGTCCATCGGACTGCGACCTCCTTTCGAACCTACGCCGCGCGGCTGCGTACCCACGCGTGGCCTCCTCGCGGCACGGATACGATGCGCCCATGGCGAACGTGACCTCCGACGCGGGACGCGCCACCGTCCTGGTGTACTCGCCGTGGGCGCCGACGCGTGCCGCGGTGCGGACCGCGGTAGGTCGTCGGCCGTCGGGCGGCGGGCCCCGGATCGACTGGCTTGAATGCGAGACCGGTCGTGAGGTTCGGCTGGCCATGGAAGGCGGGGATGTGGATCTCGCCATTCTCGACGGCGAGGCGCAGCCGACCGGGGGGATGGGGTTGTCGCGCCAATTCAAGTACGAGATCAACGACTGCCCGCCGATCATCGTTCTGGTGGCGCGCAAACAGGACGCGTGGCTGTCGAAATGGTCACTGGGTGACGCCGTCATCTCGCAGCCGATCGACCCCATTGTCGCCGCGGCCACGGTCGCCGACCTGCTCCTCGCGCGGGAGCGCGAGATCCCTGTCGTGCGCTGACCTCCGATGACCCAACCGCGCGGATGGCCGCCGCTGTTCGCTGACCTGTTGGCTGGCCGGGAACTGTCCAGCGACGACACCGCATGGGCGATGGACGAGATCATGTCCGGCTTGGCCACGCCCGCGCAGCTGGCCTGCTTCGCCGTCCTGCTGCGCGCGAAGGGCGAGACGGTGCAGGAGCTGGCCGGGCTGGTCCGCACGATGCTCGACCGGGCCCCGGGCGTGACGCTGGAGAGCCGGGCCGTCGACGTGGTCGGCACCGGTGGCGACGGCGCGCACACCGTGAACATCTCAACGATGGCTGCGTTGGTGATCGCCGGATCGGGCCGTCCGGTGGTCAAACACGGCAATCGGGCCGCGAGCAGCCGGTGTGGTGCCGCCGACGTGCTGGAAGAGCTCGGCGTGGCGATCGACCTGCGCGCTGAGGGAGTAGCCCGCACCGTGGCCGAGGCCGGCATCGGGTTCTGCTTCGCGCAGGTATTCCACGCCGGATTGCGGCACGCCGGCGCGCCGCGCCGCGAGATCGGGGTGCCGACCACGTTCAACTTCCTGGGCCCAATGACCAACCCGGCCCAGCCCCCGGCCGCGGCCATCGGGTGTTCCGACCCGAGAATGGCGGCCTTGATGGCCGAGCTGCTCGCCGGGCGCGGCGACTCGGCGCTGGTCTTCCGCGGCGACGACGGGCTGGATGAACTGACCACGGCGACCACGTCGCGGGCGTGGGCGGTGCGGGACGGCACTGTGGCTGAGGCGCAGGTCGACCCGCTCCGGCTCGGGCTGGCCCGCTCGCCGACGTCGGCGCTGGCCGGCGGCGAAGCGGCGTATAACGCGGCCGTGGTTCGGGCGTTGCTGGCCGGCGAGAAGGGACCTGTGCGCGACGTCGTCCTGCTCAACGCGGCCGCGGGCATCGCCGTCTTCGACGCCGACCTGGCCGATGTCGAGGCCGGCTTGCGGCGTGGGCTGATCGAGGCGACCGACGCGGTAGATAGCGGGGCGGCGGCCGCGACGTTGGACCTGTGGGTGGAGGTCAGCCAGGAGGCGCGGGCGGCTACCTGACGAAGGTGAACAGTCGCCGGCCCGCCCGCAACGGCTTCGGTGGACCGACCAGGTCGTGCACGCCGACCGAGTATGGGAAGTCCGCGGGCGCGTCGAAGGTGCGCTCGGCGAACCCGGCGTAGGCGAACCACTGTCGAATGCGCGGCGTCAGGTCCGGCGGCTTGTGGTGCCGGGTCCAGATCACCCGGGCGCCCGGCCGGCACAGCTCGGGCGTCGCCTCCACCGTGCGCCGAACGTCTTCGTCGGTGATATTGCCGAAGATCCCGCACAGCATGACGAGGTCGGCGGGGTCCTCGTCGAGGTAGGCCGACGAGTCGCCGGCGTCCGCGTGCTCAACTCGCACCGAAGTCAGCCCGTGCGCCTGCGCGAACGCGCGCGCGGTCACGACGTTGCGGTCGTCGAACTCGAGCAATGTCGCGCGCACCCGGCCGGCGTCGGACCGCTCCGCAAGTACCGGCAGCAGGTCGCGGCCGTCGCCGGCGCACGAGCTGAGCACGGTCACCGGCTCAGGGGCGGTGCCATCCAGCCAGTCACGGATGTGCCCGCGGACCACGGCCAGCCGGTGCGCCAGCGCGGAGGTGGGGTCGTCGTACTGGTCGTGCCAGTGAACCCAGTCAGTCGGCTGGTCCGCGGTCACTCCGCGAATCCGATATCGAACGCGGCGGCCAAGTCGTGCCTGGAATACGCCCGGAACGCGACGTGGGTCTCGGTGTCGAGGACACCGTCCAGTTTGTTGATCTGCCCGGCGACGACATCGGCGATCTGGTCGAACTCGCGCACCCGGACGATCGCGATCAGGTCTACGTTGCCGGCCACGGAGTACACCTCGCTCACGCCGTCGAGCTCGGCGAGCGCCTCGGCCACCTCCGGGATGCGGTCGCTGCGGACCTCGAGCATGACGATGGTGGTGAACACGCAGCTGACACTAGGCGGTGGCGCGGGCGGGGCGAGCAGTGATGCGCAGCCGACGGCGGTCGGCGAACGGCTCGGCCGCGTCGCGGGCCGCCTCGGAACGGGTCAGCAGGCCGCGCAGCCGTCCGGCGCCGAACGCCGGACAGGTCCACGGCTCGGACGTGATCACCAGCCGGGTGCCCGCTTCCTCCAGCCAGCGCAGGATGCATTCGGTCTCTTCGGCCAGCGCGTCGCGCAGCGGACCGGGACCGGGGGAGACCACGTCGCCGGTGGCCTGAAGGGCGGCGATGACCGGCATCGGGTCGACGCCGCGCGGGGCAACTCCGCCGGCGGCCAGCCGTCCGTAGCGAACGACAGACAGCTCCCAGCCCCCGTCGCCGTCCGGCCGGGCCGCGACGAGCTCGGCCATGCGCGCGATGGAGTGCAGTCTTTGCATCCGCGCGCAGGCCCGCACCACCGCCGCGAGCCGGTCGCGAACGGCGGCCGCCTCTTCGTACCGCTGCGCTGCGGACAGCGCGGCCAGGCGCTCGTGCAGCGGCGTCACCAGAGGCTGGACGTCGCCCTGCCACGCGGCGGCGACCGTATCGGCCAGCCGGGCGTACTGGCCGGGCTCGATGCGGTGCTCGCAGGGGGCGGTGCAGCGACGGATCTCGGCGAGGGCGCATGCCCCGCGGACCTGCCGGCGCACCGACAGGCGGTCCGAGCACTGCCGCAGCGGCACCGCGTCGTGGATGGCGTCGCGCACAGCCTCGGCCTGGCGCATGGTGCGCAACGGGCCCAGGTAGGCAGCGTCGTCCGGTCGGACGTCACGCACGATCGACAGCCGCGGGTAGGCCTCATCGGTGAGTTTGAGCCAGACCGAGCGCTCCGGAAACTTCGAACGGCGGTTGTAGCGCGGCTTGTGCGCGGCGATGAGGCGCAGCTCGCGGACCGCCGCCTCGAGGCTGTGAGCGCACTGGATGCCGTCCACCCGCTCGGCCAGTCCCACCATCTCGCCGATCCGGCTGCGCGTCTCACTGGCCACGAAGTAGTTCCGGACGCGGCTGCGCAGCGTCTTGCTCGTCCCGACGTACAACGGCTCGCCGCGCGAGTCGCGGAAGATGTAGACGCCGGGCACGTCGCCGAGGTGGTCGGCCAGGTGACGCTTGCGACGTTGCTCCAGCGACACCTGGTTGGTGAACGCCCTCAGCTCGGGCAGCGACTGGACGCCGAGGCTGCCCACCCGCTCGATCAGGCCGTGCAGTACGTCGACCGTGGCCCGCGCGTCGGCCAGCGCGCGGTGGATCGGCTGGGTGCCCGAGTGGAAGAACGGCGCGAGCGTGCTCAGCCGGCAGTTCGGCACCTCGTCGCGGGTGAGTACCCGCCGGGCCAGAACGGCGGTGTCGACCACGGCTGGGTTGTGCCAGGCGTACCCCGCCGCGTGGCAGGCCAGCCGCAGGAAGCCCACGTCGAACGGCGCGTTGTGCGCGACGAGCACCGCGCCCCGAGCGAACTCGAGGAACGCTGGCAGCACGGCCTCGAGCGACGGCGCTCCGGCCACCATGCCGTTGGTGATCCCGGTGAGGACGCTGACGAACGGGCTGATCGGGCAGCCCGGCTCGACCAGGGTCTGGAACTCGCGCTCGACCACACCGCCGCGGACCCGCACGGCGCCGATCTCAGTGATCGCGTCGTGCCCGGCTCGGCCACCGGTCGTCTCGAGGTCGACCACGACGAACGCGGTCTCGCGCAGCGGCTCGTCGAGCTCGTCGAAGGCGAGCTGAACGCCCCGTTCCGCAGGCGGCATCAGGACCGCTGCGGAGCCCGGACGTGCCATGAACGGGACGGTAGGGCGGGGGACCGACGTTTTCGGTGAGGCGCGCGTGCGCCACCGCGATTACGGTCAACGCCGTGCCGTCTGACGCCCCGGTCGTTCTGGTCGACGAGGCGCGCCGTCAGGTGATCGAGATCGCCGCTCAGGTCGTTGGAACCATGCCCGCCGAAGAGGTGCCGGTATCGCTGCGGCCAATCGCCCGGTTCACCGCGGCCAAGCGGATTCGCCTCGGCGGACCGACGCTGGCCGCGGCGGTGGAGAGCAGCCCGGACTTCCGGCAACGGCTGGCCGACCTCGTCTCCCAGACCAGCCCCGACCTGGTTGCGGCAATAGGAACTGGCGAGATCCCGCCCGCGGCCGAGCCGGGGGACGTGATCACCGTGGCGTACCTCGTCCGTCCCGAAGGCTGGCAGTCGATCATCGCGGCGGCAACGCCGACCGCGTCCGCGCAGTCCGGCGAGGAGGTGGAGCGGTTGCGCGCCGAGCTCGCCGATCTGCGCCGGTCCACCCGGGCGGAGGCGGACCGGCGCCGGGATGCGCTGGCCGAAGCGCAGGCTCGGGCGGACGCGGCGGCGCGCGAGTTGCGGTCGGCGCGGGCGGAGGCGCGGTCGTTGCGAGCCGAGCTCGAAGCGGCGCGGGCGGAGGTGCTGGCCGCCCGCGAGGACGCGGCGCAGGCCGAGCGCCGCCGCGAGCAGGAGGTCCGCAGAGTGCGTGGGCAGCTCGCCGAGGCGGAGCGTGCGGTGGAGGCGGCGCGGCGGTCCAGCCGCACCGAGCGGAGCAGTGCACGGGCTCGTGCCGCGCTCTTGATCGACAGCATCGCCGCGGCCGCAGCGGGACTGCGCGACGAACTCAAGCTGCCCGCCACGTCGGCTCGCCCGGCGGACGGCGTGGCGGCCCGGTCATCCGCGGCCAGCGTCGGGGGAGCGCCGTCCAGTCCCCGGCAGCTCGACGAGCTGCTCGGCCTGCCTCGGGCGCACCTGATCGTCGACGGCTACAACGTGACCAAGACCGGTTACGGCGACCTGCCGCTGGCCGCACAGCGGACCAGGCTGGTGGGTGAACTCGCGGCGCTCGCCTCGGCCCGTCCCGACCTCGAGGTCACCGTCGCGTTCGACGGTGCCGCCGAGCCGCCGGTTGCGGTTCGCGCGCCGCGGGGCGTGCGGGTGCTGTTCAGCGCCGCGGACGAGATCGCCGACGCGCTCATCGCGCGGCTGGTGGAGGCCGAGCCCGTCGGCCGGACCGTCGTGGTCGTGTCCTCTGACGGTGAGGTGGCCGCGCACGCTCGCTCGCGCGGAGCGCAGGCCGCGGCCAGCCAATTGCTGCTGGATCGCCTCGCCCAGCTGCGCTGAGCGGGCTCGCTCGACCGGAACTGTCAGTGCCCTTTCCTAACGTGTGATATGCGCGATCAGGAGCCGGTCGGCAGGGAGGACATTCGACGATGTTGATCGACTGCGAGAGCTGCCGGGCTCGTGGGGTGGGCTGCCCCGACTGCGTTATCAGCCTGTTCATCGACGGCGCCGACGGGGTGAATCCGGTGGACCTGAACGAGTCGGAACGGCAGGCGTTGGAGGTCCTCGCGGAGGGTGGTCTGGCGCCGCCTTTACGGCTGGTTCCGATGGTCGCGGAGCCGCCGTCCGACGGTCGCCGGCAGGCCGCGACGGGGTGAATACGGCGCGCCCAGAGGCCCGGCACGCTGGGGATTCTCACGGTCTGAGGCGCTTCAGCGGGCGCCTGTGGACAGGCTTGGGGACGAGATGAAACACGCCGCTAACACGACGGAGCTTGCCTCGGCGCAGACAATCTCGTAACCTTCCTGAGACCTTTCGGGATCCTCGGCCCAAGCCAGGACCGACTCGGAAGGCCATCGCCGAATCGGCGGGGGCTCCCCCTCAGGGCGTCCGTCGAGCCGGGGAACCAGGTTCCTGGGGTGAATCGGGAACGCACGGGGGCTCGCACCGAGTGGTGCACTGTCTCTGTCTTCCCGTAGGGCTACTTCCGCAGCCCGAATCCGTCAGCTAACCCGGTAGGCGATCGAGTGGAAGAACGGAGAGCCGCCTCTCGTGGCGTCTACCGAAAAGGCACGACGACGTGCCGGATTAGCCGCGCTTGCCCTCATCGCGGCCCTCCCCCTCATCGTCGGCTTGGCTGCCCCAGCGGCCGCCACCCCTAAGCCGACGGTCAGCAGCGTTACGGCGCGGCTGACCAAGTTGTCTCACCGCGCTGAAGCGCTGACCGAGCAGTTCAACAAGGCCAGCCAGGACGTCGCGACCCGCCAGAAGCAGGCCACCAAGGCCCTCGCTGCGGCCGCGCTCGCCCGTCAGCACTTCCAGGCCGCCAGCGGCGAGCTCCGCTTCTCCCTCGTGGAGCAGTACAAAGGCGTCCCGATGAGCCAGGCCGGCGCGCTGTTCACCGCCGGGTCCGGTCAGCAGTACATCGACCGTCTGACGATGATGTCGGTGCTCACCCATCACCGGGCGGGGATCGCCGCCTCGATGAAGGTCGCGCACGACAACGCCGAGGCCGCGCAACACGTCGCGACCAAAGCCCTCGCGGAGGCCCGGTCGGTGCGCGAGGCGCTGAAGAAGAAGCGCGCCGCGGTGCTCAAGGAGCAGGCGAAGGTCAAGGCGCTGCTGGCGCAGCTGACCGCCAGGCAGCGCACCGCCTACTTCAACGGCGGGCAGAAGCCGGTCACCAACTGGAAGGCGGTGCCCGTCTCGGGCCTGGCCTCCATCGCGGTGAAGTTCGCGCTGGCCCAACTTGGCAAGCCCTATGTGTGGGGCGCGGCCGGACCGAACGCCTACGACTGCTCCGGCCTGACAATGGCTGCCTGGGGCGCGGCGGGCGTCCAACTCAGCCACTACGCGCCGACTCAGTTCACCGCCGGCCATCACGTCAACGAGTCGGACCTGGCACCTGGCGACCTGGTGTTCTTCTACCCGGGCATCCAGCACGTCGCGATGTACATCGGCAAGGGCATGGTCGTCCACGCCCCGCAGACCGGTGACGTCGTCAAGATCGTCCCGCTGTCGACTATGCAGAACGTGTACCAGGGGGCCGTGCGGCTGCCCTGATCCAGACCATGTGAATCCCCCCATGATTGACGGGCGGTAGCCGGCACAGGCTCCGCCCGTCAGTCATGCTGTGCCTAGGATCGCGGACCGATGCTCGCGCCCGCCCCTGGGCGGGCACTCGCGTCGGTAGCTCGCTCCGCTCGCTGGCATGCGGCGCCTGCGGCGCCGCGCCTGGCGATCTGCTCTTCGCGCAAGCGCTCATCGCCCGGTGGTCACGTTCGCCTGTGGCGGGCACTCGGATCGGTAGCTCGCTCATCGCCCGGCGGGCCGTGGCAGGTTCGGGGCGGTCTGCAAGAGTCGACGCCATGTCCCAGCCTGTTGCGATCGTCACTGGCGCCTCGTCAGGCATCGGCGCCGCCACCGCCCGACGCCTCGCGGACGCCGACTACACCGTCTATGCCGTCGCGCGACGACTCGAACGGCTCCAACCGCTGGCTAGCGAGGGTGTCCGTATCGCCGCGGCCGACGTGACCGATGACGCCTCCATGGTCGGTCTGGTCGACACGGTCATGACCGAGACCGGACGCATCGACGTCCTGGTCAACAACGCCGGATACGGCTCGTACGGCGCGCTGGAGGACGTGCCCATCGCTGAGGCGCGCCGTCAATTTGAGGTGAACGTCTTCGGCCTGGCCCGGCTCATCCAGCTCGTCCTGCCGCACATGCGGCAGCGCCGCGACGGCTACATCGTGAACATCTCCTCGATGGGCGGCAGGATCTGGGAACCGCTCGGCAGCTGGTACCACGCCACCAAGTTCGCCGTCGAGGGTTTGTCCGACAGCCTGCGCGTCGAGCTGGCGCCGTTCGGGATCAACGTCGTCATCATCGAGCCGGGATCGATCCGTACCGAGTGGGGTGACATCGCCGCCGACGGCCTCGAGGCGGTGTCCGGTGCCGGTGCTTATCGCGACCAGGTCAAGGTCGTCAGTTCCGCGTTGCGGGCGGCAGACCACTCGCGTGTCGCGTCCGGCCCGGACGTGGTGGCGACCGCCGTCGTCCGCGCGGTTCAGTCGGGGCGGCCACGCACCCGGTACCCGGTGGGTGGCGGGGCTCGGCTGATGCTCACCGCACGGGCCGTGCTTCCCGACCGCGGCTTCGATCGGTTCATCCGGCTGATGCACCGCAGCGTCGGCTGACCACGGCACGCGGCTAGCGGAGCGTGCTGAACAATCCATGTCCTGCTGCGCGGTGCTCAGATCCAGCGCTCGCCGCGTTGTCGTCGTCGCCGGTAGCACAGGGCTACCGGTCTGCACCCCACGGAAGCGCTCCACTGTGATGCGCTCCGCGTTTCCGCAGGGACCCCGCCGCTCCTCCGCCTTGCGATCGCCGCACCTGAGCACCGCTCGCGACGGACGGGATCATTCAGCACCCTCGTAGTCGGGCAGGATGGGCCGGTGGCAGCAGCGCGGCGCCGGGTCCTCATCGTCACCAACGACTTTCCGCCGCGCGCCGGTGGCATCCAGTCCTTCGTGCATCAGCTCGCCGTACGGCTGCCCAGCGAACTTGTCGTCTACGCATCGGACCACGCCGGCTCGGCTGCGTTCGACGCCCAACAGCCGTTTCCGGTCGTCCGGCATCCCACCTCATTGCTCACCCCGACGCCGGCGGCTCGCCGCCGCGTCACCGAGACGCTGCGCCGGCACCGGGCCACCGCGGTGTGGTTCGGCGCGGCCGCGCCGCTGGGACTGCTCGCCCCTGCACTGCGCTCGGCCGGCGCCCGCCGACTCGTGGCCACCACCCACGGGCACGAGGTCGGCTGGGCCATGCTGCCTGGCGCGCGGCAGCTGTTGCGGCGGATCGGGACGAGCTGCGACGTCGTTACCTACCTGGGCGAGTACACCCGCAGCCGCCTGACCGGAGCGCTCGGCCCGCAGGCGTGCTTGGCCCCGCTGACGCCGGGCGTGGACGTCACGGCGTTCCACCCGCAGGTCAACGGCAGGCAGGTTCGGTCCGAGTTCGGCCTGGCCGACCGACGAGTGGTGGTATGCGTCTCGCGGCTGGTCCCGCGAAAGGGCCAGGACACGCTCATCCGCGCGTTGCCCGCCATTCGGGCGAGCGTGCCGGGGGCGGCCTTGCTGATCGTCGGCGGCGGGCGCTACGAGGGCGCGCTGCGCCGCCTCGCCCAACGAGAGCACGTGGCCGAGGACGTCGTGCTCACCGGCCCGGTGCCCTGGCCGGAGCTGCCGAAGTACTTCGCGGCCGGGCACGTCTTCGCCATGCCGTGCCGGACGCGTCGGGCCGGAATGGACATCGAGGGCCTCGGCATCGTCTACCTCGAGGCGGGCGCCACTGGGAAGGCGGTGGTGGCAGGCGACTCCGGTGGCGCCCCCGACGCCGTTTTGGACGGCCGGACCGGCTTCGTGGTCGACGGACGTGACCTCAACGCGGTGACCGACGCGGTCGCCCGCTTGCTCGGTGACCGTGCCCTTCGGGACTCGATGGGAGCGGCCGGACGGACGTGGGTCGAGACGTCTTGGCGCTGGGACGTGATCGCGGGCCGCCTTGACGAACTACTTCAGGGCTAGTGTCCTGAGTCAGATAACTCAGGACACTGGTTCGGGCACCCGCATCGTCTCCGCGATCTCCTGAAGGTGGCGCTGGGTGGCGGCCTGCGACGCCGCGTCGCTGCGCAGCAGGTCGAACGTCTCGATGTACTTGGCCGTCTTCGCGGGCTCGGTGAGGATCCGTCCACCTGCCCGGCCCTCCAGGTAGACCACGGATTCGACCGCCTCGCGGGCGAAGTCGAGCACGGTGAAGGCCCCGTCCATGCCCGGATGCGCCCCGTCGCTGAACGGCAGCAGTTGCACGATGACGTTCGGTCGCTTGGAGATCTCGATGACGTGGGCGATCTGGGCCGCCATGGCTTCGGGGCCGCCGACCTGGCGGTGGAAGGCGGCCTCGTCGATAACGCACCGCAGCTGAAGTGGCGGCGAATCCTCGAGGAGCCCCTTGCGGTACCGCCTGGTTTCGACCAGGCGATCGACCGCCTTGGCCGAATACTGCGGCTCGATGGCGGCGATGACCGCGCGGCTGTACTCCGGGGTTTGCAGCAGGGCCGGGATGCGCACGCTGTCCCAGCAGTGCACGGCGGTCGCGGCCGCCTCGAGCTCCATGTACGTGTCGTAGTTGGGCCGGGCCTCGACGCCCTTCCAATACGCGGGCTCCCGGACCGGTCGGGCGAGTTCCATCAGCTCGGCGCGTTCGGCCTTGTCGACCTCGTACAGATCGCACAGGTCACGCACGTCCCGTTGGCTGGCGCTGCGGGCCCCGGTCTCGAGTCGGCTGATCTTGGACGGTGAACATAGCAGGCGGTCAGCAGCGTCCTCGACGCTCAGTCCGGCCTTCAGGCGCAATCGCCGTAACCGGCCGCCGAGCTCCCATTTGCGAAGTGTCGGAGCGACGGTCTCTGGCATGCGAACCCCCAGCGAAGCTCGACTTCGGTGGCGACGGCGTCCAATGCCGTCGGCATGTGCCAGAAGCCAAGCGTAGACCTGAGGGACGGTTGTGACTAGACCCGAACAGCGCGCCATCTATTTTTCAATATCGATTGCCTGGCATATGCCAACAGGCTTAGCCTTTAGGTAGATGCAGAAGGCAATGACGGCCACGGACAGCCGCCTTCCGGCATCCTGGTGCACCACACCGAGCACCGGCCCGGCGACTCAGAGGAGGCGCCATGTACGACCACAAAGTCCCCTCAGAGCCCAGCCACGACGCGATCGCGTTGGCCACATACCCATCGGCGGCGAACGGGCCCAACCCGGCCGCCCAGCTGCCCGACGAGCGCTGGCCCGATCCCAGTTTCGCCGAGCTGCCCAGGCGCGGCGGGCTGCACAACCCGGTCGGCCCGGATCCGGTGGCCCAGTGGGTGGTCACCACGATCTGCCTGATGATCCTGCTGCTCGGTGCGACCTGCCTGGTCTTCCTGACCGCCGTCTTGCGCTGAACCGGAGCCGGGTTAGTCCGGCTTGGGACGGGAGTACAGCGCCTCGATCTCGGGGGCGTTCTCCTTCAGGACGATGTTGCGCTTGAGCTTCAGCGAGGGTGTCAGGTGACCGGACTCCTCCGTCCAGTCCGCGGGCAGGATGGCGAAGGCGCGGATCGACTCGGCCTTGCTTACCGCGGCGTTCGCGCTGTCGATGGCCTCCTGGATCTCGGCACGCAGTTCGGTGTCGTTCACCATGTCGGCGAGTTTGGTGTCGGCGGGGCGACCGTTCTTCTCTAGCCACTGCGGCCAGGCCTCGGGGTCGATCGTGACCAGCGCGCCGATGAACGGCTTCTGGTCGCCCACCACCAGACACTGCCCGACCAACCAATGCGCCCGGGCCCGGTCCTCGAGAACCGCTGGGGCGACGTTCTTGCCGCCCGCGGTGACGATCAGCTCCTTCTTGCGCCCGGTGATCCGCACGAAACCGTCGCTGTCGATTTCGCCGATGTCGCCGGTGCGGAACCAACCGTCCTGCATTGCGTCTGCGGTCGCCTCCGGGTTCTGCCAGTAGCGGCGGAAGACGACGCCGCCCTTGAGTAGCAACTCGCCGTCGTCGGCAACGCGCAGCGTCATGCCCGGTATCGGCATCCCGACCGTGCCGATGCGCAGGGCGTCCGGCCGGTTGACGGTGGCGGCCGCGGTGGTCTCGGTCAGCCCGTACCCCTCGTAGACGGTGACGCCGACTCCGCGGAAGAAGTGGCCGAGCCGCTCGCCGAGTGGCGCGCCGCCGGAAATGGCCGACTCGCAGTTGCCGCCGAGGGCTTTGGCGATCTTGGAGTAGACCAGGCGCTTGAACAGTTTGTGCTGTAGCGAGAGCCAGGGCGACGGTCGCCCGGACACCTGGGCCTTCGAGTAGTCGATGGCCACCTTCTCGGCCCGGTCGAAGATCTTGCCGTGGCCCTCGGCGTGCGCCTTCTGCTTGGCGGTGTTGAAGACTTTCTCGAACACTCGCGGCACGCTGAGCACGAAGCGGGGCTGGAAGCCGGCCAGGTCCTCGATCAGGTTGCGCACGTCCGGGGTATGCCCGAGGGTGCAGCCGGTGGCGAGGCAGCCGATCTCGATGACGCGGCCGAAGACATGCGCGATGGGCAGGAACAGCAGCGTCGACGCCTGGTCGTTGAGCAGGTCGCCGAGGTACTGGCGCACTTGGGTGATCTCGAACAGGAAGTTGCCGTGGGTGAGCTCGCAGCCCTTCGGCCGGCCGGTGGTGCCGGACGTGTAGATGATCGACGCCAGGTCGTCCGGCGTAACGGCCGCGCGGCGTTCGTGCACATCGTCTGCTGTCGCCGACCCGAGCATCTCGCGGATTGTCTCGAGGCCACCGTCGTCGATGACCCACAGTTCGCGGATGGCCGGCGCGTCGCCACGGATCGACTCGAGGGTCTCGGCGTGTGCCTTGGTCTCGACGATCGCGGCGACGGCGCCGGAGTCGGAGAGGATCCACTGCACCTGCTCCGCGCTCGACGTCTCGTATACGGGCACCGTCACCGCGCCGATGGCGGCGACCGCGAAGTCGACCAACGTCCACTCGTACCGGGTCCGGCTCATCAGGCCGACCCTGTCGCCGGGCTGAATGCCCGCATTAATCAGGCCACGGGCCAGGCCGAGAACTTCCTCGGCGAACTGCTTCGCGGTGACGTCGCGCCACGGTCCACCCGGGTCCCGGCGCCGCATCGACACGTGCTGTGGACGGTTCTGGGCGTAGTCGAAGATGTAGTCGGCGAAGTTGCGCTCCGCCCATGGGGCCGCCGCATGGGGCGCAGTGAACTCCGTGACGGTGTGAGGAGCAGCGGTCACCTGGAACCCTTTCCCTTGGGCTACGGAGGGTCGGAGCGTACCCAACGGTAACCGCGGCCGGACGTTCGCGGAAGAAACTCATCGGTCAGCCGGTAGCCTTCGCGCCATGGCCGACCAGTCGGAGCAGTCGATCGTCGTCAATGCCGAGCCCGCCGCGATCATGGCGGTCATCGCCGACTTCGCCAGCTACCCGCAGTGGGCCGGATCGGTAAAGAGCTGCGACGTGACCGAACCCGGTGCCGAAGGGCGGGCTCGCCGGGTCGCCTTCACCATCGATGCGGGCGTGTTCCGCGACAAGTACGAGCTCGAATACGAATGGGACGACGACGTCCGGGTCGACTGGACGCTCGTGCAGGGGCAGATGCAGAAGTCACAGCAGGGCTCGTACAGCCTCGTGTCGGGGGCCGAGGGGACGACCGTCACGTACCGCCTGGCTGTCGAGCTGACGATGCCGATGCTGGGCATGCTCAAGCGGAAGGCCGAGCGCCTGATCATGGACACCGCGCTGAAGGAGCTCAAGAAGCGCGTCGAATCGCTGGGCTGAGCCCGTCGTGCGGATCGTTTTCTTCACCGGCAAAGGCGGCGTGGGCAAGACCACCGTCGCGGCCGCGAGCGCCCTGCACAGCGCGCGCCGCGGCATCAAGACCCTGCTGCTCTCCGCGGACGCCGCGCATTCGGTCGGCGACGTGGTGGGCACCGAGGTCGGCCGGGAGCCCACGGAAATCTCCGACGGTCTCTACGCCGCACACCTGGATGCCCAGCACCGTCTGGAACGGAGCTGGGAGACGCTGCAACGCCGGCTGCGGGGCTGGTTCGAGAGCGGCGGCGCGGACCCGATCAGTGCGGAGGAGCTGACTGTCCTGCCCGGCGTCGAGGAAGTGCTGACGCTCCTGGCCGTGCGCGACCACGTCCGGACCGGCCAGGTCGACGCGGTGCTGGTGGACTGCGGGCCGAGCGCGGAGACGCTGCGGTTGCTGGCCGTGCCCGACGCGCTGTCGTGGTACCTCGAGCGCGTCCTGCCGGCGCACCGGCGTTGGGCCCGCCGCAGCCGTCCGCTGGCCGGGCTGTTGGGGGCGTCGGGCCAGGTGCCGCCGGACGACCTGTTCGACGGTGTGCTGGCGCTGGCCGAGGACCTGCGTTCCGTGCGCGAAGTGGTGGCCGATCCGGCGACGTCGAGCGTGCGTCTGGTGCTGACCGGCGAGTCGACGGCGGTGGCCGAGGCGCGGCGCACCCGCACCGCCCTGGCCCTGTACGGGTACCGGCTCGACGGCGTCGTGGTGAACCGGGTCATGCCCGCCGGCTCCGGTCGCTGGGGCGCGGCCTGGCGGGCGGCGCAGCGGGCCCAGTTCGAGGTCATCGACGAGTCGTTCGCCGACCTGCCGGTCCGTCGGCTGCCCTACCTCCCAGCCGAGCCGCTCGGCCTCGATGCGCTCGGCCGGATGGCGGCGGAGCTGTACGGCACGGACGATCCGTTGTCCGGCAACAACGTGGACGCCGGGCTGCGGGTGGCGGCCGACGAGGACCAGTTCGTCCTCACCGTGGGCCTGCCGCTGGCCGACGGGGCCGACGTCGACGCGGCCCGCCGCGGCGACGACCTCATCCTCACTGTCGGCGGCCGGCGCCGCCTGTTGGCGCTGCCCAGCGTGCTACGCCGGTGCACGGTGGCGTCCGGACGGTTCGCGGCCGGCGAGCTCGTGCTGCGCTTCGACCGCGACCCGGCACTCTGGCCGCGGGGGACGGCGTCCCCGTGAGTGGGCCGCGGCAGCCGCCTCCTGAGTCACCGCTGGTTGATCAGCTCGCCGGCCTGATCGCCGACGCCCAGGAATGGGTGGCGCGCATGGCCGAGGAGCATCAGATCGCCACCGGCGCCCCGGAGTGCGTCAACTGCCCGGTGTGCCGGCTGATCGCCGTGCTGCGTGGCGACCATCCCGAGCTCACCGACCGCGCCGTGGACGTCGTCTCGGCGGTGGTGACGACCATGCGGACGATGTTCGAGCCGGCCCCCGCGCCGGGCCCGGATGCGGCCGAGCCGCCCCGCGTCCAGCGCATCGTGCTGGACCGACCCGACGACGAGGCCTGACGCGTGGCTCTGGCCATCGGGGTCGACATCGGCGGTAGCAAGGTGCTCGGCGGTGTGGTGGACGAGCAGGGTTCGGTCATCGACACCGAGCTGCGCGCCACGCCCGGCCACGATGTGCACGAGACCGAGACGGTCATCGCCGAGGTCGTCGACGTGCTCTCCCGCCGCCACGAGGTGGTGGCCGTCGGCATCGGCGCCGCGGGCTGGGTCGGCATCGACCGCGCCACCGTCCTCTTCTCGCCGCACCTGGCGTGGCGCCACGAGCCGCTCCGGGACGTGCTGCAGGAGCGCACCGCGGTGGCGGTGACCGTCGAGAACGACGCCAATGCCGCCGCCTGGGCCGAGTACCGCTTCGGCGCGGCCCGCGGCGAGCCCGTCGTCGTATGCATCACCCTGGGCACGGGTATCGGAGGAGGATTGGTGCTCGACGGGGAGGTGTACCGAGGCGCCTACGGCGTCGGCGCCGAGTTCGGGCACATGACGATGGTTCCGGGTGGACGGCGCTGCGCCTGCGGCAACAGCGGGTGCTGGGAGATGTACGCCTCCGGTACCGCGTTGGCCTATGATGCCCGCGAGCTCGCGGCGGCCGCTCCGGCCGCCGCGCACCGTCTAGTCGAGACGGCCGCGGGCGGCGAGCTGGACGGTCCGGTGGTGACCGCCGCCGCGCGGGCCGGCGACCCGATCGCGATCGGCATCTACACGGCGATGGGCCGCTGGCTCGGGATCGGGATGGCGAACCTCGCCGCGGCTCTTGACCCGAGCGTCTTCGTTGTCGGCGGGGGAGTGTCCGCGGCGGGGGAGCGGCTGCTGCTCGAGCCCGCCCGGCAGGCATTCAGCGAGACGCTCACCGGTCGCGGCTACCGTCCCGCCGCTCGCATCGCGATGGCCGAGTTCGGCCCACGTGCCGGGCTGGTCGGGGCGGCCGACCTGGCCCGCCGAGCCGTCGGGGCCGAACGATGATCATCCGACTGATGTCCTACAACGTGCGGTCGCTGCGCGACGACGCCCGCGCGGTGGCTCGCGTGATCCGCTCCGCGGCACCCGACGTCGTCTGCGTGCAGGAGGCGCCCAGGTTCTTACGGTGGCGCACGAAGTGTGCCGAGCTGGCCCGGCGCAGCGGTCTCGTCGTGGTCTGCGGGGGCCGGCCGGCCGCGGCCAACTTGCTTATGTCGACGCTCGCGGTGGATGTCCGGGCCACCCGCGAGGTCAAGTTCAGCAAGGACCCACGGCTGCACCAGCGGGGCTGCGCGATGGCCGTGCTGGCCAAGTCCGGACAGCCGTTCGCCGTGGTGGGCACCCATCTCGACCTGCAGGCCGAGCCCCGGCTGCGGCACGTCGCCGAGCTACGCGCGCACGCCGACGGCGTCCGTCCCAGCCAGATCCCGCTCATCGTCGCCGGTGACGTCAACGAGAAGCCGGGCGAGCCGGCCTGGCGTGCGCTCACCGAGATCGGGACGGACGCGTTCGCCGCGGTCGGCGTCGGCGAGGGCAAGACCTTCCCGGCCGGCAACCCCACCCGCCGCATCGACGGGATCTTCGTGGCTGCGCCGCTGAAAGCGCTCTCCGCCGAGGTGCTCGACTCGCCCGACGTCCGCGTCGCTAGCGACCACCGCCCAGTCGTCGTCGAAGTGGAGTTCCCTGAGTGAATTCGCCCCACGAAACCGCGTCGCACAGAACGCTCCGCGCTTTCGCGGGGGCCCCCGTGACCGCCCGCCGCGTCGCCGCCCTTGCCCTTTTGACGCTATGCGTGGGGTGCACGTCCGGGGTATCTCCGTCTGCACCTAGCCCGACGGTCGCCCCATCAAGCTTTAGCCCGAGTTCCGCGCCGAGCATGCCCGCCTCCTCGTCCAGCTCGCCGGCCGAGGACCGGAGCGTCGTCGCCGCTCGCGCGGCGCTGGCTCGGATGAGCGCCGGCCAGAAGGTGGCGCAGCTGCTGCTCACGGCCACGTCGTCCCAAGCCGCCAGCAGTGCGCTCCTGAACCTTCTGCACCACGGCGAGGTCGGTTCGGTGATCCTGAACCAACACAGTTCCCTGGGCCGTACCGCCACCCGCCAGATCGTTCACCAGCTCCAGGCGGCCGTCCCGAGCGGTGCACCCGCGCTGTTCGTCTCCACCGACCAGGAGGGCGGCGTCGTCCAGGACCTGAACGGGCCAGGGTTCGACACGATCCCCAGCGCGTTGCAACAGGGCGAGCTGAGCGTTTCTGTGCTGCGCCAGCGCGCCGAGCGGTGGGGCCGGCAGCTGAAGGCGGCCGGGATCAACCTGACGCTCGGCCCGGTGCTCGACACTGTGCCCGGCCCGGTCGCGGCGCAGCACAACCCGCCCATCGGTCAGCTCGACCGTGAGTTCGGCTACACGCCGGCCGTGGTGGCGTCGCACGGAGTGGCCGTGGTGAAGGCCATGGCCAGTGCCGGTGTGGACGCCACCGCCAAGCACTTTCCGGGGCTCGGCCGGGTGACCGGCAACACCGACCTCACCGCGGGCGTCACTGACACGCAGACCACCGCGACTGACCCCTACCTGGCCCCGTTCGTGGCCGCGATCAAGTCAGGGATCCCGTTCGTCATGATGTCGACGGCGGTGTACGTCCGCATCGACCCGGCGAACCCGGCCGCCCTCTCGCATCGGATCGTGACGACTCTGTTGCGCGACAGGCTCGGGTTCGACGGCGTGGTGATCAGCGACGACGTGGGCGGCGCCGCTCAGGTCGCGTCCGTCCCGGTCGGTAAACGGGCGGTGCGCTTCGTGGCCGCCGGCGGGGACATCGTGCTCACCGTCGACCCGGCGCAGATCCCGGTCATGCGCGCCGCTCTGCTGTCGGCCATGAAGCAACCCGGCTTCGCCCGGCTGGTGGACGCCGCGGCGTTGCGGGTCCTAATCGCCAAGTCGCGCGCCGGGCTGATATAGACCGTCAGCCCGCCTCGGCGTACCGCCCGTCCGGCCGGACCGTGCGCACCGCGCCGAGCCAGCGCTCGAGCGGCAGCGACGAGCGCCGCACCGCGGTGACACCGGCGTCGAGCAGGACCGCGTAGGGCGTGCGGGCGAGTTCCCTGACCTGCGGACGCGCCAGGAACGCCTCCCGCTCTTCGACGTCGTAGCCACGCGGGTCGGTACCGGTCAGCCGGCACCAAAGGACGAAGACGAGTTCCTCGTCTGACATGGACATGACGATCACTCCTGTGCCGCCGAAATGTTCACGCCGTCCAGGCTCGTTCGTGGACGTTTCACCGCCCCGACGCGTAGGTAGCCGTCAGGTGAAACTCAGCCGAAGCCGGTGCCGCGTCAGATGACGGCGCCGTCGTCATCGTCGTCGCGCGGATGGGCCGAGCCGTCGCGCATCCGGCTGACCAGGATGCCGAAGCCGACCAGCACCAGCACCACACCGAGCGGAAAGCCGAGGCCCGCGTCGAGTCCGAGCCCGTCGGCACGCGCGATGATGAAGATGCCGAGCGCGACCAGCAGTACGGCGCCAGCAGTGGCCGTGGACAACCTCGGCAACGGTGGCGGAGGCGGCGGCTCGTAGTGCTCCTCGGCCGGCTCTGGGACGAGATCCGCGGGTGGCGGGCCCGGATCCTTGGTCGGTTCGCGCTCCCAGTCGGCGACCAGGGCGGCGAACTCGGCGTCGGTGTCGATGCCGGCGAGCAGATCCTCTGATGCGGCGGCCGGGACGACCCGACCGCCCGCCTCGTCCGCAGCTGCCGCGACCACGGCGAGCGCCTTTTCGCGCAGCGAATCGGCCACGTACAGCCGGTCGCGGGGACTGCGCCCGCGGGCCCGGTCCGGCGCGGCTGGTTCGAGGTAGGCCGGCACCTCGGCCAGCCGGAGCAGGTCGAGCAGGTGCGCGCCCAGCCGGGGGTCGACGTCGGCCAGCGCCACGAAGTGGGACGCCAGCAGGCCGTTACCGCGCCGCCGCGGCGGGGGAGGCTCGACCATGTCAGACATCGTCAGCCCGCCACCGTCGTGTGCGCAGTGATGAACTCGACGCTGCCGTCGAAGATTGTCTGCGCGTCGTTGTCGAGCGTGGCCACGTGGTAGCTGTCCTCAAGCCACACCTGCTCGATGGTCGTGTTCGTGGCCGACTTGTGCAGCAGCGCGATCGTCAGGTCGTCCACGACGTGGTCGACGCGGCTCTTGTAGATCCGGATTGGTGCCCGCACCTTGCTCAGCTGGACCACGGTCTTTCGCCAGCCTGCCTGCATGGAGACGAACGCGCGCACCGGGGTGCGGTCGTAGCCGTTCTCGACGCCGCCGGCCTTGATGTCGCTGCCGATGCCCTTCTGCGACCTGACGGCCCAGGCGATGTAGCGAGCGAACTTGGCGTCGAAGCGGCGAGTGGCCAGCGCCGGGTTCACCAAAATCAGCCCGCTGATCTCCTGGTGCTCCTCGGCCAGCCGCGTGACGAGTCCGGCGCCCATCGACAGCCCGCCCGCGAACACCTGCGTACACCGCGCGGCCAGTTCGGCATAGGCCTGGTCGACCGCGCCGAACCACTCGTCCCACGTGGTGCGGTTCATGTGCTGCCAGGTCGTCCCGTGACCGGGCAGCCGCGGCAGCCGGACGCTGTAGCCCGCGGCCGCGAGGTGCTCGGCCCACGGCCGCAGGCTCGCCGGCGTTCCGGTGAAGCCGTGGGACAGCACCACGCCGACCGGACCGTTGTCGGCCGACACCGGTTCCGAGCCGGGCAGGTACTCGGTGGTCGAACTCAACTTGTCTCCTTCGTCCGCTCCGAGGGGACATCCATCTGTAGCTCACCGAGATCTGACGTCGTTGTGGCTCGACGCTACTGGCTATTAGTGTCTTGCACGGGGCAAGACGCGTACCACCGCAAGCGAGCACCCGAATCAGCACGACAGGTTCTCGGCACCGGCGGGACAGGCGGGAGGTTGACGCGGTGCTCTACTGGTTCCTCAAGCACGTCGGGCTCGGGCCCTGGCTGCGTCTCATCTGGCGGCCGTGGGTCGAGGGTGCGGAGAACCTACCGGAGCAGGGCGGCGCCATTCTGGCCAGCAACCACCTCTCTTTCTGCGACTCCTTCTTTCTACCGCTGATGCTGCCACGGCGGGTGACGTTCCTGGCCAAGTCGGAGTACTTCACGACCCCGGGGCTCAAAGGCCGGCTCTCGCGGACGTTCTTCGCCGGGGTCGGCCAGGTGCCCGTCGACCGGGATGACTCCAACGCGGCCAAGGCGGCGTTGCGCACCGGGGTCCGGTTGCTCCAGAAGGGTGCTGTGCTGGGCATCTACCCCGAGGGCACCAGATCCCCGGACGGCCGGCTCTACCGCGGTAAGAGCGGGGTGGCGCGGATGGCCCTGGAGGCGGGCGTGCCGGTCGTCCCGTGCGTCATGGTCAACACCGACATCATCCAGCCGGCCGGCCGGCGGATCCCGAAGTTCCGGCCGCGGCCGGGCGTGCGCATCGGCAAGCCCCTGGACTTCACCCGGTACGAGGGCTTGGCCGGCGACCGTTTCGTGGAGCGGTCGATGACCGACGAGATCATGTACGAGCTCATGGTCCTCTCCGGTCAGGAGTACGTGGACCTCTACGCCGCCAAGGTCAAGGCGACCGCGGGTGGGCCAGCCGCGTTCGGCCAGCGGACGCCGGCAAAGGGCCCGGCGGAACTGCGCGAAGCCGCCGACCGCGTGCCGACCCAGCAAGCCGGGTGACGTGCGCTTCTTCTACGACTGCGAGTTCATCGAGGACGGGCGCACCATCGACCTCGTCTCGATTGGTGCCGTGCGTGAGGACGGGCCGGAGTACTACGCCGTATCCACGGAGTTCGACCCGACCAAGGCCAACCCATGGGTGCGCCGGCATGTGCTCGAGCAGTTGCCGTCGGTGGGCGACCCGACCTGGCGGGACCGGGCCGGGATCCGCAAGTCGCTGTTCGCGTTCCTCACCTCGGCCGGTCCAGGACCGATCGAGCTGTGGGCGTGGATCGCCGCCTACGACCACGTGACGTTGGCGCAACTGTGGGGCGACATGCGGGCGCTCCCGCCGCAGATTCCGCGCTTCACTCACGACTTGCGTCAGCGCTGGGAGGACGCCGGCGCCCCGCCCTTGCCACCCCCGCCGCGGGACCGGCACGACGCCTTGGCCGACGCCCGTTACAACCTGCTCCGATGGCGGGCCATCGAGCAGGCCCGGGCGGCCGCACCATCCATCCGGCTCGCGCGGGGTGGCGTCTAGGCTCTCGCCAGGCGGGTGGTGACCGGCAGGTTTCGCCCGCCGCATGTACGTACAACCCGCAATGAAGGCGAGTGGACATGCGCATTGGGGTACTGACCGGTGGCGGCGACTGCCCGGGACTGAACGCTGTGATCCGCGCCATCGTCCGCAAGGGAGTCGGTGTCTACGGCTACGAGTTCGTCGGCTTCCGGGACGGTTGGGCGGGCCCGCTGAACGGCATGACCATGGAACTCGGCATCGCCGAGGTGCGCGGCATCCTGCCCCGCGGGGGCACCATCCTCGGCTCCTCGCGCACCAACCCGTTCAAGATCGACGACGGCGTGGAGCGGATCCGAGAGAACCTGCATACCGCCGGCGTCGACGCGCTCATCGCCATCGGCGGCGAGGACACCCTCGGGGTGGCGACGAAGCTCCACGAACTCGGCGTCAACGTGATCGGCGTGCCCAAGACCATCGACAACGACCTCAACGCCACCGACTACACGTTCGGCTTCGACACCGCCGTGAATATCGCGATGGAGGCGATCGACCGGCTGCATACCACCGCCGAGTCGCACCACCGTGCGCTGATCGTCGAGGTGATGGGACGCCATGCCGGCTGGATCGCGCTGCACGCGGGGATGGCCGGCGGCGCCAACGTCATCCTTATCCCGGAGCAGATGTTCTCGCTGGACCGGGTGTGCGCCTACGTGGAGAGCCGCTTCCAGTCGCACTACGCGCCGATCCTGGTCGTCTCCGAGGGTGCCATTCCGGAGGAGGGCAAGGAGGTGCTCGTCAGCGGCGAGATGGACGCGTTCGGGCACGTCCGGCTCGGCGGGGTCGGCGACTGGCTGGCCAAGAGCATCGAGGAGCGCACCGGCAAGGAGGCGCGCACCATCGTCCTCGGCCACGTGCAGCGTGGCGGCACACCGACTGCTTTCGACCGGGTGCTGGCCACCCGCTTCGGCCTCGCTGCCATCGACGCCGCTCATGACGGCGACTGGGGAAAGATGGTCGCGCTGAAGTCGACGGATATCCGCCGGGTGCCACTGGCCGACGCGACCACCGAGCTCAAGCTCGTCGATCCGAGCCGCTACGCCGAGGTCGAGGTCTTCTTCGGCTGAGCGTCCGGACGCCCGCGCGCTGCCGCCGAGGGGGAGTTTCTGGCGGCCGAGGGGGAGCTCGTGGCCGGCGACACGCCGACGAAACCGGCCATAACCTCCCCTTGGCAGGACGAGGCGCGCGCGTCCAGCTGGCGACGGGCCGCCGGTTACCCTTGCCCGGTGACTGCGCTCGAACCGCCCGCCGGCGATCCGTCCGACCCGCTGGGTCTCGACGCGTGGCGTACGCTGCCGGCGGCCCAGCAGCCGCGCTGGCCGGACGAGCAGGCGATGCGCGAGGTGGTCGCGACCCTCGCTCAGTCGCCGCCGCTAGTTGTGGCCAGTGAGGTCGACCAACTGCGCGAGCGACTGGCTGCCGTGGCCCGGGGCGAAGCGTTCCTCTTGCAAGGCGGCGACTGCGCTGAGACGTTCCTGACCAGCTCGCAAGCCGACGTCGCCGGCAAGGTACGGGTGCTGCTCCAGATGGCCGTCGTCCTCACCTACGGCGCCTCGATGCCAGTGGTCAAGCTCGGCCGGATCGCGGGGCAGTACGCCAAGCCCCGCTCGGCGGAGATCGATCCGTTCGGCTTGGCCTCCTACCGCGGCGACATGGTCAACGGACTGGCCCGGGATCCGAGCGTGCGCACGCCCGACCCGAGCCGCATCCTGCGCGCCTATTCGACAGCCGCGACCACGTTGAACCTGCTGCGGGCCTACGCCAGCGGCGGCCTTGCCGCGTTGGATCGAGTGCACTCCTGGAACACCGCGTTCGCGCGCAATACCGACACCGGGTTCCGCTACGAGCAGATGGCCGGCGAGATCGACCGGGCGGTGCGGTTCATGCGGGCCTGCGGTGTCAAAGATGGCGCGCTCGAAGGCGTCGAGCTCTACTCCAGCCACGAGGCACTGATCCTGGAGTACGAACGGGCGTTAACCCGCGTCGAGGACGGCCGCGCCTACGACCTCTCCGCACATTACGTCTGGGTGGGGGAACGCACCCGACAGCTGGACGGCGCGCATATCGACTTCGTCTCTCGCATCGCCAACCCGATCGGGGTCAAGCTCGGGCCGTCCACGTCGCCCGACATCGCCGTCGAGCTGGTGGAGCGTCTCGACCCGGACAACACCCCGGGCCGGCTAACGCTGGTCAGCCGGATGGGAAATCGCAACGTGCGCGAGGTGCTGCCCGCACTGGTCGAGAAGGTGCAGAGCACCGGGCACTTGGTGGTCTGGCAGTGCGACCCGATGCACGGCAACACCGAGGAGACCGCCGACGGCCTCAAGACCCGGCACCTCGACCGCATCCTCGACGAGGTGGACGGCTTCTTCGAGGTGCACGCCGCGCTCGGCACCCATCCCGGCGGCCTGCACGTCGAGCTGACCGGCGACGACGTCACCGAGTGCATCGGCGGCACCGCGGAGCTCACCCCCGCCGACCTGGGCCGGCGCTACGAGACCGCCTGCGACCCGCGGCTGAACATCGAGCAGTCCCTCGAGCTGGCCTTCAAGGTGGCCGAGCGGCTGGTCGCCGAGCGCCAGGCCCGCGAAGCATGAACACCCCACAAGACCGCGCCGCACAGAACGCTGCGCGGGACCCCAAACGCGTGAGCGGGCTGGTCGATCTCCGTTCGGACACCGTCACCCGTCCGACGGACGGCATGCGCCGGGCGATGGCCAATGCGGAGGTCGGCGACGACGTCTACGGCGAGGACCCGGAGATCAACGCGCTCCAGGAGGAGATCGCCGAGCTGCTCGGGTTCGAAGCGGCGTTGTTCGTCCCGTCCGGCACGCTGGGCAACCAACTGGGGATGCGGCTGCTGGCCCGGCCGGGCAGCGAGGTCGTCTGCGACTCGCTGGCCCATGTCGCGCGTGCCGAGCTGGGCGCGGCCGCGGTGTTCTCCGGCATCACGTTTCGTACGTGGCCCGCTGATCGCGGTCTGCTCGACGCCAGCGCCATCGAGGGGTTAATCGCCCCGGACGCCGGACCGTATCTCGTCTCTACGGCCGCCATTGCGGTGGAGAACACCCACAACTTCGGTGGTGGCCGCATTCAACCGCCGGAGCAGCTGACCGCGGTCCGCGAGCTGGCGCACCGGCATGGCATCGGGCTGCATCTGGACGGCGCCCGACTGTGGAACGCGCACGTGGCCACCCAGACGCCGATGGCCGATCTCGCGCAGGGCTTCGACACGGTCTCGGTGTGCCTCTCAAAGGGACTCGGTGCCCCTGTGGGCTCGGTGCTGGCGTCTTCGGCCGAGCGCATCGTGGAAGCGCGGCAGTGGCGGAAGCGGTATGGGGCCGGGATGCGCCAGGCCGGCATCCTGGCTGCCGCCGGCCGGTACGCGCTCGTCCATCACGTCGAGCGACTGGCCGACGATCACCGTCGGGCGCGGACGCTCGCCGAGGCTCTCGGCCAGGATCCGGGGGCCGTCGACACGAACATCGTGATCCTCGAGGTGGACGACGCTCCCACGGTGGCCGCCGCCGCGGGAGCGGCCGGCGTGCTGGTGGGCGCACTCGGCCCACGAAGGTTGCGGATGATCACCCATCTGGACGTGGATGACGCCGGTGTCAAGCACGCTGTCGATGTCCTGCGGCCGTTGATGGGCTTGTCCTGATCCGGCCCGAGTTCCAGCCGCGTCCAGCCCGGTGCGGCAGACTGCATTCGTGACGTTGTGCCCCGCCCACCTCCGCCCATACGCCACTGC
>DATAEG010000130.1:0-3994 GCA_036258135.1 Jatrophihabitantaceae bacterium | reverse complement strand
CGCGCTCACCGACTTCATCGTCATGGTCGACAAGGCCTCGCAGATGTTCATCACCGGCCCGGACGTGGTCAAGACCGTCACCGGCGAGGACGTCACGCTCGAGGAGCTCGGCGGCGCGCGCACCCACAACACCGCGAGCGGTAACGCGCACTACCTCGCCTCCGATGAGGAGGACGCGATCGCGTACGTCAAGGCGCTGCTCTCCTACCTGCCCAGCAACAACCTCGACCCGGTGCCGACCTACGACACCGACGTCGACGCCACCGTCACCGACGAGGACGCCTTCCTCGACACTGTGATCCCCGACTCCGCGAACCAGCCCTACGACATGCACGAGATCGTCACGCATCTGCTCGACGACGGTGAATTCTGCGAGGTGCACGCGCTCTTCGCGCCGAACGTCATCGTCGGATTCGGGCGCATCGAGGGGCACCCGGTCGGCATGGTCGGAAATCAGCCGACCCAGTTTGCCGGCTGTCTGGACATCAACGCCTCGGAGAAAGCGGCCCGCTTCGTGCGCACCTGCGACGCCTTCAACATCCCCATCGTCACCCTCGTCGACGTGCCCGGATTCCTGCCCGGGGTGAGTCAGGAGCACGACGGGATCATCCGGCGCGGAGCGAAGTTGATCTACGCATATGCCGAGGCGACCGTCCCCAAGATCACCGTGATCACCCGCAAGGCGTTCGGCGGCGCCTACGACGTCATGGGCTCCAAGCACCTCGGCGCCGACGTCAACGTAGCCTGGCCGACCGCCCAGATCGCCGTCATGGGCGCGCAGGGCGCAGTCAACATCCTGTACCGGCGGCAACTGGCCAAGGCCGAGGACGCCGAGGCGCAACGGCTGGAGCTGGTCCAGGACTATGAGGACACGCTGGTCAACCCGTACGTCGCCGCCGAGCGCGGCTATGTGGACTCGGTAATCCCGCCGCACGACACCCGCGCCTATGTCATCAAGTCACTGCGCATGCTGCGCAACAAGCGGGAGACGCTGCCGCCTAAGAAGCACGGGAACATCCCTCTATGAGTTCTCCCCTGCGCGTGGTGCGTGGCGATCCGACCGCGGAAGAGCTGGCCGCGCTGACGGCGGTGCTGACCCGAACGGGCAGCGAGGCGGCGTTGCGCCCGCGGCCCCTACGCGGCGGCTGGGCGGATCCGGCCCACCGGATGCGGCGCTTCTCGCGTCCCGAATGGGGCGGCTGGGCGGCTTCGGCGCGCTGGTAGCCGCCGATCGGCTGGCATAGTCAGGACGTGGCCAGCGCCCCACCCCAGGCCGTCGCGTCGCGAGGACCGGCCCCGGCCGAGCGGCGCGGCCCGTTGGACACGGTCCGGACGAACTGGCCGGTCGCGGTCCTCACCGTCGTCGTCTTCGCCTTCTATGGCGTGTACGCGGTGTCCCGGCAAGCGACGATGCTTACGTCAGGCTACGACCTCGGCATCTTCGATCAGGCGGTCCGGCACTACGCCCGGTTCCAGGCACCACTGGTGGCGCTCAAGGGCGCCGGCTACAACATCTTCGCCGACCATTTCCATCCGATCATCGCGGTCCTCGCGCCGCTGTACTGGATCTGGGACACCCCGTACGTCCTGCTCGTCGTGCAGGCCGTGCTGGTCGCCGCGTCGGTGCCCATCGTCTTCGACTTCACCCAGCGCCGGCTCCCGCGCGGCCCGTCCTCGGTGGTCGCGTTCGCCTACGGTTTCGGCTGGCCCGTCCAGTCCCTGATCGCCTTCGACTTCCACGAGATCGCCTTCGCGGTACCGCTGCTCGCCGGCGCGGTGAACGCCCTCGACAAGGGACGCGACCGGACGCTCGTCGTCTGTGCCGTCCTCCTGCTGCTCACCCGGGAGGACATGGGCGTTCTGGTCGTGGTCCTGGGGCTCTTGCGGCTGACCCGGACGCCGCGGCGCGTCGGCTGGATCCTGGTCGTCTCGGGCGCGGCTGGATTCATCCTGGCCATCGCAGTGATCATCCCGGCCGTGTCACCGAGCGGGCACTTCTCCTACTGGACGTTCAGCGCGCTGGGTCCGGATGTCCCGAGCGCAGTGCATACCGTCGTCACCCGTCCGTGGCATGTGGTCGATGTGTTCTTCACGCCCGCGATCAAGGTGGAAACGCTGGCCTACCTGTTCCTACCGGTCGTGCTGTTGTCGCTGCGCAGCCGCTACATATTCCTCGCGGTTCCCCTTCTCGCCGAACGGTTCCTGAACGCCCGGTCCCAGCTCTGGACCACCGAGTTCCACTACAACGTGCTGCCCTGGCTGGTGCTCGTCCTGGCCATGGTGGACGGCGCCGACCGGCTCGGCGCCTGGCAGTGGCGGCCAAGCCGCCACGTACTGCTTGGCTGGCTGGCGGTGGTGCCCATCGCCTTGACGAACTGGCCGGGTCCCCTGCCGAACCTGAGCTGGCAGATGCTCGACGGCGCCGCCTTCCGGCTCAGCCCGACCCGTGAGGCGAACCGGGCCGCTCTCCAGATCATTCCGCGCAACGTCTGCGTGTGGGCTCCGGACCGGGTGGCCCCCCAACTGACCAACCGGGACCGGGTCACGATCCCCGGTCTGGGCGGCCCCGGACCGGACTTCGTCCTCCTCGACCTGGACCAGAAGTCCGTCGCGTACCAGCGCGGCCGCCCGCAGCACTTCCTCACCCAGATGCGCGAACGCGGGTACGTCACCGTGTTCCGGCACCGCGCGGTCGTGCTGTTACGTTCGCCGTACTATAACGGGCCATCTTCGCGATGTTCACCCACCGCGCCATGACTACCGCGCGACGATCACGGCAGCTCGAACGGCGGGCTCACCGTGTCGTACACGGTCGCGCACGGGCAGTCGCCCTGCTCCGCAGGCAGCTGCTCGACGGTCGTCACCAGCAGCTCGCGCAGTCGCGGCAAGTTGGCGGCGAACTCGGCGAGCACGTCGGCGTGGGTGACCCCCTCCCCCGCTCCGACGCCGGCGTCGAGGTCGGTGACCAGCGCAAGTAGCGAGAAACACAGCGCCAACTCACGCGCCAGCGTGGCCTCGGGTTGCGCGGTCATGCCGACGAGAGACCAACCGTGGTCCTGGAACTCGAGCGACTCCGCACGGCTGGAGAAGCGCGGCCCGTTGACGACGACGAGGGTGCCGCTTTCGGTCAGCGGTCGGTCGAGCCCCACGGCGGCCCGGGCGGCTGCGGCCCGGCCGCGCGGGCAATAGGGGTCGGCGAAGGCCACGTGCGCCACGCCGTTGTCGGCGTGGTTGTAGGTCGACGCGCGGCCCCAAGTGCGATCGACGACCTGGTCCGGCGAGACGATGGCGCCCGGGCCCAGCTCCGCCCGCAGCGAGCCCACCGCGGACAGCGACACCACCTGCCGCACGCCGAGCGAGCGCAACGCCCAAAGGTTGGCCCGGTAGGGCACCCGGTGCGGCGCGAAGCGGTGGGTAGCCCCGTGCCGCGGCAAGAAGGCGACCCGCCGTGCTCCAAGCGTGCCGACCGCGGGCGGCTCACTGGGCAGCCCGTAGGGGGTCTCGACGGCGATGGACTCGGCGGCGTCCAGCAGGCTGTAGAAACCAGAGCCTCCGATGATGCCGATGTCGGCCCACTCCTGCGTCACCCGCAGAACGCTACCGATCGATCTGCGTAGCCTGGCCGCCGTGCATCCGGTCGGCCGACTCTTGCGCGAGGCCGCAGACGGCCGCTTCCCGCCCGTGGACGGCGGCTGGCACCGGGTACCGCAATGGCGCCTCGGGCTGTCGGCGGTTCTCGCGTTCACCGGACACGCCGTCTTCGCTGTGGACGACCGCGTTTCCGCCGACACTCTGGCCGCCCTCGGTGCGGACGGCTTCGGCGGCGCCACCGACCCCCGGTTGGTCACCACGCTGGCCGGGCCGAACGGGTGGATCGACAGCCTGGACCTCGTCCTGATCGCGTCTGGGACGGCCGGTAGGACGCAACTCGTGCCTCGCCCCGACCTCAGCAGCCACGCTCGTGCGCGATTCGCGTCCGACATCCGCGACGAAG
>DATAEG010000129.1:0-7644 GCA_036258135.1 Jatrophihabitantaceae bacterium | reverse complement strand
AGCCAGGACGAGGCATAGACGAGGAACGCGAAGCTGATCGCATGGCTCTCGGCGAATCCGAAGGCGGCAAAGGCGCGGATCTTGAGGAAGATGTCGTCGGCCACCGCGCCGGTGATGCCGTTCTCCGCCATGCCGGCGTAGAGACGCTCCCGCATGGCCTCCATCCGCTCCTCGCTGCGCTTGGAGCCCATCGCCTTACGCAGCTGGTCGGCCTCCGCCGCCGTGCACCCGGCGGCGTCGATGGCCAGTTGCATCAACTGCTCCTGGAACAGCGGGACGCCCAGTGTCTTCTCCAACGCATGCTCGACGATCGGGTGCGGGGACCTGGCCGGTTCCGTCCCGTTGCGGCGCCGGATGTAGGGATGGACGGACTCGCCCTGGATCGGGCCGGGCCGGATCAGCGCGATCTCGATCACCAGGTCGTAGAACTCGCTCGGCTTGAGCCGCGGGAGCGTCGCCATCTGGGCACGCGACTCCACCTGGAAGACGCCGACGGTGTCCGCCTTGCAGAGCATGTCGTAGACGAGCGGGTCCTCGGTCGGGATCTGGTGCAGTCCGTACCGCACGCCGTGCCACTGCTGGACGAGATCGAAACAGTACGTGAGCGCCGAGAGCATGCCGAGGCCGAGCAGGTCGAACTTGACCAGGCCAGCACCCGCGCAGTCGTCCTTGTCCCACTGCAATACCGAGCGGTTGGGCATCCGGCCCCACTCGACCGGGCAGACCTCGATGATCGGACGGTCGCAGATGACCATGCCGCCGGAGTGGATGCCAAGGTGCCGTGGCGCCTTCTGAAGCTGCTCGGCCAGGACGAGGACCTCGTCGGGGATCTCGACGTCGCCAGCGTCCACCTGCGCTATCTGCGCCGCCTTGGCGACGGTCCGGTCGTCCTGCCTGATCTTCATCGCCGGTGCCCAGTAGTAGCCCTGCTCGATGGACTTGCTCCATGCGTCCTGCTGTCCGGTCGAGTAGCCGAGCGCTTTGGCTACGTCCCGGATCGCCGACTTGGGCCGATAGCTGATCACGTTCGCGACCTGGGCGGTGTAGCTGCGGCCGTAACGGGAGTAAACGTGCTGGATGGCTTCCTCGCGCCGGTCGGACTCGATGTCGAGGTCGATGTCCGGTGGGCCCTCGCGCTGCGGGGAGAGGAAGCGTTCGAAGAGCAGTTTGTAGCGCACCGAGTCGACGGCGGTTATCCCGATGGCGTAGCAGACCGCCGAGTTGGCGGCGCTGCCCCGGCCCTGGCACAGGATGCCGCGTGACTTGCAGAACTCGACTATCTCCCAGACCACGAGGAAGTAACCAGGGAAGTCCAGCTCCTCGATGATCTTCAGCTCGTGCTCGATCTGCTCGTACGGATGGACGTAGCCGTTCTCCTTCGCCCAGGCCGCGGCCACGTCCGGCGGACCGTACCGGTCCCGGGCGCCGGTGTAGGCAAGTTCGCGCAGGTAGCTCATCTCGGTATGTCCGGCTGGTACGGGGAACGGGGGCAGCTGCGGCGCGATCAGCCGCAACGGGAAAGCCAGCTCCCGTCCGAGCGCGGCCGCCGTGGCGACCGCCTGCGGATAGCGGACGAAGCGCTGCGCCATCTCCGCCCCGCCGCGCAGGTGCTGGCCGGCCCAGGCCGGCAGCCATCCTTCGATGTCGGTGAGCGTGCGGCGGGCCCGCACTGCGGCCACGGTGGTGGCCAGCGGCCGGCGGTGCGGCCCGGCGTAGTGCGCGGCCGTTGTCGCCACCAGCGGCAGGCGCTGTTCCTCGGCCAGCAGGGCCAGCGCGTCGTTGATCTCGTCCAGGACCGGGTCGAGCGCGTGGGTGATCTCGACGGCGACGTTGTCCTTACCGAACAGTGCGGTCAGCTCGTCCAGCGCACGTCGCCCGGCGTCGAGGTCGACGGTGCCGAAGCCGCCGAGGGCCAGGGCGCGGCGCACGCTGCCTTTGCGGCAACCGGTGAGCACGAGCCAGTGCCCGTCGGCGGCCGCGGCCACCTCGGCCATGTCGTAGACCGGACGGCCCTTGGCTCCGCCGCGCAGGTGCGCATCACTCATCGTGCGGGCCAGGTTCGCGTACCCGTCCGGGTCGCGGGCCAGGACGAGCAAGTGCGTTCCGATAGGGTCGGGATCGCCGACTCGCGCCGCGATCGAGCGTTCCGTCTGGGTGCGGGGCATGGGGACGTCCAGGGAGAGCTCGGCGCCGAAGATGGTGTTCAGCCCGAGCGTCTCGGCCGCTTCGGCGAAGCGGACCACCCCGTAGAACCCGTCGTGGTCGGTGAGGGCCAGCGCCTCCAACCCGAGCGTGACCGCCTCTTCGGCCATCTCCTCGGGAGTGGATGCCCCGTCGAGGAAGCTGAACGACGAGTGCGCGTGCAGCTCGGCGTACGGCACCGGGTGGGCCGGGCGCTGGGCCAGCGGGGACGGCTCGTAGGCCTCCCGGTGCCGTGACCAGGCCGGGGAGTCGCCGCCGTCGCCCTGCGGCCGCCCGGAGAGCACCCGTTCCAGCTCCCGCCACGGAACGGCTGGGTTGTCAAACCCCATCCCTCAATTGTCGAACATATGTTCGAACACGTCAACGGTGAGGCGGCGCAACCGGCGAGCGCGGCCGGCGTGGCGTCTGCCCGGCCGCGCCGTGACAGGCTCGAGTCTCTGACCTGGGAGGAACGCGTGGTTATCCGGCGCGGCAGAGGGGCGATGTCGGGAACCGGTGCGACGCGCGCGACGACTCCGGTGGACTCCGGTCACGCGGCTGCGGGGATCGGGCGCCGGCCGCGGGCGGCGCTGCTGACGCTGGGCCTCTTGTCGGCGTTCGGCCCGATCTCGCTCGACCTGTACCTGCCGGCACTGCCGCTCATCGGATTCGACCTCAGGGCGTCGGACGCCTCCACCCAACTGACGCTGTCGGCCGCACTTGGGGGCCTCGCCCTGGGGCAGCTGATCGTCGGCCCGCTCAGCGACCGGGTTGGTCGGCGCCGCCCTCTCCTCGTCGGCCTTGCTGGGTTCGCCGTCATGTCGATCGCCTGCGCGCTCGCACCCGGCATCCACGCGCTCATCGCCGCACGTCTCGGGCAGGGGCTGTGCGGCGCCGCCGGGCTCGTCGTGGCGCGGGCGGTCGTCCGGGACGCGTTTCCGGACGACCGCATCGCCCGGGTCTTCTCGCTGCTGATGCTCATCAACGGTTTGGCACCTGTGCTTGCCCCATTGCTCGGTGGGGTCCTCCTGCACGTGATGTCGTGGCGCGGGTTGTTCTGGGTGCTCGCGCTCATTGGCGCGGGGATCGGCGTGCTGACGACAGCGGCATTGCCCGAGACGCTCCCGCCGGATCGGAGGCACCGTGGTGGTCTGCGCTTTTTGGCGGCCGCCGTCCACGAGGTGTCCCGCGACCGGCTCTTCGGCGGGGCGACGGCGGTGCTCGCCCTGACGAGCGCCGCGCTGTTCACGTACATCTCGCTCAGCAGCTTCGTGCTGCAATCGGCGTTCGGCCTGTCGCCGTCGGAGTTCAGCGCCGTATTCGCGATCAATTCCGTCGGAATCGTCATCGGCGGCCGGGTGAGCGGGCTCTTGTTGCGCCGGTTCGACAGTTTTGCGCTGCTCGGAGGCGGGCTCGGCACGATGACTGCCGCCACGGCGATGCTGCTCCTGGCCGCCGTGTCCGGCTGGGGTCTGCCCGGCCTGCTGCCGCCGCTGTTCGTCGCGATCGGCACGGTGGGGGTTGTCCTACCCAACGCGACGGCGCTGGCGCTGCGGCGCCACGCTCGCAGCGCGGGCACCGCCTCGGCGCTGCTCGGCTCGATGCAGTACCTAGCGGGCGCCCTGGCCGGACCACTCGTCTCGGCGCGCGGCGCATCGGCGACCGCAATGGCGGCCGGGATGACGGCGACGATCGGCACCGGCCTGCTGGTTTGGACGATCGTGCTGCGGCCCGTGCGCCGCGAGCTGCATGGTCCGCCGCCATCAGCTGCCGAGATCGTCGAGGAGATCTGGCCGTAGCACGTGTCCTCGCGATCTTGATATGGAGCGCGAGCCTCGGCTCACCGCTGTCACCAAGATCGCGCTTCGATCTTTCACAGCAGGTGAACAGGCGGGCACGATGTAGGGATGGCCGGGCGGCTGTTGGAGCGCGAAGGCGCCGTCGCCGTATTCCGCGCCGCGGTCGACCAGGCCGTGACCGGTGCCGGCTCGACCGTGCTGGTCACCGGCGAGGCCGGCATTGGCAAGACCACCGTCGTCAGGGAATGCCTCTCCGGGCTGGACGGTGGTGTCCGCGTCCTCGCCGGAGGCTGCGACGACCTGCTGGCCCCGCGGACCCTCGGGCCGTTGCGGGACGCCGCCCGCGGGTCCGGCGGACCGCTGGAACGTGCGCTGAGCGCGGGCACGCCGGATGAGATCTTCGCCGGGATGGCCGAGCAGCTCGGCGGACCACCGCCGACCGTGCTGGTTATCGAGGACGCGCACTGGGCCGACGACGCCACGCTGGACGTGCTCAGCTACGCCGTGCGCCGGATCGGCGAATGGCCCGCAGTCCTGGTGCTGACGTTCCGCGCCGACGCGCCGGCAGTGCGCCAACCCGTCGAGCGGATGCTGGCCGGCGTGGCCACGGTGCCGACGCGGCGGATCGCCCTCGAGCCGCTGACGCCGCATGCGGTGGCCGAGCTCGCCGAGGGCAGCGGACGGCCGGCCGAAGCGCTGCACCGAATCACCGGCGGCAACCCGTTCTTCCTGAGCGAAGTCCTTTCCGCACCGCCGGACGAGGTGCCGTCACGGGTCGCCGATCTCGTGCTCGCCCGGGTGCGCCAGCTCAGCCCGCCCTCGCAGGCCGCGCTCGAGCAGCTGTCCGTCGTCCCCACCACCGTGGACCTCGAGCTGGCCGCCGCCCTGCTCGACCAGCCGTTGGAGCGCCTGGCCGACGCCGAAGCCGTCGGGCTGCTCGAGGTACGCGGGACGGCGGTGGCCTTCCGGCACGAACTCGCCCGTCGCGCGGTGGCCGACAGCCTGCCTTGGCTGCGCCGGCGCGAGGCGAACGCGGCCGTGGTGCGCGCCTTGAGTGCGGCGCGTCCCGTCGATCGGGCCAGGGTGGTCCATCACGCGGTCGCCGCCGGCGACGGCGAGACTATCGCCCGTGACGCCCCGGAGGCGGCGCGGGAGGCCGCCAAGGCCGGTTCGCACCGGCAGGCACTGACGTTGCTGGAGGCGGTCCAGCCGTACCTCGGCCGTCTCGACGCGATCGACCGCGCGCGCCTGCTCGACGACTATGCCTGGGAGCTCTACAACGCGCATCGGTTCGAGGCCGCCGTGGGCGCGGCCCGGGAGGCGGTGCTGGGATATGAACGGCTCGGTGAACAGGATCTCCTCGGCGAGGCCCTCGTCCGGCTGTCCCGCCACGTCTACATGACCGGACGCACGGACGAGGCGATGCAGACCGTGGCCCGGGCCGTGGACGTGCTCGAACGAGGCGGTTCGCCGGCCGCCCTCGCGTACGGGCTGAGCTACGCCGGCGCCCTCAATGCCCTGACGGGCCAGCTACAGGAGGCGGCGGCGACGCTGGAACGGGCCCGGGCTTTAGCCACGGCCAACAATCGTCCGGAGCTGGAGGCGCTCTGCCTGAACTACCTCGGCGTGGTGGGCGCCGACCTGGACGGACCGGTCGGCTTGACGGCGCTGCGGGAGAGCCTGGCGCGGGCCCAGCGCGAGGGTTCGTACGAGTACGCGGCCCGGGCATACACGAACATCGCGGAGCTGCTCTTCCGCTTCGGTCGCTACGACGAGCTGGCCGAATGCGTGGCCGAGGGCCTGGCCTTCACTCGCGAGCGCGGCTTCTGGTCGCACGCCTACAACCTCGAGCTGCACCGGTGCCTGCTGCTCCTGCGCCGCAGTCAGTGGGCGGAAGCGGAAGCCGGCTTGCGCGCCCTCGTCGAGGGGGTGAGGGAGCCGGGGATGCTGTACGTCTACAGCGTTCCACCGCTGGCCCGACTGTTGGCCAGGCGCGGATCGGACGAGGCCGAGGCTCTCGTCACGAGCGCGTGGCGACGGGCCGTGCCGCAGAAGTCTCTACTCGGCGTGGCCTACGCCGGCATCGCCTACGTCGAGTGGGCCTGGCTGACCAGGCAGACGGATGCGGTGCCGGACGTCAGCGAGGTCGTCCTGGCCCGCACCCGCGAGCCGGGTGCGGCCGCGCTGCGCGGCGAGTTCCTGCGCTACCTGGCTCGGCTCGGCACGCCCGTCCCGGCACCGGTGGCGGGCATGTTGCCCGGGCACGTCGCCGGGCTGGACAGCGACTGGCGGACGGCCGCGCGGATCTGGCGGGAGGTCGGTGACCGGTACGAGGAAGCGCTCGAACTCGCCGAGTCGGGCGAGGTCGGGCCGACCCTGGAGGCCCTCCGGCTATTGGACGACCTTGGCGCGTCGGCGGCCGCTACGCAGGTCCGGGCGCGGCTACGCGATCTGGGCGTGACCGCCATCCCGCGTGGGCCGCAGGCCCGCACCCGCGCCAATCCGGCCGGTCTCACCGACCGGCAGCGGGACGTCCTCGCGCTCCTGGTCGAGGGCATGACCAGCGCTGAGATCGCCGATCGCCTGGTGCTCTCGGTCCGCACGGTGGACAACCACGTCGCCGCCGTCCTCGAGAAGTTCGGCGTTTCCTCGCGGCGGGACGCGGTGGCGCGGGCCCGCGAGATGGGGCTGTGAACGCCGTCGCGATCTGAGTAGTCGCCGCGGGTGATCTAGGTAGTCATTCCTCATGTCGCGGGCGCCGCCAGCCCGTAGAAATGTCGATGCCGCTGTGCCGTGGCGGCTCGAGGAGAACCCACACCATGTCCCGCTTCCTGTTCGCCACTATGCCCTTGCCCGGCCCGACCCACGCGGCCCTGCCCATCGCCCGGCTGCTGGTCCAGCGCGGCCACTCGGTGCGCTGGTACACCGGCGCCGCCTTCGCCGACGCCGTGACCGCCGTCGGGGCCACATTCGTCCCGATGAGCGAGGGCGACTACAGCGTCGGCCTGGACGACTCCCTCCCGGAGCGTCGGCAGCACACAGGACGGCGCCAGGCCCGGCTCGACATGGTGCGTGCCTTCGCCTGGCCGGTCCGCACCCAGATCGCCGACCTGCGCCGCATCCTCGACATCCATCCCGCGGACATCGTCGTCGGTGACGCCGGCTTCATCGGCGGGCCTCTGCTGCAAGAACTCGGCGGTCCGCCGTTCGCCGCCTTCGGGACCGGCGCACTCGGCTTCCCGAGCCCGGACCTGGCGCCGTTCGGGCTCGGTCTCCAGCCGGCTCGGGGCGCGCTCGGCCGGGCCCGCAACCGCGTCCTGGAGCGCGTCATGCGGCGCCGCTTCGCTCCGATGACCGCCGAGATCAACGCGATCCGGACCGAACTCGGCCTGGCGCCCCACGACCGCACCTTCTTCGAATTCCCGCTGCCGGCCAGCCTGTACCTCCAGTTCAGCGCGCCCGGCTTCGAGTACCCGCGCCGCGACCTGCCGGGCAACGTCCGGTTCGTCGGGCCGCCCCGCCCGCAGATCAGCCCGGGCTGGCGCGAGCCGCCCTGGTGGTTCGGGGTGCGCGGCGAACGCCGAATCGTCCTGGTCGCTCAAGGCACCGCGGCCACCGACATGGGCCAGCTCATCGAGCCCGCGCTCGCCGGTCTGGCCGACGA
>DATAEG010000128.1:0-8733 GCA_036258135.1 Jatrophihabitantaceae bacterium | reverse complement strand
GCACCGCGGCCGGAGGGGAGATTATGACGGCCGAGGCGGAGGTTGCGCCGGTGAGGGGGAGCTTGTGGTCGCGACACGCCGACGAAACCGGCGATAACCTCCCCCTCGCGGCCGGCGACGTTCCTGTCACTCCGTGTGAGGACAGTACGCGAGCGAAGCCCCGGCGGCACGTAGGACGGCGCGGAGCTCGCCGAGAAACCGTCCGGTCCGCAGCCCAGCGGCATTGACACGCAGCACCGTCCAACCCGCCGCAGCCAGTGCGTTGCCGCGACGCAGGTCGTCACTGCGCTGTGCCGGGTCCAGCCAGTGGTGGGCGCCGTCGTATTCGACGCCGACCCGCCAACGATCCCAGCCCAGGTCGAGCCGCGCGATGATGACGCCGTACCGGTCGCGCACCACCACTTGCGTGCGTGGCCGGGGCAGGCCGGCCGTGCGGATGGCCAGCCGAGTGCGGGTCTCCCACGGCGACTCGGCGCCGGCGTCTGCCTCGACCAATGCGCGGCGCAGCCCGACGATGCCGCGGGCGCCGGTATGCCGGCGGGCCACGTCGCTCACCTCGCGTACGGGGATGACGCAGGTGTTGCAGACGCCGTCGATGGCGATGACGGCGTCCTCGCCGCCCAACCGGCGGCCGAGATCGTAGGCGGTGCGAGCCGGGCTGGTGAGCAGCATCCCGTCGACGCGGACGACCTCGCCGTCGAAGAGCTGTTCCTTGCGCACGACGATGCCCCGCGGAGACCGGACGTGGTGGGTCCTGCTGACCTCGGCCGGAGCGTCGTCTGGTACCCACTGGACGCCGAGCACTGCCGCGGCCGACCATCCGGACAGGGCACCAGCACCACGGTTCCATTGCCAGGCAGCGACGGCCTTGCCTCTGGCGTCGAGCGCGGCCCCGATGACGGAATAGACATCGCGATGCTGTTGGTCGTACCCCCGGCGAAGATCACGACGGCGCAGGTGCCCGTCGGCTACGGCCCTGGAACCGCGGAAGGTCTGGACAGACATCCCGCCAGACTGATGCGACGGACATCCGCACACATCCCAACCGTCGCGTCTGTGGAAAGGCCGCACCGCCGTGCCGAGGGCAAGGTTATGGCAGCGCCGTGCCGAGGGGGAGGTTATGGCACCGCCGTGCCAAGGGGAGGTTATGGCACCGCCGTGCCGAGGGGGAGGTTGTGGCCGCGACACGCCGAAGGAGGCGTACACAGCCTCCCCCTCGAGCGGCATAACTTCCCCCTCGCGCAGAGCAACGTGGCGCGCTGAGCGGCCGGGCCCACGGGCGCGCGTGCTGCGTAGGGTGGTCGTATGGCTGACCTGCCCGCCGAGATCGTCATCCGCGAGGTCGGTCCCCGGGACGGTCTCCAGAACGAGTCGCCCGTTCCGACCGACGGCAAGGTCGAGCTGATCAACGCCCTCTCCCGGACCGGAGTGCCCCGCATCGAGGCGGTCTCATTCGTCCATCCGCGCGCCATCCCGCAAATGGCCGATGCCGACGAGGTGTGGGCACGAATCGAGCGCAATCCGGCCGTGCGGTACAGCGCGCTGGTGCCGAATCCGCGGGGCGCTGAGCGAGCGCTCGCGGCAGGCTTCACGGAGATCGAGGTGGTCATCTCCGCCTCGGATACCCACAACCGCAAGAACATCAACCGTTCGACGGCGGAGTCGCTTGGCGACCTGACCGACATCGTCACGATGGTGCACGGCGCCGGCGCCACCTTGGAGCTGATCGTCTCGACGGCTTGGGGCTGCCCGTACGAAGGCGAGGTCGCGCTGGACCGGGTGGCGTGGGTCGTCGACGAAGGCATGCAGGCCGGCGTTGACAGCGTCACCTTCGGCGACACGACGGGAATGGGCACCCCCACGCGCGTGGTCGCGCTGGTCGAGCGCATGCGGACCGACCACCCCGAGCTGAGTTCGGCCATGCACTTCCACAACACACGCGGAACCGGCCTGGCCAACCTGCTCGCCGCACTCCAGCTGGGTATCACCCAGTTCGACGCGTCCGTCGGCGGCCTGGGTGGCTGCCCCTACGCGCCCGGGGCGACCGGCAACATCGCCACCGAAGAGGTGGTGGCGATGGTGGAGGACATGGGCGTGAAGACCGGCGTGGACCTGGACGCGCTGCTGGAGGCCGCCGAGCTCGCGCAACGACTAGTCGGCGGGCAGTTGCCGTCCAATGTTTTGCGCGCCGGGCCGCGCATGCGACTCACTCCGCTGGACGCCGATGTCCGCGGCTGACCGCAGCCCCGATCCCCATACAGAGTTCACGGAGCCCTCGGACGAGTGGCTGCTCTGGAGCCAGGGGCGGCTGCGCGAGGAGGCCGAGGCGGTCGCCGCCGACCTGAATCTGTCCGAACAGCTCGGCCACCTCGGCCATCCGGTGTGGGTCGGCAGTGTCGCCCTGGGTCTGATGGTCCGGCCCGACCTCGACATCACGGTGGTGTGCCAGGAGCTGGACGAGTCGGCGGTCGTGGCGCTCGGCGGCCTGTTCGCGCTGCAGCTGTACGTCCGGCAGGTGACCTACCGCGATGACACTGCGATGTGGAACGACGAGCCAGAGACGTACCCCGACGGCCTCTATCTCGGCGTCAAATACTGCCGCGATCCCGAACGCGAATGGAACCTCGACATCTGGTTCGTCGACGAGCCCGATCGGCAGCCCGACCTGGCCCACCTGCGCACACTGGCGCCGCGGCTCGATCACGAACGCCGGGTGGCCATCCTGCGGATCAAGGACCACGCGGCGGCGCGTCCCGAATACGGACGCAGCGTCCGCAGCATTGACGTCTATACAGCGGTCCTCGACGACGGGGTGCGCACTCCGGCGGAGTTCGACCAGTGGCTTACGGTCCGCCCGCGTTCATGACCGGCTACTCGGGCACGCCGCAGGCTCGCAAGCTCGGCCTCGCCGACGGCTGCCGGCTGGCGCTGGTGAAGGCGCCACGCGGCTGGCAGCTGCAGGATCCGCCGCCGACCGCGCCGTCGACCGGATCATCCGGTGCCGACGTTCTCATCGCGTTCGCCACCCGGCCCGCGGACCTCTCCGATCTGCGGATGTGGGGCCAGCGCGTGTTCCCGGCCGGTGCGGTGTGGGTGGCCTGGCCGCGGAAGGCGGCCGGTCACGTCAGCGACGTGACCGAGAACGCCATCCGCGCTGCCGCCCTTCGGATCGGCATGGTCGACACCAAAGTCGCGGCCATCGACGAGAACTGGTCCGGCCTCAAGATCGTCTGGCGCAAGGAGAACCGCCAGGTCCTATCCGAGTGACGCCAGCCAGCGTTCGGTGTCGCGGGGGCGAGTGAAGCGGAGCATTGGCATTCCGTCATGCTCCCAGGCCCGCATGCGAGCCCGTTTGCGGGCGAACGACCGAAAGTGCCAGACAATGATCGAGTCGCGCGAGAGAGCGCTGCGAAGCGTCTCAACGTTGCCGTTGCAGATCGGCCGGCGGTCGACGATACGGGCGGCGGTGCGGCCGATGAGCCGACCCAGTGAAAGCCAGCGCGGGTAGTCCAGGGCGACGATCAGCTGGGCGCGAGCCAGCGGCAGTTTCAGCCATATGCCGTATGCGGTGTCGAGTACCCAACGGTCCTGGGCGCAGATCGTGGTGATGCGGCGGCGTTGCTCCTCCGGGTCAACCGGCACCCATCCGGGCTCCCAGGTGAGTTCGTCGACCAGATGGCACGGCAGTTGCAGGCTGGCTGCGATGCGTTGGGCGAGCATGCTCTTGCCCGAACCGGTCACCCCATAGACGAGGATGCGTTCCGCCGGCGCCGCTGGCCTCTCGCTCACCGCGGTGCGATCACCAACGGTTGGCTCAGCTGGCCCAACGCCCCGTCGTCGTCGGCAAGCGTGCCGACGGTGAGCCCGATGCCGTCCGTGCCGACGTCCGTCTCCGCGGCCAGGTGCACCCACTCCGCCTCGGTGTGCCGAAGCAGGTTGACGTTCAGCCCGGTCGGGATGAAGAACCACGACTCGAGCGGGAGCTCGGTCGAGATGCCGTTTGCGGCGTCGGCCACGACCAGCATGCGCTGGAGGCCGGTGAGTGGCTGCCCTTCGATCAACGGAACTCGCAGCCGGGTCCACACGGCGCCGGGGCCCCTCCTGTGCAGCCCGCCGACCGTGTAGCGCCACTCGATCGACTCGCCGTGGCCCCAGCTGCCGAGGCCGGGGAAGTACACCTGCGGCTGCGGTTCCGGACGTGGCCGGCTGGGCAGCTCGGGACGATGCGTGCCTTCCGGGGGCGGTGGGCCGACGCGCAGGTGCCAGGCCCGCGCGGTGACCACCGTCCGGTCGTCGACGACGAGGTCGGCCTCGGTGAGCGCGATACGTCGGCCCGGACGCACCAGCCGGGTTACCACGTAACCTTCGCGGCGTGGGATGACGCCGAGAAACTCGGCGGTGATGCGGGCCATTCGCATCTGCGGATCGCCGACGGCGCGCTCGACGGCGGTGGCCAGCAGCGCGGTCGGCGGTCCGCCGTGCTGCGCGGACTCGTCCCATGGGCTGGTCGTCGCCTCGGTCGGGGCGAAGACGTCCTCGCCGGTCGCGACGTAGTACGCCGGGAAGTCCACCGGCCCAACGTAGTGGCTACGGCTTGTATGGGCTCTGTAGGCGCTGATTGCGCAGCGCGGTGGCCCACCACGACAACTGGTCCAGCAGTGCGGCCGCCGCCTGCACGGTCGACGGGTCGAACGGGAACGCCTCCTCGGCCGGATGCCGGGCGGTATCGAAGCCGAGGCTGTCGCGGATGCTCACCATGTGTTGTTCGATGATCACCTGACGCAATTGCTCGACGGCACGCAGCCCGCCGGACCGGCCGCCGTAACTGACGAACCCGGCCACCTTTCCCCACCACTCGTGCCGGTAGGCGTCGATGAAGTTCTTCAGGCCACCGGGGTAGCCGTGGTTGTACTCGGCGGTGACGAAGGCAAACGCGTCTGCGGCCTCGAGCACGGGCACCAGCGACTCAAGCGCGGCGTCGCGATGCAAGGTGGACGGCACCTCGTGGTCGGCCAGGTCGATGACCTCGACCGCGAAGTCGGGATGGCGACGGGCCTGGGCGACGAACCAGTCCGCGATGACCGACCGCGACCGGCTGGCCGTGCCGTGGGCGACCACGATCACCAGCCGCAACGCCTCGTGTGGGTCAGCCATTCCGGTGACTCCGTCCTCGTCGGTGGCGTTCAGGATAGGAATTGAAGCGCGGTTGAAGGCAAGCTCAGGAGGCTGCCGATTCGTACAGCAGGGCGCCGGTCAGCTCGATCGTCGGGGTAGCGGCGAAGTCGAGCGGGGTGGGTGGCACGCCGGCCCGGACTAGCAGGTCTCCGACGGCGGCGATCATGGCGCCGTTATCCGTGCACAGCCAGATCGGGGGAATCCGCAGCTGGATCCCCGCGGCCGCGCAGCGTTGCTCCGCCATCGACCTGACCCGGCTGTTGGCAGCCACTCCGCCGACGACGACCAGCGTGTCTACGTCCTGTTGACGGCACGCGAGCACGGCCTTGCTCATCAACGTGTCAGCGATCGCCTCCTGGAAACTCGCCGCGACGTCGGCCACGCTTACCGACGAATCACGCCGCTTCTGGAGGTACCGGGCCACGGCTGTCTTCAGCCCCGAGAACGAGAAGGCCAGCGGCGGATCCAGCGGCCCGCTCAGCGCGCGCGGGAAGCGCACCGCCTCGGGGTTGCCGTCGCGCGCCGTCCGGTCGATGGCCGGACCGCCCGGGTAGCCAAGGCCGAGCAGCCGGGCAACTTTGTCGAAGGCCTCCCCGGCAGCGTCGTCGTACGTGTCGGACAGGTGCACGATCGGCATGCGCACCAGATCTTCCACGTAGAGCAGCGAGGTGTGGCCACCGCTGACAATGAGCACGACGTTGCGGTCCGGCAGCGGCCCGTGCTCCAGCGTGTCGGCGGCTGCGTGCCCGGCGAGGTGGTGGACGGCGTAGATCGGCACGCCCAGAGCGACGGCGAAGGCCTTGGCCGCACCCACCCCGACGTGCAGCGCGCTGGCCAGGCCGGGTCCCGCGGTCACGGCGATGGCGCCGACGTCGTCCAGAGTGCGTCCGGCGTTGCGTAGGGCCTGTCTTGTGACCGGCAGCATGGCCTGCAGATGGGCGCGGGCCGCAATCTCCGGCACGACGCCGCCGAAGCGGGCGTGCTCGTCCATGCTCGAGGCCAGCGCGTCGCCGAGCAACACACCGTCCTGCACGAGGCCCACCCCGGTCTCGTCGCAGGAGGTCTCGATGCCGAGGACGACGGTCACGCTGCGCTCATTGCGTGGCGGCGAACGCGGCCTCGAGCACGTCCAGCCCCTCCGCGAGCAGCTCGTCGCCGATGGCCAGCGGCGGCAGGAACCGCAGCACGTTGCCGAACGTGCCGCAGGTCAGCGTGACCACGCCCTCCTTGTGGCAGTAGGCATTGACGGCGGCGGTGCGGGCTGGATCTGGCGCCTTGGTCTGGCGATCGGCGACCAACTCGACGGCCAGCATCGCGCCTCGTCCGCGGACGTCGCCGATGGTGCGGAATCGCGCGGCGAGATCCTGCAACCGCGGAAGCATCAGCGCCTCGATCTGGCGAGCCCGGGCGGGCATATCCTCGGCCCGCATGGTCTCGATGGCGCCGAGCGCGGCCGCGCAGGCTACCGGATTGCCGCCGTAGGTCCCGCCGAGGCCGCCCGGGTGGATGGCGTCCATGACGTCCGCCCGACCGGTGACACCGGCCAGGGGCAGGCCGCCGGCGATGCCTTTGGCTGTGGTGATCAGGTCAGGCACGACGCCGTCGTGCGTGCTGGCGAACCACTCCCCGGTGCGGCAGAACCCGGTCTGGATCTCGTCGGCGATGAACACGATGCCGTGCTGAGCGCACCACTCGGCGAGCCCGGCGAGGAAGCCGTCGGGCGGCACCACGAAGCCGCCCTCGCCTTGGATCGGCTCGATGAGCACGGCCGCGGTATTGAGCTCGCCGACCTGCGCGTGGATCTGCGTGGTGACGACGTCGAGCGCTTCGGCGGCGCAGGCCTCCGCCCCTCCAGGCCATCGGTACGGGTAGGCCATCGGCGCCCTGTAGATCTCGCCCGCGAACGGGCCGAAACGATGCTTGTACGGCATCGACTTGGCGGTCAGCGCCATCGTCAGGTTGGTGCGGCCGTGGTAGGCGTGGTCGAAGGCGATGACCGCTTGGCGTCCGGTGAACGAGCGCGCGATTTTCACCGCGTTTTCCACAGCCTCGGCGCCGGAGTTGACAAGGATCGAGCGCCTTTCGTGCTCGCCCGGGGTGAGCTCGTTGAGCGCCTCGCAGACTGCCAGGTACTCCTCGTACGGCGTAACCATGAAGCAGGTGTGCGTGAAGTCGGCCACCTGGTCGCGGACGTTGGCCACGACCCGTGGCGCAGCGTTGCCGACGGTGGTGACGGCGATGCCGGCGCCCAGGTCGATCAGCTGGTTGCCGTCGACGTCGACCAGGATGCCGCCGCCGGCGCGCTCGACGTAGACGGGCAGCCCTACGCTGACCCCGGCCGAGACCGCCGCCTTCTTGCGGTCGTGCAGTTCGGTGGAGCGCGGGCCGGGGATCGTCGTCTTGAGCAGCCTCCGTTGCTCAATCATCACGCCAGGGTATTGCGTTACCGGACTCCACGCGGACGGAACTGGATGCTGATCCGCGGCCCGACCGGCCGTTTCGTCTTGGGAATGGCGTGCTCCCAGGTGCGCTGGCAGGAGCCGCCCATGACGATGAGGTCGCCGTGGCCGAGGGCGTACCGGCGCATCGGCCCGCCGCCGGTGGGGCGCAGGCACAGTGCGCGCGGCTCGCCTACCGAGACGATCGCCACCATGGTGTCCTCGGTGCTGCCCCGGCCGATTCGGTCACCGTGCCAGGCGACGCTGTCCTGGCCGTCGCGGTAGAAACACAGCCCAGCGGTGCGCAACGGCTCGCCCAACTCGGCGAGGTAGTGCCCGCTGAGGGCGTCCCGGGCCCGTTCCAGCACCGGGTCGGGCAGCGCCTCGCCCTCTTCGTAGAACGCCAGGAGCCGGGGCACCGTGACCACGTTGTCGTACATCTGACGACGTTCCTCACGCCAGGGCACATTCATCACCAGCCGCTCGAACAGCTCGTCAGCGCCGTCCAGCCAGCCGGGGAGGAGATCAAGCCAGGCGCCGTCGCTGAGCGGCACCCGCTCGAGGTCGCTGAGTGGGCGAAGGGCGAGCGCCTCCGCGGTGCCGAAGAGCGAGCCCTGGAGCATGCCGCCAGCCTACTACAGAGTCGAACATACGTTCTAGTCAGTGCTCATGAGGTGCGTCAGACTTTGTGGCAGGGTCCGAAGTTGACCGGTCACGAAGGGTGTCTGGGTGAGCAGATCGCAGAAACCGTCCCGGCAGGTTGCTGTGGACGAGCAGATCCAGGTCGTGTTGGCGATGTTGAAGGGCGAGTTGTCGCTGGCGGAGGCGGCACGTCGGCACGGTGTCTCGTCGGCGACGGTGGGGAACTGGCGGGACCGGTTCGTCGACGCGGGCAAGGCGGGCATGGACCGGTCGCTGCCGGGCCCGGACGGTGGCCTGTCGCAGACGGAGCGGCGGCTCCGCAGTGAGTGCAAGGAGCTGAAGCTGGCGTTGGCGGAGGCGACGGTGCAGTTGCGGATCTGGCAGAAGGGCTCCGAGTACATCGACTCCGTCCCTTCGCCGACCTCGAGGCCCTAAGAGCGACAGATCGCGTGTCGGTGTCGAGGTTCGCAGCACTGGC
>DATAEG010000127.1:0-6608 GCA_036258135.1 Jatrophihabitantaceae bacterium | reverse complement strand
ATGGACCAGACGCCGCTGGACGGCCGGGTCACCGACCTGCCCGGCTTCTCACGGATCGGTGCCGAGGGTGTCGACCTCCTCCTCGCCGACTCGACCAACGCCGAGGTGCCCGGTTTCATCCCGAGCGAGCGCGACGTCGGTGTGGTGATCACCGACGTGGTCGGCAAGGCGCGCGGCCGGGTCATCGTCGCCTGCTTCGCCTCTCATGTACACCGCGTACAGCAGGTGCTCGACGCCGCCAAGGCGTCCGGACGGCACGTCGCGTTGGTCGGCCGCTCGATGGTCCGCAACATGCAGATTGCCCGTGACCTCGGGCTGCTGCACGTGCCGGACGGGCTGATGGTCGAACTCGCCGACGCCGAGCAACTGCCGTCCCGTCGTGTCGTGCTCATCTCGACCGGCTCCCAGGGTGAGCCGCTCTCCGCGCTCTCAAGAATGGCCAACCGCGAGCACAACACGGTCCGCGTGGTAGAGGACGACACCATCGTCCTGGCCTCATCGCTCATCCCGGGCAACGAGAACGCGGTGTTCCGGGTGATCAACGACCTGTCCCGGTTAGGCGCCACGGTGGTACACCGGTCGTCGGCGCTGGTGCACGTGTCCGGCCACGCGCCCGCCGGCGAGCTGCGTTATCTGCTGAACGCGGTTCATCCGAAGAACCTGATGCCGGTGCACGGTGAGTGGCGGCACCTGCGGGCGCACGCCGCGATCGCCGAGTCGATCGGCCTGCCGTTGCAGCGGTCGGTGCTCGCGGAGAACGGCACCGTTGTCGACCTCGTCGATGGCGTGGCCACCATCGTCGGCCGGGTCCACGTCGGGCACGTCTACGTCGACGGCCTGGCTGTTGGGGACATCGGCGCCGGGGCGATCAAGGACCGGCAGATCCTCGGCGACGAGGGGTTCCTGTCGATCCTGGTGGCCGTGGACACACAGAGCGGCAAGGTCGTCTTCGGCCCGGAGATCACCGCCCGCGGGTTCACCGACGACCCGGCCGCGCTCGACCCGATCCGGGCCGAACTCATCGAGACCGTGGAACGCGCCGTCGCCGAAGGTATGCACGATCCGGAGGCGCTGGCCCACACCGTGCGCCGGACCGTGGGTCGCTGGGTGGACCGCACTTACCGTCGCCGTCCCATGCTGGTTCCCATGGTGATAGAGCTATGAGCACGTCAGCGACTCGCGCACCACTGACGCCGGGGGTGGTCTCGCCGAGGCGGAATGTGCCCGCCTCCATCCGGCGACCGCACTACGTCGACGGCGGCCGGCCCTGGGACCGGGACGACCCGATGGTCAAGGACGCCGACACCATCGCCGCCATGCGGGTCGCCGGCCGGATCGCGGCTAAGGCGACCGCCGAGGTGGGCGCCCACGTCCGCCCCGGCGTCACCACCGACGACCTGGACGCGATCGGCCACGCCTTCCTCATCGAGCACGGCGCGTACCCGTCCACCCTCGGCTACAAGGGCTTTCCCAAGTCCATCTGCACGTCGCTGAACGAGTCCATCTGCCACGGCATCCCTGACTCGACCGCCATCGAGGACGGCGATCTCGTGAAGGTCGACATCACCGCCTTCATCGGCGGCGTGCATGGCGACACCTGCGCGACCTTCGGCGCCGGCCACGTTAGCGACGAGGCCCGGCTGCTGAGCGAGCGCACCCATGAGGCGATGATGCGGGCGATCAAGGCGATCCGGCCCGGTCGGCCGATCAGCGTCATCGGACGGGTCATCGAGAGCTACGCCCGTCGCTTCGGCTACGGCGTGGTGCGTGACTTCACCGGCCACGGCGTCGGGCCGTCGTTCCACACCAAGCCGACCGTGCTGCACTACGACGACCCCGAGGTGACGACACCGCTGGAGCCGGGGATGACGTTGACGGTCGAGCCCATGGTCGCCCTGGGCGACGTCTCCTGGCGGATCTGGGACGACGGCTGGACCATCGTCACCCGCGACGGATCATGGGTCGCGCAGTGGGAGCACACCGTCGTCGTGACGGAGGACGCCGCGGAGATCCTCACGTTGCCGTGAGATCATCCCACGAAACGCTCCACACAGAACGCTCCGCCACTTCACGCCGGTCGACTCGGCTGCGTTCCCAACTCGCCACCCTCGAGCCGTTGGGCGCGGACGAGCGCGGTCTGGTTGTGGGCGGCACCCGGCCCGCCGACCTCTCATCGATCAGATCGGCGGTTACCTCTCGGGCGGGTGAATGGCGTGCTGGCGGATCCATGCGTGCATCGCGATCCCGGCGGCCACGCCGGCGTTGATCGAGCGCGTCGAGCCAAACTGGGCAATGGCGTAGACGGTGTCGGCGGCGGCCCGAGCCTCGTCGGACAGCCCCGGGCCCTCCTGGCCGAAGAGCAGGATCACCCGGCGGGGCAGCGCGACACTCTCCAACGGGACGGCGCCCGGACCGGTGTCCACCCCCACGATCACCCGGCCGGTGTCGGCGGCGCGGCGACGCAAGGCGGCGACGTCCTCGACGTGGACCACGTGTTGATAGCGGTCGGTGACCATGGCGCCGCGCCGGTTCCAGCGCCGCCGGCCGACGATGATCACCTCCGCGGCCGCAAAGGCGTTCGCGGTGCGGACAATCGTCCCGATGTTCGCGTCGTGCTGCCAGTTCTCGATGGCCACGGCGAAGTCGTGCCGGCGGGCGTCGAGGTCGGCGACGATGGCCTCGACGGTCCAGTAGCGGTACCGGTCCACGACGTTGCGCCGGTCGCCCTCGGCCAGCAGTGCGGGATCCAGCCGCGAATCGTCCGGCCAAGGGTGCGGGTGCGGGCCCACGCCGACGCGCAGGTCGGGCGTGGCGCCGTCAGAGGCCAAGATCGTCCAGGGTGTACGCGGCCCGGTATTCCAGGCCTGCGGATCGGACCGCATCCGCCGCGCCCCGGTCGACGATCACCGCTACCGCGGCCACCTCCGCGCCGGCCAAGCGCAGCGCCTCGACCGCAGCCAGGACGCTGGCCCCAGTCGTCGAGGTGTCCTCGACGGCGAGCACCCGCCGCCCGGAGACGTCCGGGCCTTCGATGCGCCGCTGGAGACCGTGCTGCTTCTCCGCCTTGCGCACGACGAACGCGTCCAGCTTGCCGCCGCTCGCGTGCAGCATGGCCGTCGCCACCGGATCCGCGCCCAGCGTCAACCCGCCTACCGCCTCCATCCCGAGGTCGGCGGTCAGATCCAGCATGACCCGGCCGACGAGCGGCGCGGCGTCCCGGTGAAGCGTCACCCGACGCAGGTCGACGTAGTAGTCGGCCTCCCGTCCGGACGATAGGACGACGCGACCGCGCACGACCGCAAGCTCCTTGATCAGTGCGAGCAGATCGTCCCGGTCAGCCACGCAGGCCACCCTAACGAGGCGCAATCCTGGTCGTCAGAGGGTCCGTCCACGCATGATGCGGCGCAGCGCTGGGCGCGGCACGGATCGGGACAGGCCGATCATCGTTTTCCATTGCCGGCCCGGGATGCTGACCGGCCTGCCGCGAGCGGCGTCCGCGAGCGCGGTCCGGACGACCTGCTCCGCGTCCAGCCACATCCAGTCCGGCACGTCGGCGCGACCGATCCCGGCCCGCTGGTGGAACTCGGTGTGGACGAAGCCGGGGCACACCGCGGTGACGCGAACCCCCGTCCCGCCGAGTTGCTGGGACAGGTCCTCGCTGAACGCGGTGACCCACGCTTTGCTCGCCGCGTAGGTGGCGCCGAAGCCGCGCGGCACGAGGGAGGCCACCGAGGAGACGTTGATGATCTGGCCCCGGCCGCGCGCCCGCATGGCGCGGATGGCCGCGTGGCTCAGCCGTAGGACGGCGCGCACGTTGAGGTCAAGCAGGCCCTCCTCATCGGCCAGTGACCGCTCGCCGAACGGCTCGTAAATGCCCTTCCCGGCATTGTTCACCAGCACGTCGACGGGACAGTCCGTCGCCCCGATGCGCGCGGCCACGACGGCACAGCCCGCGTCGGTGGCCAGGTCCGCGCTCAGCGTCTCGATGTCTCGTCCGGACCCGCGCAGCTCGGCGGCTATCTCGTCGAGACGGGCCGAGTCGCGGGCCACCAGCACGAGGTCGTAGCCCTGACGGCACAACTCGCGCGCGAACGCGGCACCCAGGCCGACGCTCGCTCCGGTGATCATCGCCACCGGCCGCGCGGTCATCGTTTGCGGGACTTCGAGCGCGCCGCTCCTGTCGGCCTCTTCGGCTTGGCCCCGGACTTCGGCCGAACTGGCGGCGCCGCCGGCGTCCGCACACTCGTCGCGTCGCGGGCGGTGGCGACCGGCGCCTCCGGGACGTCGAGGACGCGTCGAGTCGGGGTCGGCGACGTCGGCGGAGGCGGTGCCGCCTGGCGCCGGGACTGGCCGAACATGGTGCCGAACAGGGACGGTCGGCTGCCCTCCGCCACGGGCCCGCGCAGCGCGGCGAAGTAGCGCGAGGTGTCGGGCAGCAGCAGAAGAATGACGACGGCCAGGGCGGCCAGCCCGGCGGCCACAATCGTGGCCTTGACGAGAATGGGGGCATCCGCCAGCAGTCCGCGCAGCAGCTGCTGGACGACACCGACACCGAAGATCGGGATGACCGCCACCGCCAACAGCACCCAACGCGCCCAGCCTCGTCCTCGGCGCATCTGGAGAGCCGTCAGCATGATCAGGAAACCAAGCAGGATCGTGACGATCAGCTGAGTGAGGGTGTAGCTGTTGACCGCATGGTCCAGCTTGGCCGTGGTGCTGTAGTCCTGCTTCTTGGTGGCGTTCTTGTTGTAGTCGAGGAGCAGCTGCCGCAGGTAGCTGCGATTCGCCCATTCCACCAACACCGTCAGGACCGACAAACTGACCCAGACCACCGCCGCCCAGAACGCGCGATCAACGCTGGGCGGGCGCTGCGGAGTCTCAGTGGCGTCGCTGAGGCTGCTGTCGGTCATTTTCCAGAGGGTACAGAGCCGCAGCCGTCCTGGGGGCGGTCGCTCCGTACGCCGTCAGCTGCGTCGGCCAGGTCCCGTGCACTCGGCGCCAAGTAGAGTCGGCGCCAGCATCCACGCCGCCGGCGCTGCGCCGGTGCCGCACACCGAGGGGACGACGGTGTCCGAGCAGGGGCCGCAGGAGTTCCGGCCGAACGACCCGTCGACCGACGGCGACTTCGACCCCTACCGTTACGGCCGGCCCGACCCGAACCCGAGCGTGGACGCCTTCGGACGACCCATCCCGACGGCACCCGCGCCAGCGCCGCCCGCCCCGCCGCCGGTGGGCACCTGGCCGCCGCCCACTGCCCCCAGTGGTGGCTGGCCGCCGCCGCCGCCCGGTTACTACCCGTACCCGCCGCCCCGCCCGTCCAACGGCATGGCCACGGCAGGCCTGGTGCTCGGCATCGTCGCTTTGGCGCTGTGCTGGCTGACCGTCCTCGACATTCCCCTCGTGATCCTTGGCATCACCTTCGCCGCGGTCGGGCTGAAGCGGGCCAAGCGGGGCGCGGGCTCACGAGGCATGGCCCTCACCGGGCTGATCTGCTCGCTGGCAGCAGCCGTTCTGGTAACGGTCATTCTCATCATCGTGGTGCCGAAGTACATTGACTGCTACCACAAGTACGGCAGCGACAACACCGAGCAGATCCGTCAGTGCGTGATCAACGGCAACTGACCCGTTGCACTGCCGGATCGGTGACCTAATCGGCGGAGACAGTCAGGCCGCTCGCGTCGGGCCATTCGTCCACGCGCACCGTCTGCCCGTCCCGGATCTCGCCGGCGATGAGCGCCCGGGCCAGCGGGTCGCCCACGGACGTCTGCACCAGGCGGCGCAGCGGACGCGCACCGTAGACCGGGTCGAAGCCATTGATGGCCAGCCACTCCTTGGCCGCGTTGGTCGCGTCGAGCGTCAGCCGACGGCCTTCGAGACGGCGGCTCAGCTCAGCCAACTGGATGTCGACGATGCGGGCCAGCTGCTCGGTCCCGAGTTGGTCGAAGATGACGATGTCGTCCAGCCGGTTGAGGAACTCCGGCTTGAAGTGCTCCCGCACCACTGCTAGTACCGCGTCCTTCTGCTGACCGGGATCCTGTCCGGCGGTGGCGGCGATCATGTGCGAGCCGAGGTTGGACGTCATGACCAGGATCGTGTTGCGGAAGTCGACGGTGCGGCCCTGCCCGTCGGTGAGCCGACCGTCGTCCAGGACCTGAAGCAGGACGTCGAAGACGTCCGGGTGCGCCTTCTCCACCTCGTCGAGCAACACGACGCTGTACGGGCGGCGACGCACCGCCTCGGTCAGTTGGCCGCCCTCGTCGTAGCCGACGTAACCGGGCGGGGCGCCGACCAAGCGAGCCACTGAGTGCTTCTCGGCGTACTCGCTCATGTCGATACGCACCATGGCGCGGTCGTCGTCGAACAGGAAGTTGGCCAACGCCTTGGCGAGCTCCGTCTTGCCCACGCCGGTCGGGCCGAGGAACAGGAACGATCCCGTCGGCCGATTCGGGTCGGAGATCCCCGCCCGAGCCCGGCGCACCGCGTCGGATACGGCTTGGACGGCTTGCGGCTGGCCGACCACGCGCCGGCTCAGCTCGTCCTCCATCCGCAGCAGCTTCGCGGTCTCGCCCTCCATGAGGCGCCCGGCCGGGATGCCGGTCCACGCGGAG
>DATAEG010000126.1:0-23699 GCA_036258135.1 Jatrophihabitantaceae bacterium | reverse complement strand
GCCGGGGTGGTCCTCGCCGCGGTCGGTGTCGCGGCCGTGCCCTTCGCGGCGGTTACCGGCGCGGGCCCACTGCTGCTGCCCGCGGCCGCGCTCACCCTGACCGGCGTTCGGCTGCTCGGCCCGTGGGCGGCTACCCCGCTGGTCCGTCTCGTTGGCCTGCCGGTCGCGCGAGTGCTCCGGCTGCCGGGTGCGCTCGCCCGTACCAACGCTATGCGCAGCCCGGACCGCACCGCCGCCACCGCCTCCGCCCTGATGGTCGGGCTCGCGCTCGTCAGCTTCGTCACCGTCCTGGTCACGTCGACCAAGGCGTTCCTCGATGCGGAGATCGCCCGTACGCCAGCCTTCACGGTGATCAGCGGCCTCACGACGAGCACGGGCAAGCAGGCAAGTAGCCCGGTCGCCGACGACCTGCTCGTGCGGCTGGCGGCGCTGCCCGACCTGTCCGCCGTCGTGCCGACGCGATCCACCCTCGGCACTGCCGCGGGGATCCAGGCGGACGTCACTGGCGCGGACCTGGCCGACTTCGCCCGGGTGCGCGGCCTGGACGTCACCGCGGGCAGCCTGGCCGACGTAAGTCGTGGCGGGCTGTGGGTCGCCGATGACGTCGCCGCCGACCACGGCTGGACGGTCGGCGCACGGGTGCCGGTGAACCTGGGGCAGGGTAGCCGCACCTTCACGCTGCGGGCCGTGTACCGGCATGAGAGCTATGTCTCGACCAGCCTGCCGAGGTACCTCCTCGGGTCCGCGGACTACGCCGCGCTCGGCGGCAACACCGCCGTCGGTGCCGTGCTCCTGCGCGTGGCAGACGGCGTGGCGCCGGCGACTGCCCGAGCCGGCGTGGACCGGGCGGTCGGCGCACGGCCCGGGCTCATCGTGGAGGACCGGGCACAGGTGCGGCGGGAGACGGTCGGGCAGGTCGCCCAGACCGCGTCGCTGTACCTGGCGCTGACCTGCCTCGCGGTGTTGGTCGGGCTGGTAGGCATCGTCAACGCGATGTCGCTATCTATCGTCGACCGGGTCCGGGAGCTTGGCCTGCTGCGCGCGGTGGGTATGGACCGGCGACAGCTCGGCACGATGGTCCAGGCCGAGGCGTTCATCATCGGCTGCGTCGGCGTAGTGCTCGGTATCGGCACCGGCACCCTGTTCGGCTGGGGCGCGGCGAAGGTGTTCGAGCACTCCTCGGCGCCGACCAGGTTTACCGCACCGGTCGCAGTCCTGGCGCTGATCGCCGTCGTGGCCGCGGTCGCAGGTGTGGTCGCGGCGGCGCTGCCCGCCCGGTCGGCGAGTCGCGTCGACGTGCTACGTGCGATCGCGGCCGAGTAGTCGCGGCGGGGACCCTAGGCTGGGATGGTGCGCCTGACGATGCGCTGGTTGGTCGCGCTCGGGTGCCTCGGCCTGGCCGGCTTCTGGGTCTTCATGCTCGTGGTCGTCGAGCACACGTCCGTGCCCCCGCTGCCGGTCGCCGTCGCCGTGCTGCTGCTCGTGGTCGGGCTGGCCGTCGGGCCATGGATGTTGCTGGTCTCGCGCCGCCTGGAGCGGGAGCCCGATGCGAGCCGGGCCTTCCGCCGGGTCGTCGCGGTTTCCGCAATGCTCGCCGCGGCGGGAGTGGTCGCGGCCGCGATCCTCGACAGCCAGCGGGGCGCCAGCACCGACGGGTACGCCGTCGCCGTGGTGATGATCTCCTTCCTCGCCGCCGGGGTGCTTACGCTCGTCGGTGCGGTCCTGCTGCCCTGGTTGTTCGTGCTCACCCGCGCGATCAGCCGAGAGCGGGCCGCCCGGGTCCGCGCCGAGGAGCGGGCCGAGGTCGCCACCCACTTGCATGACTCGGTTCTCCAGGCGCTCACGCTGATCTACAAGCGGGCCGATGACCCCCGTGCGGTTCGCGGGCTCACCCGCCGCGCCGACCGGGAGCTGCGTGCCTGGCTCTACGGCGGGCCGCCGGACGATGGCGATGACTTCGCCGCCACGGCCAAGGCGGTGGCCGAGGAGGTGGAGGATCGGTTCGACGTCACCGTCGAGGTGGCGACCGTCGGCACATGCCGCCTCGACGGGCCCGCTCGGGCCGTCATCGGGGCCGTGCGCGAGGCGCTCACCAACGCCGCCAAGCACGCCGAAGTCCGCCACGTGTCGGTCTTCGCCGAGATCACCGAGGAGGACCTGCACGCGCTTGTCCGCGACCGGGGCCGCGGGTTCGACCCGGCGCTGTGCCACGGCACGGACCGGCGCGGCATCACCGACTCGATCGAACGGCGAATCCACGCCCACGGCGGCTCCGCAGTGATCCGCTCGGCGCCCGGCGCAGGCACCGAGGTGGAAGTGCACATTCCCAGGGGGGTGCGTCATGGGTGAGCGGGTCCGGGTCTTCGTCGTCGACGACCACACAGTGGTGCGCTCCGGCGTGCGGGCCGAGATCGGCGACGCTGTGGACGTGGTGGGCGAGGCGGCAGACGTCACCACCGCGGTTGCCGGCATCCGCGCCCTGCATCCCGACGTGGTGCTCCTCGACGTGCACCTTCCCGGTGGCGGCGGTCGGGCCGTCCTCGACGCCGTCGTGCCGACCCATCCGCACGTCCGTTTCCTGGGCCTGTCGGTGTCGGATGCCGCCGGGGACGTCCTCGACGTCATCCGCGGCGGCGCCCGGGGGTACGTGACGAAGGCGATCTCCGGCCCCGACCTGTGCGAGGCGATCCGCCGCGTGCACGCGGGCGACGTCTACTTCTCGCCGCGGCTGGCCGTCTACGTCCTAGACAGCTTCCGCGGGGCCGAGGCCTCCGGGCCGGAGCCGGACCTCGACCGGCTGACCCGACGCGAGCGCGAGGTCATGCGACTGGTCGCCGTCGGGTACACATACCCGGAGATCGGCACTCGACTATCGATCTCGGCGCGCACGGTCGAGACCCACGCCGCCGCGGTGCTGCGCAAGCTCCAGCTCTCCAACCGCCGCGAACTCGCCCGCTGGGCCCGCGCCCGCCGCCTTCTCTGACCCGCGTAACGCGGGCAGCCGACTCGACCGGTGCACTGGTCAATCGGCGTGCGGATACTGCGGCAGACTTGCGGAGACCTAGCAGACTTCGACATAGGCGGAGGACAGCGATGCGCCGTCCGCGTTGGCAGGACGAGGGTCAAGACCCCGACTACCAGTTATCGATGGCCAACGAACGCACCTTTCTGGCCTGGTTACGAACGTCATTGGCGCTGTTGGCCGCATCGGTGGCGGTCGGGCAGCTGGTACCCGCCTTTCGGCTACCAGGCAGCCGAACGCTGCTGGGGATTCTGCTCGCCGTGCTCGGCACCGTCGTTGCGTGTTTCGCGTATCTGCGGTGGGCGGCGACTGAGCGGTCGATGCGGCTGGCGCTTCATATGCGGTATCCGGTGAGCCTGCTGTTGCTGTCCACCGCGATGACGGTGGTCGGCTTACTCGTCGTGCTACTGGTCAGCGTGGGGCCGAAATGAGGCAGTCCGACCGGATCCAGCAGCAGACCGCGCTGGCCTGGGGGCGCACATCGTTGGCAGCCGCGGGGTTTGGCACAGCGATGCTGCGGCTGGGTGCGCTGCGCCACTCGATCCCTGACCTCCTGATCGCCATCGGCTTGCTGCTGTGCGGGCTGTTGCTGGCCATTCGGGGACGCGTGCTCTACAACCGACCCGCAAAGCCGCCAGCTCCCACGCTCCGACTCGTAACGCTGGTCGCGCTCCTCATCGGTGTGCTGGTGGCCGTGGCGGATGCGGTATAGCCAGCTGCGACACCCGGGCCGCCGCCCGCTACAGTCCCTCATCGACAAACGTGGCGACCAAGCGAAGTCGAGCTCGGGCGCAGACACGCTCATCAAAGAAGGGAACGTGTGATGGAAGTAGAGGGTAGCGGCTGGCGGTTCTTCGCTGGGACGGTGCTGGGCATCACCGGCATTATGCGCTTCTTCGACGCCCTATGGGCTTGGAGCTACAACGGGACTCTGCCGAGCAACCTCGAAGGGGCACTGTTCGGGCACAGCCTCGCGACCTATGGCTGGGTGTACTTCATCGTCGCCCTCATCCTGCTCGGCGCGTCCTTCGGCGTCTTGACGGGCTCTCAGTTCAGCCGTTGGATCGGCATTTTCGCTGGCGGCATTCTCGCCGTTACATCCATCTGGTGGATGCCCTACTACCCGATCTGGGCTCTGGCCTACATCGCGATCGGCATCCTCGTCATCTACGGCCTTGCGGTATACGGCGAACGTCAACCGGCGGACGAGCTTCGGGGGTAAGTACCGCTCGGATTCACGTCGCGAGGCGACGGGCCGACCAGGTCGCGCGCAACGATGATTGGTCGGCGGGTGTGTGGGTGTATTCGTCGGTGATGGCGACGAGCTCGAACCGCGCCGCCGCGAGCGCATCGCGGACCTCGGTGTCGGTGAAAAAGTGCTGAGCATGCTGCTCACTGAAGATGTCGCCGTCATCAGTCCGCGTCATCACGATGCGTGTGTTGCAGGTTCTGGCCGCGACATCCACGACACTACTGATCACAAAGCGCCGTCCGTCGGATTGGCCCTCGACGACAGGGTGATTCATGGTGAACTGCATCATTGCGTCGGTGTGCAGATCGAACACCAGCCAACCGCCGGGGCGCAGCCGGCGACCCAGCGCGGAGAAGCTTGTGCCCAGTTCATTGGGGCTTAGATAGTTGAGGCTGTCGAATGTGGATATGACGGCGTCGAAGACGCCGCCGATCGTCAGCTCTGGCAGGGCCTGCTGGGCCAGGATGGCGTCAGGTCCCAGCAGGTGACGCGCGCGGGCGAGCATGGCAGGCGAACGGTCGACGCCGACGACGCGATAGCCGAGCGCGGTCAGCTCTGCGCTCATCAGGCCGGTTCCGCAGCAGACGTCTAAGACGGTCTGCACACCGTCATGATCGGATGACCAGAGTTCGTGCAGGTACGCCGCCCAACGGTCATAGCACGGGTCAACGACGACTTCGTCGTACACGTCGGCCAGACGTGCGTATGGTTCAGCCTCGTCCACGCGGACGCAGGTTCAGGCGGTTTCAGATTCCGAGGAGCTTGGCTTTCGCCGCGCTGAACTCCTCATCAGACAGCACCCCCTGGCTGTGCAATTGCGCCAACTGCTGCAGCTTCGCCATCGACTCGTCCTCAGGCGCAGGCGGCGGGGGAGGGGGCGGTGCCGGCTGCGCGTACTGCTGTTGCGCAGCGTACTGCTGTTGCTGTTCGTACTGCTCCGCCTCGGCCTTCTGGTCGTAGCGAGCCGCCTGACGGCGGGAGACGCGCCCGGACACGGCTGTGGCGGTGCCCGCGACGACCGCAGTACGCGCGGCCATACGTAGTAGTCCCATCTCGTTCCTCTCGGTTCGCGGATCAGCGCCAGTGTCTAGCCGGCCGTGACGACGGCCTCGCCAACGTCAGCCGGGATGCGGATCTGATCGATCACAAAGCCGTCAGCGGCCCGGACCGCCTCAACGAATCTTGCGGCCCATGCGTTCTCGAAGGCGATCAGAAGTGCGGATGTATTCGGTTCCAAGTCCTCGGCGATCTCATCGGCGTCCTCCGGACCGAGTGCGCCCGGCTGAACGACGTTGACGGCCATAAAGCTCGGCCCGGTGTCGGGGTCGAGGTCGGACACGTCGATCGTAAGAACGACGCCGTCGGCATCCTTCATCACGAACAGCAGGTCGATGACCCGGATCGTGCCAGCATCAACGAGATCCATGATCGCCGGGGCGATCTGGCCGCTGAACTTGTTGCCCGGAAACCCAATGATCACCACGTCGATGGGTCCGACTCCCATGGCGCCTCCTCGCTTTCGGTCGCGCGTCGACATATGAGGGATCCGCCGACTGCGCTCGGCCTGCTCACATTACCGCCGGATGACCCAGCCACCATCATCTGCACGGGATGATGAACGAGGACGTCGTTCCAGGTAGCGGCAGTACCTCCCTGGCGGCACGGTCGCTGCGTAGCCTGAACGCATGGACCAGCCCCCTCACCACCGCGCACAGGTCCGTGAGTTCCTCCGCTCCCGGCGCGCCCGGATCGCTCCGGAGCAGTCCGGGCTGCCGTCCAGCGCGGATCAGTCGGCGGCCACCCTCGGCCGGGCATAGCGCCGCTTCTCGACCCGGCGTGCCGACCGAACTGGAACGACAACTCGAGCACCGCTTCGGGCTGCGCGAGGTCAGCTGTCGTCACCTGAACACGCCGGTGAACGACGTCTTCGCCGTCGCCTCCTCGATCGGGACGTTCGCCCTGAAGCTGTATCACGCGAACCGCACCGCGGCAGACGTCCAGTGGGAGATCGGCCTGGTACGCCACGTTGCGGACGACGGCGCGCCGGTCGCCCCGCCGGTCGCTGCGCGCGGTGAGCACCTGCACAGGTTCTCGACAACGGCTGGCAGGCGGCTGGGTGTCCTGTTCGAGTGGGCACCGGGGGAGAAGCCAGCGCCGGCCCGCGATACGTACGCGCTTCTGGGCAGAGCTGCGGCGCGCACGCATCGCGCTGCCGACACGTTCCGGACGTCATTGGCCCGTGAGGTCTACGACGAAACCACACTGATCGATGAGCAACTGGCGAGGATGCGGCCTCAGCTCGCGGCCGTGGGCCGGTGGCAGCAGACCGTTGATCTAGGTGAACGACTGAAACGGGCCATGGCCGACAGTGAGCTCGATCGCGGCGTCTGCCATATGGACCTGACCCTCGACAACGTGCACCGCCTCGGCGACGAGCTGACCGTGTTCGACTTCGACAGCGCCGGCGAGTGCTGGCGCGCCATCGAACCCAACGGCGTGCTGCGGTTGTCAAAGGCGTATTTCGACGCATGGCTTGAGGGCTACCGCGAGGTCAGGCGGTTCGGCGCATCGGACGAACGCGTGGTCCACGCCTTCGCCGTCATCGGCGATCTGCGCGTGGTCGCCTGGCAGCTCGGCGTCGCGGAATCATCGCGCGGCCCGCCGCTGCTGGAGACCGCCGACCTCGCCGAGATCGTCGACCGCTGGCTCGCCTGGGAGATGGCGAGAGGCTAGCTCGCGAGCACCAGCCCGTCCCAGGACCAGTGCGGCATCTCCAGCCCGGCCGGGATCACCGCATCCTTCTGGGGATGGGCGTTGATCTCGACGACGGCCCACTCCATGTAGGCGCGCAGCGCCGCGCGGAACTCGGGATCATCGGGCAGCCCGGCATCGTCGGCGGCCCGGACGAAGCACTCGACGAAGCGCCTTTCCAGGTCCGTGATGTCGCCGTTACCGGAGTGCATCTGGATCAATGTGGACTGATCGCCGCAGGACTGCGAGTACACCGGCGGGCCACCCAGCACCTCGGCCCAGTACGCGGCCAGCCGTTCGATGTGCTGCGGGTGCTGATCCGGATGGGAGAACGGGTGGTTCAGCTCCGGATCGGCGAGACAGCGAGCGTGATGGGCCCGCGCGAGCGAGAGGAACGCGGCGTCACCGCCGGCGAACTCATACAGAGAGGGTCGCACGGCTCCAGAGTGACACTCACCGCCGACAAACGTCGCGTCAGGCGCGCATGACTTCGGCCAGGGCGGCGGCCCGGTCGTTGGTAAACACGTCCTCGAGGGTGAGCGGCGTGCCGTCCGGCCCGCTGAGCGGCACCTGCCAGTTCGGGTACTCGTCCACGGTCCCGGGCTGGTTCTGAGCCCGCCGGTCACCGACCGCGTCGGTCAGCGCCAGGCAGCGCAGCCGCGACGGGGTGGCGGCAAGGGCGCGATGTAACGCGCGGACAATCTCCTCCTCGTCCGCGCCCTCGGTGAGCAGTCCGCGGCGTCGCAACTCGTCTAGCCAGGCTTCGCGTTCGGTGTGATCGGCGGCCAGTTCCTCGTCCAGCGGCCGGGTAAGCAGGCCGAGCCGATGTCGCAGCCGTATGTGGTCGCCGGCCAGATAGCCGGCGGTAGGCGGCAGATCGTGAGTCGTCACCGACGCCAGGCAGAACTCGCGCCAGCGCTCGGGTTCGAGCGGGCCGCCCGCACCGTCGTAGTCGAATTCGAACCACAGGATCGACGTGCCCAGCACGCCGCGTTCGCGCAGGTAGGCGCGTACCCACGGCTCAACCGTGCCGAGGTCCTCGCCGATGACGACCGCCCCGGCGCGCTGCGCCTCGAGGGCGAGGATGCCGATGGCGGCATCGTGGTCGTAGCGGACGTACGTGCCTTCGGTGGGGTCCGCGCCTGCCGGTATCCACCACAGCCGGAACATGCCGATGATGTGGTCGACGCGCAGACCGCCAGAGTGCCGCAGTGCGTTGGCGATGAGGTCGCGGAAAGGTGCGTAGCCGAGTTCGGCCAGTCGGTCCGGCCGCCACGCGGGTTGGTTCCAGTCCTGGCCGGTCTGGGCGTACGCGTCTGGGGGCGCACCGACGGTGATGCCCTGCGCCAACGCGTCCTGCCAGGCCCAAGCGTCGGCTCCGGACAGGCTCACGCCGACGGCCAGGTCGTGCACCACCCCGAGCCTCATGCCGACGCGCCGGACGGTGGCCTGGGTGTCGGCGAGTTGCTCGTCCAGGACCCATTCCAGCCAACGGTGGAAGTCGACTTCGCTCGGATGCGTCGCAGCGAACTCGGTCACCGCGGGCGAGCGCGGGTGGCGCAGTTCCGCGGGCCACTGGCGCCAGTCGGTGCCGTGCTGCTCGCTCAGCGCACACCAGGTGGCGAAGTCGTCGAGCGCCTGCCCCTCCCGGCGACGGAAGGCGGCGTACGAGAACGCCCGGCCGAACTCCAGCCCTGCGGCGTGGACGAGTTGCAACGCGGCCCGCTTGGCCGTCCAGGCCGGGTCACGTTCGATGCGCTCGCCGGTCGTCTTTCGAAGACGCGCGCCGAGTACGTCCAGCTGCCCGCGCGCGGCGGCGTCGAGGTAGGCGTACTCGGGGATGCGTTCGACGCGTAGGTACATCGGGTTGGCAAACCGCCTGGTCGTCGGCAGGTACGGCGACGGCTCCATCGGCACGCCGGGAGCGGCCGCGTGCAGCGGGTTGACGAGGACGAAGTCGGCGCCGTGCTCTTCGGCGGCCCACGCGGCCAGGTCAGTGAGGTCGGCCAGGTCACCGATGCCCCATGACCGGCGCGACCGGACGCTGTAGATCTGCGTGGCCAGTCCCCAGACCGGTGCGCTGCCGACCTGGGTGGGCAGGCCCAGCCACGCGGGCGTCACGATCAACGAGCTGCGGCTGCCAGCGCCCTGGCAATACGCCCCGACGACGTGGTAGCCGGATGGAATGTCGTCGGGAATCTCGAAGCTGGCCTCGCCGATCAACCGTCCGTCGACTTCGACCGGCTTCGTCCAGTTCTCCAGCTGCTGAAGGGCGGACCGATACGAGCCGTCCTCGAGCTCGATCCACACATCGACCGACGCGCCGTGCGGAACGTGCACGGTCACGGCGCTGGCCTGCCCGGTCCGGGTGACCACATAAGGGGGCAGGACTTGGCGCCAGGCGACCAGGCGGCGCGACTCCAGCGCCTCGCGGCGGCGGGCAGGCGTCGCGGTGTCCACGCCAAGGGCGGCGAGGACAGCGGTGAGCGTCTCGGCGCTCACCGCGACATGGCGACCACGCCAGTCCCAGTACTCGGTGGCCACCCCGTAGGCCGTGGCCAACTCGCGCAAATCACCTGCGGATTCGGCCACTCGGTCATCCAATCGCACCCGGCGCAACACCGGGCGGCCCGGGTTGGCGACCGCCACATAGGCCGCGAAGAGGAGTGCCCGACCGGGCAATCGGGCATAAGACTGGGCATTAACCTCTGGTCACAGAACGGCAATGATTTCGGAGAAGTGTTGACCTTCCAGAGTGATCCGCGCCACACTCTGGTCATTGAGCGGGCATGAGCGGGCACGAAGTAGGCACTAATCGGGCAGCGCTCGGATGACGCCGGGAGGCGACGTTGCACGCAGACAGGCGCCGACAGTGGCTGATGGAGCGGGCCAGGGAGAGTGGACGCCTCGACGTCGCGGAACTGTCCGAGGAGCTGCATCTGGCGCCCGAGACCATCCGCCGGGACTTGAACGATCTCGAACGGCAGGGCCTGTTGCGCCGCGTCTACGGGGGCGCGGTGCCCGTAGAGCGGCTCAGCTTCGAGAGCGGCCTGGCCATGCGGGCCACCCGGCATCCCGCGGAGAAGCAGCGCATCGCAGCCGCCGCCGTCGAGCACATCGGCAACGCCGAAGCCATCTACATCGACGAGGGCAACCTGCCTCAGCTGATCGCCGAGCGACTCCATCCCACCCACCCGATCACCGTTGTGACGGGCGCACTCCCCATCGCCATCCTGCTGGCGGGCCGTCCCAACGTCGACGTCATGGTCATCGGCGGCCGGATCCGCTCCAAGACCTTCGGCTGCGTCGACCATTGGGCGATCAACACGCTGCGCAGCCTGGTGTTGGACCTCGCCTTCATCGGAACCAACGGCATCACCTTTGAGCATGGCACTACCGTCCCGGACGGGGCGATCGCCGCGGTGAAGACGGCCGCCATGCTGGCCTCGCGTCGGCGCATCCTGATCGCCGACAGCACGAAGATGGGCGCGGATTCCTTCGTCAGCTTCGCGCAACTTCGCGACTTCGAGCGCTTCATCACCGACACCAACCTCAGCGACGAGTCGACCCTGCGCGCCGAGGCGGCCGGAGTTGAGGTGACCCGCGCCTGACGAAAGCCGGCACCTACGTCGGCGACCAGCAGATCGGCCCCGCCGATCGTCACATCCGGAGGTAGAACGTGTATCGAATACAAGGCCGCAAGAGTGCGGCTGTCGCGGCTCTCGCCGTGATCGCCGTCGTTGCCAGCGCGTGCTCCGGCGCCGGCGGCGGTGGTGGTGGTGGCGGCGGCAGCGGCAGCAAGAGCATCAACGTCCTGATGGTCGGCAACTCGCAGATGGTCGACATCCAGGGCCTGACTGCCGCCAACTTCACCAAGGACACCGGCATCAAGGTCAACTTCACAGTGCTCGACGAGAACAGCCTCCGGGCCAAGGTGCAGGATGATGTGGCCAACAAGACGGGCGCCTACGACGTCGTCACCATCGGTGCGTACGAGATCCCGATCTGGTCGAAGAACAACTGGCTGCACGAGGTGTCCAGCTACGTCGACAAGGACAGTGCCTTCGACAAGGCCGACCTGCTCAAACGGATGGTCGAGGTGGCCAGTGGCTCGGACGGCAAGCTCTACGGCATCCCGTTCTATGGCGAGTCCTCGATGCTTATGTACCGCAAGGACCTGCTGGCGGCCAAGGGCGTCACGATGCCCGAGCACCCCACCTGGGATCAGGTGGCCGCGGCGGCGGCCAAGGTTAAGGACAAGTCCAAAGGGATCGCCGGGATCTGCCTGCGTGGCCTCAAGGGCTGGGGTGAAATGTTCGCGCCGCTCACCACAGTGGTCAACACGTTCGGTGGGACCTGGTTCGAGAAGGACTGGACGGCGAAGGTTAATGCCCCGGAGTTCACCGACGCGGTGACGTTCTACACGAACCTAGTCAAGCAGGACGGCGAGCCCGACCCGCAGACGGCCGGCTTCGCCGAGTGCCAGAACGCGATGGGCCAGGGCAAGGCGGCCATGTGGTACGACGCCACCTCAGGCGCCGGAAAGCTCGAGGACACGACGCAGAGCAAGGTCGCCGGCAAGCTCGGATTCGCCTACGCGCCGGTGAAGATGACGCAGTATTCCGGGTGGCTATGGTCCTGGGACTGGGCGATGCCGTCCACGACGAAGAAAGCCGACACCGCGTGGAAGTTCATCAGCTGGGCTTCCAGCAAGAAGTACGAGAACCTGGTCGGCACCAAGTTAGGTTGGTCGCGCGTCCCAGACGGCAAGCGGGCGTCGACGTACGAGATCCCCGAATACCAGAAGGCGAACGCCGCCTACTACAAGCTGGTCGAGGACTCGATCAACCACGCCGACCCGAACAACCCAGGTGTGCAGCCGCGTCCGGCGCCGGGCGTGCAGTACGTCGGCATCGCCGAGTTCGCTGATCTGGGTACCAGGGTGTCGGAGTACGTCGACGACGTACTGCTCAACAAGTCGAGCGTCAAATCCGCACTCGACAAGGGCCAATCCGATGCCGAGGCAGTAGCCAAGAACTACAAGTAGCCGGTGTGGGCGGGGGACCTCGCCGTTCGTCCCCCGCCCACCGAGGCCTGCTGCTTGTGGCTCACCCGAAGCCGATCGTTCCTTGGAGAAAGTGACATGACTACCGCCACCACGTCCGTCCCGCCCGAGGAGTACGCCGAGGACGTCGCTCCCCCAGTCTCCGCATTACCCGGTCCCGGTTACCGGGAACGGATGAGTCGCCGGCTACCGCTGCTGCCGGCGTTGATCTTTGCCATCATCATGACCCAGCTGCCGTTCCTCTACACGTTGTGGATCTCCACTCTGGCCTGGGATCGCGATCACCCCGAGCGTGGCAAGAAGTTCGTCGGCCTTCAAAACTTCAAGAAGGTCTTCACCGACCCGGACCTCCGCAGCGCGGTCATCACGACAGTCAAGTTGACCGCGCTGGTCGTGATAGCCGCGGTTCTGCTTGGCCTGCTTATGGCTGTCCTCCTGGACCGCAAGTTCCGCGGTCGCGCCGTGGTGCGGACGCTGATGATCGGCCCCTTCCTGATCATGCCGATGGCCGGCGCCCTGGTGTGGAAGCACGCGATCTACAACGCGCAGTTCGGCCTCCTCAACGGCGCGATCAACGGCGTCCGGGGCTGGTTCGGTGTAGACGAGCCCACTAGTTGGTCGCTGCTGAGCACACACCCGCTCATCGCCGTGGCGATCCCGCTGATCTGGCAGTGGACGCCGTTCATGATGCTGATCCTGCTGGCCGGCCTGCAGAGCCAGCCCAGTGACGTCCTCGAGGCATCGAAGGTCGACGGGGCGAGCACGTGGCAGACCTTCCGCCTGATCACCCTCCCGCATCTGCGTCAGTACCTGGATCTGTCCGTCCTGCTCGGCACGGTCTACATCGTCCAGGCGTTCGACGTGATCTACACCATCACTCGCGGCGCCAACGGCACGACCAACCTTCCGTTCGCGATCTTCGAGACGCAGGTTGACGCCGGTGACTACGGCCTCACCTCGGCACAAGGTGTGGTCGTCGTGGTCGGCACGATCATCGTGGCGACGTTTGCGTTGCGGACGGTGTCGTCCCTGTTCAAGGAGGAGGTGCGTTGACCATGACCGTCACCGCCGAACCCAGAGTCGATCGGCTGCGCGCGACAGTGCGGAAGGTGCGAGCACGCAAGGAGAAGGACGAGTCGCGCGGCGTGTCCGGATTCCTCCTGTCCTTCGTGACCTGGCTACTCGGTCTGGCCTTCTTCTTCCCGATCGTGTGGATGGTCCTGCTGTCGTTCCGGCAGGAGACAGACGCCGCCACGCCACAGCTCTTCGCCCCGTTCACCACCTCCAACTATGACGGCCTGCTCCAGGGCGACCTCAAGATCGCACTGATCAACTCGCTGTGGGCCGCAGGCTTCTCGACGCTGTTCGTGCTGTTGCTTGCGGTCCCCGCCGCGTACGCACTGTCGATTCGTCCGGTGCTGAAATGGCGCGACGTGCTGTTCTTCTTCCTGTCGACGAAGATGATGCCAGTGGTTGCCGCACTCCTCCCCATCTACTTGCTTACGAACAATCTGGGGCTCAACGACAACATCTGGGTGCTGGTCGTCATCTACATGGCGGCGAACCTGCCCATTGCGATCTGGATGCTCCGGTCGTTCCTGCTCGAGGTGCCCCGCGAGACGATCGAAGCTGCTCAGGTGGACGGCGCCAGTTTCATCACGGTCCTCAACAAGATCATCCGCCCGATGATCATGCCGGGACTCGCGGCCACCGCCTTGATTTGCTTCATCTTCAGCTGGAACGAGTTCCTGTTCGCGCTCCGGCTGACCGGACAGAACGCCAAGACCTCGCCGGTGTTCCTGGCCGGACAGATCGCGCCGGAAGGCTTGTTCCTGGCACACCTCTGCGCGGTCGCTACCGTCGTCTGCTTCCCGGTGCTGGTGGCCGGCTGGCTCGCCCAGGACAAGCTGGTACGTGGCTTGTCGATGGGGGCGGTTAAATGAGGGCAGCCGTCATCCAGGCGGTCGGCGAGACCTCGGTGGAGACCGTCGACGACCCGACGCCGGGACCAAAGGACGTCATCGTGGAGGTCGCCGGATGCGGCATCTGCGGAACGGACCTTCACATCCTCGACGGCGAGTTCGCCCCGACCTTGCCGATCATCCCGGGACACGAGTTCTCCGGGACGGTTGTCGCCGTCGGGAGCGACGTGGAGGAGCTCGACGTCGGTGCCGGGGTGGCAGTGGACCCCTCGCTGCACTGCCACGAGTGTTACCAGTGCAAGCGCGGGCGCGGAAACCTGTGTGAGCGATGGGCAGCGATCGGCGTAAGCGTTCCGGGTGCGGCCGCCCAGTACGCCAAGGCGCCGGCGGCCAACTGCTGGGTGGTGCCGGAGAGCCTGGAGCTGTCTGACGCGTCGCTCGTGGAACCACTGTCGTGTGCGGTGCGCGGGTACGACGTGCTGCGCATGAACCTGGCCGACAGCGTGTTGATCTACGGCTCGGGGACGATGGGGCTGATGATGATGGAGCTGGCCAAACGGGCAGGCGCCACCGTCGTTGACGTCGTCGATCTTAATCCTGACCGGCTGGGGACTGCGAAGTTGCTGGGCTGCAGCAACACCGCGGCCTCCGCCGAGGACATCGCACGCCCGCGCGGCTGGGATGTCGTGATCGACTGCACCGGCGTGGCCGCGGCCATAGCCGATGGGCTCCGCCGGGTCGCGAAGGCTGGCACCTTCCTGCAGTTCGGGGTGAGCGACTACGCCGCGCGCGTCGAGTTCGAGCCGTACAAGATCTACAACGAGGAGATCACCATCACCGGGTCGATGGCGGTGCTGAACAGTTTCGAGCGTGCCGGGGACCTGTTGGCGGCCGGCGCGCTCAACCCGCAGGTGATGATCAGCCACCGTTTCGCACTCGACGACTACGCGAAGGCCGTCGATCAGTTCAAGGCAGGCGTCGGCCGGAAGATCCAGATCACGCCGAACGCATGATCGGCCGTTCGCGGTAACCTCTCCGCCGTGCGCGCTACGACCGTCCTAGAGGACGCGTTCAGCCGGATCCGCGACGTCGGCTGGGACGCTGTGCAGGGTCTGACCGACGAAGAGCTCACCTATCGCGTCGAAGACCAGACCAACACCGTCGCCTGGCTGATCTGGCATCTAGCACGCGTCCAGGACGACCACATCGCCGAGGCGGCCGGCACCGAGCAGGTCTGGGCGAAAGACGGCTGGGTGGACCGTTTCGGTCTGCCGTTCGACGAACGGGCCGTCGGTTTCGGCCAGGATGCCGACGAGGTCGCCCAGGTACGGGCCGGGCAGGATCTGCTGGTCGGCTATCTCGAGGCCGTCCTGGACCGGAGCGCGGAGTACCTCGCGAGTCTGTCCGACGACGACCTCGATCGGGTGGTCGACGACAAGTGGGACCCGCCCGTCACCCTCGGGGTGCGCTTGATGAGCATCATCGCTGACGACCTGCAGCATGCCGGCCAGGCGGCCCTGTTGCGCGGCATCATCCTGCGCCGGCGCGACTGAGCGAGCTCAGCGCCGCACTGAGCGGAGAAAGGTGCGGACCTCGGCATTGAACCGGTCGGGCGCCTCCATGTCGCATTGATGCCCGACCCCGGGCAGCACCACCAGCCTGGAGCCGGGAATTTTGGCGCGCAGATCACGGGCGACCACCTCGGGGGGCGAGCGCCGGTCGGCCTCCCCATACAGCAGCAGCGTCGGCACCTGGATGCGCGGTAACACGTCCCGCAGATCGGCCTCGGCGAAGCCCTGCACCATCGGTCGCAGCCCGGCCGGGCGGACCTGCGACATCATCGCCAGCGCCTCACTGACCACCTCCGCCGACGCCTGCTCGGTGAACAGCCCCGGCAGCCAGCCGGGAACCCACTGCTCGGGTGGCAGGCCGGCCTCACGCAGTGCCGCTTCCAGGCGCTCCTGGACCACTTCAGACGGGAGCGAGCCCGCCCAGCCCGCGTACGCCGACGCCAGCGTCAGCGAGCGTGGGATCTGGGGATGACGGCGGTACAGCTCCAGCGCCAGCCCTCCGCCCCACGACAGCCCACCCACGTGGGGTCGTCCCAGCTCCAGCGCCTGGATGAGCCCGGCCAGGCAGTCGGCGTAGTCAGGCAGCCGCCACGCCGCCGGTGGGTCTGCCGACCCGCCACATCCAGGGGCGTCCCAGGCGACCACGGTGAACTCGTCGGCCAGGCCCTCCAGCTGCCGCCGCCACTCGCGGCTGTCGGCCAGCCCGCCGTGCAGCAGCACCAGCGGCGCGCCTTGCCCGGCCCGTCGGTAGGCGACCCGCAGCCCGCCGACCTCGACGTGGTCCATGCCGTCCTCCATCGGCCACGAGCATCCGCCACAGCCCCCTGTAGAGCCAAGGCTGGCCCGCGTTGGCGCGCCTAGCTATGGGGGTTACTGTTCAGTAACTAACCCCGAAGGAGCGCCGACGTCCATGGACATTGCCGGTGTCACGGCCCTCGTAACCGGCGGTGCGTCCGGCCTCGGACTGGCCACCGCGACGCGGCTGGTCTCCGGCGGTGCGTCGGTCGTCGTCGTGGACCTGCCCCGCTCGGCCGGCACTGAGGTGGCTGAACAACTCGGCAATCGGGCCCGGTTCGCCGCGGCGGACGTGACCTCTGAGGCGGACGTCCGTGCCGCGATCGATGTCGCCGCCGAGCTGGGCGAACTGCGCATCGTCGTCAACTGCGCCGGCGTCGGGCCAGCCGCCAAGGTGCTCGGCCGCAACGGCGTGCACGAGCTGGAGCTGTTCAGCCGCACCGTGCTGATCAACCTGGTCGGGACGTTCAACGTCCTCCGACTGGCCGCCGAGCGGATGACGGCGCTCGATCTCGTCGGCGAGGAGCGGGGCGTCATCGTCAACACCGCCTCGGTCGCCGCCTACGACGGCCAGATCGGCCAGGCCGCCTACTCGGCGTCCAAGGGCGGCGTGGTGGGGCTGACGCTGCCCGTCGCGCGCGAGCTCGCGGAGCGGCAGATCCGCGTCGTGACGATCGCGCCCGGCATCTTCGAAACGCCCATGTTGGCGGCGCTGCCGGAGGCGGCCCGGGAGTCGCTGGGCAAGCAGGTGCCGCACCCGAGTCGGCTCGGCCGGCCGGACGAGTACGCCGCGCTCGTGGCTCACATCGTCAGTAACCCGATGCTCAACGGAGAGACCATCCGTCTGGACGGCGCCATCCGGATGGCGCCCCGCTAGGAGAGAACAACGTGCCGCCCGCATACATATACGACGCCATCCGAACCCCACGCGGCCGCGGCAAGAAGGGCGCGCTGCACACGGTGAGGCCAGTGAGCCTCGTCGTCGGCCTGATCGACGAGGTGCGTAAGCGCAACCCGACGCTCGACGTGGACCGCATCGACGACGTGGTGCTGGGCGTGGTCTCGCCGATCGGTGATCAAGGCGGCGACATCGCCCGGACCGCGGCGATGGTGGCCGGCCTGCCCGACACGGTGGCAGGGGTTCAGCTCAACCGCTTCTGTGCCTCTGGCCTGGAGGCGGTGAACACGGCGGCGCAGAAAGTTGTGTCTGGCTGGGATCAGCTGGTGCTGGCTGGGGGCGTAGAGAGCATGTCCCGGGTGCCGATCGGCTCCGATGGCGGCGCCTGGGCGATGGACCCGGCCACCAGCTACGACACCTACTTCGTCCCGCAGGGCGTCTCGGCTGATCTGATCGCCACACTCGAAGGCTTCTCGCGCGAGGACGTCGATGCCTACGCCGTCCAGTCGCAGCAGCGCGCGGCCAAGGCATGGGCAGACGGTCGGTTCAAGGACTCGGTGATCCCGGTCCACGACCAGAACGGCCTGGTCATCCTCGATCACGACGAGCACATGCGCCCGGACTCGACGGTCGAATCGTTGGGCGCTCTTCAGCCGAGCTTCGCGATGGTTGGCGACGTGGGCGGCTTCGACGCCGTCGCGCTCCAGAAGTACCACTGGATCGAACGGATCAACCACGTCCACACCGCGGGGAACTCCTCCGGCATCGTGGACGGCGCGGCCTTGGTAGTCGTGGGCTCGGAGCGGATCGGCGCCGAGTTGGGCCTGACGCCGCGGGCCCGGATCGTGGCCACGGCCACCACCGGTTCGGACCCGACGATCATGCTCACTGGCCCGATGCCGGCCACCCGCAAGGGGCTCGCCACCGCGGGCCTGTCCCTGGACGACATCGACCTATTCGAACTCAACGAGGCGTTCGCCGCCGTCGTGCTCAAGTACCAGAAGGACCTCGGCATCCCCGACGACCGGCTCAACGTCAACGGCGGCGCCATCGCCATGGGGCACCCGTTGGGCGCCACTGGAGCGATGATCCTCGGCACCGTCCTGGACGAGTTGGATCGCCGCGACGGCGACCGCGCGCTCGTCACGCTGTGCATCGGCGGCGGCATGGGCGTGGCCACCGTCATCGAGCGAGTCCGATGACGAACACGGTCCGGTACGAGATCGACGCCGACGGCGTCGCGGTCCTGACCATGGACGACCCGAACCAGTCGGCCAACACGATGAACGCCGACTGGATCGAATCATTTAGCGCCGCGGTGGACCGTCTCGAAGCGGACCGGGACCAGATCAGCGGCGTGATCGTGACATCCGCCAAGAAGACGTTTTTCGCCGGCGGCGACCTGAACCAACTAATCAAGGCCACACCCGCGAACGCGGGCCAGATCTTCGACGAGACCATGACGATCAAGCGCATGCTGCGTCGGCTCGAGACGTTGGGCCGTCCGGTGGTGGCCGCGATCAACGGCGCCGCGCTGGGTGGCGGGCTGGAGATCGCTCTGGCCTGCCATCACCGCATCGTCGCCGACATGCCTGGTGTGCAGATCGGTCAGCCGGAGGTCACTCTCGGGCTGATGCCGGGCGGCGGGGGAGTCGTGCGCACGGTTCGGATGCTCGGCATCGTCGACGCGCTGCTCGAGGTGCTGGTCCAGGGTCAACGTCATCGCCCGGCCCAGGCGCTCGAGATCGGTCTCGTTGACGAGGTGGTCGGGTCGGTCGATGAGTTGCGGTCCGCGGCCAAGGCCTGGATCGCCGCCCATCCGGACGCCGTCGCGCCATGGGACACGCCCGGCTACAAGATCCCCGGCGGCACTCCGTCGACGCCGGCCTTCGCCGCCAACCTGCCCGCGTTACCGGCCACGCTGCGCAAGCAGACCAAGGGCGCGAACCTGCCCGCGCCGAGGGCCATCCTGGCCGCCGCCGTCGAGGGCGCCCAGGTTGGCTTCGATGAAGCCGGCGAGATCGAGTCGCGCTACTTCACCGAACTCGCCGTCGGGCAGGTTGCGAAGAACATGACCAAGGCCTTCTTCTTTGACCTCCAGCACATCAACGCCGGCGGCAGCCGTCCCGACGGCTACCCGCGCTGGACGGCCGCGAAGGTCGCCGTGCTCGGCGCCGGGATGATGGGCGCGGCCATCGCATATGTCTGTGCGAAGTCGGGAATCGACGTCGTGCTCAAAGACGTGACCGCGGAGGCCGCTCGGAAGGGTCTGGCCTACTCGGAGGGCCTCGTGGCGAAGGCGCTGGAGCGCGGCCGGGCGACCCCGGCGCAGGCCGGAGCGCTCCTCGGCCGGATCATGCCGACCGACGACTACGCCGATTTGGCCGGATGTGACCTCGTCATCGAGGCCGTGTTCGAGTCGCCGAAGGTCAAGGCGCAGGTGTTCACCGAGGTCGAACCGGCAGTGGCCAGCGACGCCCTGCTCGGCTCGAACACGTCCACACTGCCGATAACGGCACTGGCGACCGCGGTGTCGCGGCCCGAGGACTTCATCGGGCTGCACTTCTTCTCCCCGGTGGACAAGATGCCGCTGCTGGAGATCGTCGTCGGCGAGAAGACCAGCGACGCGACCGTGGCCAAGGCCTTCGACCTGGCCCAGCAGATCGGCAAGACGCCGATCGTCGTCAACGACAGCCGGGGCTTCTTCACCAGCCGCGTGATCGCAACGTTCCTGAACGAGGCTGTGGCGATGGTGGGAGAAGGGCATTCCCCAGCCTCGATCGAGCAGGCCGGCGCACAAGCGGGCTATCCCGCACCGCCGTTGCAGCTGATGGACGAGCTGACCCTGACGCTGCCGCAGAAGATCCGCGCCGAAGCGCGCGCCGCCGCTGAGGCGGCCGGCAAGACCTGGGTGGCGCACGGCAGCGAGGCCGTGATCGACCGGATGGTCGAGCTGGGCCGGGTAGGCCGGTCGTCCGGCGCCGGGTTTTACGACTACGCCGACGGCAAGAGGGCTGGCCTGTGGCCAGGGCTGGCGGCCGCCTTCCCGGCCGGCGAGGCCATCCCGCTCGAGGACATGAAGGAACGCATGCTCTTCGCCGAGGCGCTGGAGTCGGTGCGCTGCCTGGACGAGGGTGTGCTGCGCTCGGTCGAGGACGCGAACATCGGCTCGATCATGGGCATCGGGTTCCCGCCGTGGACCGGCGGCGTGATCCAGTACATCGAGGGCTACCCCGGTGGTGTGGCCGCCTTCGTGCCCCGCGCCCGGCAGCTGGCCGAGCGGTACGGCGAGCAGTTCCAGCCGCCGCAGTCGCTGCTGGACCGCGCCGCGCGCTGAACCGTCAGCGCGCCCGGCCGGACGCTGGCCCGGTCGCCGCGTGCGGCCCGAAGGCGGTGAGGAAGCGGTTGCGGAAGGCGTCCATCGGCCACACCGGGGCGGACGGGCTGGGCAGCATGCCGTCCTCCCATCCCCAGGACGCAATCTGGTCCATCACCCGCGGGTCGTGGGCGATGATCGTGATCGGCACGTCATGGCCCGGGTTCGAGCCGCTGACAATCGTGGCCGGCTGATGGTCACCGAGGACGAGCAGCACGAGGTTGGGGTCGTGGAACGTCTGCACGAAGGAAATGAGCGCGTTTAGCGAGTATTGGACCGACTGGCCGTAGGCGGCCTGGACCTGGCTGGCGTGGCGCCACAACGCCTTGGGTGACTGGCCTTGCGCGGGCATGCCGTTGAAGATCGAGCCGTCGCCGACCTGGTCCCAGGCCACCATGCGCGGGAGCGGTGCCCACGGCGTGTGCGACGACACCAGGTCGATCTCGGCCATCACCGGCTTGTGGTGCGGCTGGGTCAGCTCCATCCGCTGGAACGCCGAGAGGATGTACTGGTCGGGCATGGCCGCGTAGCTGAACTTCGGGCCCTTGTACCCCACGTTTGACGCGTTGTAGATCTGGTCGTAGTGGTAGAACGACTTTCCCTGCGGCCAGTTCCCCTTGTCAGATGGAACGTCGCCGACGGTGCGCCAGCCGGCCCGCTTGAACGCGTCACTCAGCGTGAAGCGGCTGCTCCCGACCAGGTCGTTGTAGCGGCGCTGGTTGTCGATCCACAGCCCCGATTGGAAGGTCGAGTGCGCCAGCCAGCTGAGTCCGCCGAACGTCGGTGAGGTGAGGAAGGCGCTGCGCGTCGAGTAGCCCGCGGCGCGTAGCTTCTCGGTGCCGGCGTTGAGCACCGCGTCCACCGGGTTGGAAAACGATGTGCCCTGCACCGCGACGCGGCCGTAACTCTCGACGAAGGCCACGATGACGTCCTTGCCGCTCAGCCCGGTGAGCAGGTCCTTGCCCGGCTTGACGCCGAACGCGTCCTTGGCGGTCAGCGCCGCCTTGAACGTGAGCTGGTCGCGGATGGCGGTATCGACGGCGCGGGCGTGGTTGTAGGCCAGGTCGGCGGCGCTGCGCGAGGCCACCGGCTCGTGGGCGACGAACTGCACGCCGACCACCGCGCACACCAGCCATGCCGCCGCGAGCCCGGCCAAAGTCCGGACCGACGTCTTCCGATGCTGCGCCGCGAAGCTTGTCAGGCGGACGACAGCCAACGCGAGCAGGACCGGAATCGAGGCCACCAGCAGCAGCGCACCGAGCACCGCCACGACGGTCCACACCGGGCCCACCGAGTCGTTCAGCACGCCGACCGCGGGGCCGAAGTCCACGAGGTCGGTGACCGGGTTGAATGGCCGGTCCAGGGCGGCGATGAAGCCGATGTCGAGGATCTTCGCTATGACCAGCACGCCCAGCAGGGTGCCGACGACGGCCGCCATGATCCGTCTGGCCCGGGGCGGCAGCAGGAGACCGATCCCCACCACGACCAGGCCCTCGACGGGGATGCGCAGCAGGGCGCCCTCCGACAACCGGTCGAGGCGGTTGGGCGTCACGAGCGCGGACCAGACGGCGAGGACGGCCAGGACCGTCACCGTCCAGCCGAGCCCGGTACGCAGCCGCGCGAAGCGGCTTGCGGGCTCCGGCGTGGTGGCGGCCGGCTCGGTCACGTCAGGCGGCGCGCGCATACACGTGCTCCTCGGCCACGATCGTGGGCTCGGCGGCCTCGGCATCCGTCCGCACCTTGTGGTACCACTGCCACCACACATCGCGTCCGAATGACTCGGCCAAGAGCACCATCGCAACGACCAGCATCAGGTCGATCACCGGCCCGGGCACAATCCCGGCCACGGCGACGGTGAGCACGATGCCCTGGATGGCCGCGACCGGCTTGCGCCAGTAGCGCGGCGGCACCGGCCGGCTTAGCCACGGCACGATCCAGCCGGCGGTCACCGCCGCGTAGCGGGCCAGGCCAATCGCCAGCACCCACGGGCCGACGCTGCGAGCGGCGAGCACGCTGAGCATGAAGATCAGGAAAGCGTCCACTTCCATGTCGTAGCGGGCGCCGAGGGCGGTCACCGATCCGGTGTGGCGGGCCACCCAGCCGTCCACCCCGTCGAGGACGAGAGCGACTGCCGCCAGCGTGGCCAAATCGGTCATCTCCGTCGGCCGGACGAACGCGTCCGCCACAAGCGCGGTCACACCCCCGACGAGGGTGGCCCGGACGAGGGTCACCCAGTTGGCGGCACCGAAGACCAGCGCCGCCGCCCGGGCCAGCGCGCGGGCTAACAATGCGGTTCCGATCACGCCGTACGATAGGCCGGCGAGCCAACCGAGGCCGCTGAACCCGATCGAGTTCCGCGCGAGTACGGCGAGCAACGCCACTTGGGCGATGAGCCCGATCACCATGCTGATTCGAACTGTCCGCACCCCTGCCTCCGTGTCTTCGGCGTACAGGAGTAGCACGGCAGGTCCGACGATACGGTTCATTTTCGAACCCGGGAAAGGATGAGACCGGTGAGGCGTGAGGCGCGGGCGTACTGGCTGCGCGAACCGGGCGTGGGCGAGATCCGCCCGGTGTCGCTGCCGGAGCCGGGTTCCGACGACCTCGTGGTCCGGACGATCCGTTCCGCGGTCAGCCGCGGAACCGAGACGCTCGTCTTCCGCGGCGGCGTCCCGACCAGCCAATACGCCGACATGCGGGCGCCCTTTCAGGAGGGTGACTTCCCGGGGCCTGTGAAGTACGGCTACCTGAACGTCGGCGTGGTCGAGCACGGGCCCACGCCGCTGCGTGGCCGCACCGTTTTCTGCCTGTACCCGCACCAGACCGCCTACGTCGTGCCGGCCGGGTCGGTCGTCGTCGTGCCGGACGACGTACCGCCGGCGCGCGCAGTGCTCGCGGGCACCGTCGAGACCGCTGTCAACGCGTTGTGGGATGCGGCCCCGCTGGTGGGCGACCGGGTCACCGTGGTCGGCGCCGGCATGGTGGGCTGCTGCGTGGCGCGGCTGCTGGCACGGTTCCCCGGGGTGCGGGTGACCCTCGTGGACGTG
>DATAEG010000125.1:0-1796 GCA_036258135.1 Jatrophihabitantaceae bacterium | reverse complement strand
ATGCGGAGATCATAATGGGAGCAGTCGTCGGAAAGGGGAAGCAGTGGCAGTCGTCGAGACCGTACGCGGCCCGGTCGACCTGGGCAACCTGGGCCAGACCCTGATGCACGAGCACGTCTACGTGCTCTCCACCGAGCACGTGCAGAACTACGGCAGCGACTGGTGGGACGAGGAGGCGATGGTCGCCCGGGCCATCGACCAGCTCAACGCTGTGTACGCCAAGGGCATCCGCACGATCGTCGACCCCACGGTCTGGGGGCTGGGCCGCGACATCCCGCGGATGCAGCGGATCGCGGCGCAGACAGAGCTCAACATCATCGTGGCCACCGGTCTGTACGTCTACGAGGAACTCCCGCAGCAGTACGCCTACCGCGGGCCGGGCCTGCTCATCGACATCCCCGAGCCGATGGTCACCGACTTCTCCCGCGACATCACCGAGGGCATCGCCGGCACCGGGGTCAAGGCCGCCTTCCTTAAGTTCGCCCTGGAGACCCCCGAGCCCAGTCCCGGCATCGAGCGGATCGCCCGGGCTATTGCCCGGACGCACGTCGAGACCGGCGCGCCCATCACCGTGCACACCTCGGGCCTGCACCAGACCGGCCGGTACGCGGTGCGGCTCTTCCGCGAGGAGGGCGTGGACCTGTCCAAGGTGGTGATCGGGCACGCCGGTGACAGCAACGACCTGGACTACCTCACCGAACTGGCCGACGCCGGGGTGCTGCTCGGCATGGACCGGTTCGGGTTGGACCTGTTCAACCCGACGGCCGAACGGATCAAGACGATCGTCGCCCTGGCGTCGCGGGGCTACGCCGCGAGCATGGTGCTCGCGCACGACGCGAACTGCTTCATCGACTACTTCGGCGCCGCGCACGACGCGGCCCGCGCGGCCGCCGCGCCGAACTGGCACTACGAGCACATCACCGACGACGTGCTGCCCGCCCTGCTGGCGTCGGGCGTCACCCAGGAGCAGATCGACACGATGATGGTGGAGAACCCGGTGCGTTACTTCACCCCGGCCAAGGACGGTGCATCATGAAGGACCACAGCGAGCCCCGTCATCAAGAATTGGGCGGCATGTTCGACATGACCGGCGTCGTCCGCGGCGAGGACGGCATCAAGCGGTACGAGGGCCTGCCCCGCAACCTGGTGCAGATGTTCCGCGCGGCGGTCGACCAGCAGGGCGCGGCCGAGGCCGTGGTAGAGACCGGCGGCGGCCCGCGGCTGAGCTACGCCTCGCTCTGGGACCGCGCCGCCCGGGTGGCGGGCGGCCTGCGCGGCCTCGGCGTCCAGCGCGGTGACCGGGTGGCGATCCGGCTGGGCAACGGCATCGACTGGGTGCTGGCCTTCCTGGGCGCCGTGCTGGCCGACGCGATCGTGGTGCCGGTCAACACCCGCTTCACCGAGGAGGAAGCGGACTACGTGGTGACCGACTCCGGCGCGGCGTACGTGTTCACGCCCGGAGCCGCGCTGCCCGACGGCGACGCGCTGGCCGTCGACGACGCCGAGCCGTCGAGCCCGGCCGCGATCTTCTACACCAGCGGCACCACCGGCTTCCCCAAGGGCGCGGTGACCAGCCACGAGAACTTCCTGTCCAACGCCGAGACCTGCCGCCGTGCGCTGTCGGTGGACCCGGCGGGCCTGCGCACCCTGATCTCGGTGCCGCTGTTCCACGTGACCGGCTGCAACAGCCAGCTGCTCGTGGCGCTGTACGTGGGCGGCACGGCGGTGATCATGCCCGTCTTCGAGGTCGCGGCGTTCCTGCGCGCGATCGAGGAGGAGGCGATCGACACCATGGT
>DATAEG010000124.1:0-1944 GCA_036258135.1 Jatrophihabitantaceae bacterium | reverse complement strand
ATCCGAGTGATCGCGAGGCCTGCGACGCGGTGATCCGCTCGTCATCCCAGGTCACGGCCGAGGACGTCGCCATCTGTGAGTCGGTGCAGCGCAACCTCGAGAGCGGCACGTACGACACCGGCTGGCTCAGCCCCAAGCACGAGGGCGGCGTGGCGGCCTTCCAAGGCTGGATCCGGGAATCTGTCGAGGGCTGACCCGCAGCGACGCCCTGCCCGTACCCGTCCACACGTCGGACTGCGCGTCGAATCGTGGTCCCCTCCAGCTGGAACCAGTGACGAGAATCCCCCAGACCTGTACCCGGCGGACGGCCGTTGGCCACCTTGACATAGTTTCCAATCTAGGCAAATATTTCCAGTATGGAAGAGCAGGTGTTCACGTCGTCCGTGCATTATCGGGATCCGAAGGCGGCGTTGGCGTGGTTGGAGCGCGCCTTCGGATTCGAAGTCACGATGGCCATCGACGGGCCGCCGGAGGCACCGGAGATGTGCCACTACGAGATGAGCTGCGCCGGACGAGGGCGGGTCATGGTCGGTGCCGAGTGGGCGGAGTGGGTCCGCAGTCCCGCCAGCGTGGGCGGGGCAAACACCCAGACGGTTCACGTGCAGTTGCTGGGCGGGCTCGACGAGCACTGCGAGCGGGCGCGGGCCGCGGGTGCAGTGATCGCAGCCGACCCGGAGGACCAGTTCTACGGCGATCGGACCTACCGGGCCCTGGATCTCGACGGGCACTGCTGGACGTTCTCCGCCCACGTACGCGACGTCACCCGCGCCGAGGCCGAGGCCGCCATCGGACAACGGATCGTTGCCACCAGCTGGCAGTGAGCGAAGCTGCGGCCGCCGGGCTGGACGACACGCTGGCGGCATTGGCTGATCCGCTCCGACGTCGCGCGGTCGAGCTGCTTGCGAAGCGACCGCGACGGGCCGGGGATCTCGCTCGCGAGCTCCGCACCACGCCGTCGACGATGAGCAAGCACTTGCGGGTGCTGCGCCAGCACGGCCTGGTCACCGAGACCCACCCCGACTTCGATGCCCGGGTTCGGATCTATGCGCTTCGTTCGGCGCCGATGACCGAACTTCGGAGCTGGCTCGACAACGCCGAGCGGGGCTGGGCGGAGCAGCTGACGGCTTTTGCCGCGCACCTCGAGCGCGAGCCGTGACCGAGGCATCACGGGTCCTGGTGGCGCTTCGAGTGCCAGTACCTGCGGCGCGGGCGTTCGCGGCGTTCACCGAGCAGATCGCCGAATGGTGGCAGCCCAACGGCCTGTTTCAGTTCACCGCGGGACGCACCGGCGCCCTCGCCTTCGAGCCTGGTCCTGACGGCCGGCTGGTGGAGACGTACGCCGACGGCAGCTCGTTTGTGATCGGCCAGATCCGTACCTGGGACCCACCGCGCCGCCTCGTCCTCAGCTGGCGCCAGGCAAGCTTCGCCGCCGACCAAGAGACCGAGCTACATGTGCGGTTCGACGACGTGGAGGATGTCGCCGGTGTAGTCGCCCAGACCCGCGTCACCGTCGAACACTTCGGTTGGGACACCATCCCGCCCGAGCACGCGGCTCGGCACGGCTTTCCCCTGGCCACGTTCCAGCTCCGCTTCGCGCAGTGGTGGCAAGCACTCCTGGGAGCGCTCAGCAACGTGGCGCGCCACGATCCGCACGCGCCGCCGACGTCCGAGGGCGAGATCTGACCACTAGGCACCAGGCGTCACACACCCGGGGCCGCGCGCCCCGGACCCAGATCTGCGTGTGGGACCCACCTCAGCCCGCGATCAGTGTGAGGCACCGCGACGGACGCGGGCTGCGATGAGGTGCGGGAGAACCTCGTCGGTGAAATGCGCCGTCGGGTCGGCGTGACCGATGGTGGTGTCGATGATCACGGCCCCACGGGGTTCTGCCGCCGCCCGTAGCCGCTCGCGGGCCGGGGCCGAGACCGAACCGCCGGCCACCAC
>DATAEG010000123.1:0-6996 GCA_036258135.1 Jatrophihabitantaceae bacterium | reverse complement strand
TGAACCAGCGCGGCCATGGTGTGGTAGTCGCCGAACGCCTCATACGCTTCCAGCAACGTGTATTCGGGGGAGTGTTCTGAATCGACTCCCTCGTTGCGAAAGACCCGTCCAATCTCGTAGACCTTGGACAATCCGCCCACTACGGCCCGCTTCAGATACAGCTCGGTGGCAATACGCAGGGACATGTCCAGATCGAAAGCGTTGAGGTGGGTTCGGAACGGTCGTGCCGCCGCGCCGCCGTGTACCAGATTCAGCACCGGCGTCTCGAGCTCGATATACCCGAGCCGGTGCAACGTCTCCCGGATCGAGCGGATCACCGTGGCCCGGGCTGCCACCATCGCGCGCGCCTCGGGCCGCACGATGAGGTCGAGGTACGGATAGCGCACCCGGGCTTCTTCGCTGAGCGCCTTGTGGGCGACCGGCAGTGGGCGCAGCGCCTTGGCGGCGATGCGCCAGTCGTCGGCCAGCACCGACAGCTCGCCGCGCTTGGACGTGACCACCTCGCCGTGCACGAACACGATGTCGCCCAGGTCGACGTCGGCCTTCCAGGCAGCCAGGGACGCGTCTCCGAGCTGAACGGCGGAGAGCATGACCTGCAGCTCGACGCCGTCCTCGCGCAACGTGGCGAAGCAGAGCCGGCCCGTGTTGCGCACGAAGATGACGCGACCGGCGACGCCCACGTACGCACCGGTCGTCGCCTGTGCGGGGAGATCGGGGTAGGCCGCGCGCACCTCAGCCAGGGTGTGACTACGGGGAACCACGACCGGGAAGGGCGCACGCTCCGGATCAGCCATCAGCCGGTCGTACTTGGCTCGGCGCACCCGAAGCTGCTCGGGCAGCTGCTCGGGGCCCGGCTCTTCGGTCACAGGCGCCAGAGTATCGGCCCTGCCGGAGCGGTCTGTGTCAACCGACCGCTCCGCGCGAGCGCTCATCGGCCGCTCGCTCCGCACCTGTACCCCGCGGGGCGCTGACGCGCCTGCGATGCTCACTCGCTCACGTACAGCTCTCCGTCCCCACCGTCGCGGTGGCCGTGCGGCCTGCCTTGGCGTCCGGCGATACTTCAGCGGCGGTCAGGACGAAACCGGTGTCGGCGGAATCGATCGCGGACGCGAAGACAACGCCGAGGACCCGGCCGGAGGTGTCGATCAGTGGGCCGCCGGAGTTGCCGCTGCGTACCAGCGAGCGCACCGCGTACGCCTGGCGAATATCACCGGAGTTGCCGTAGATGTCGCCGCCACGGATCTGCTGTTGGCTGCGCACCCGGGCCGGCTCGGCGTCGAACGGTCCGTCCTTCGGGTAGCCGAGCACCACCGCGTTTTGGCCGGTCCTCGCGCTTCCGGGGGCGAAGGTCAGCGATCGTGCGGTGAAACCCGGCACCGCGAGCACGGCGACGTCACGGCGCGGGTCATAGACGACGACGCGGGCTCGCCACGTGCCCGCGTTCGTCACCACCCGCACAGATCGGCCGCCGGCAACGACGTGGGCGTTGGTCATGACCCGCCCCGGCGCGTAGACGAACCCGCTGCCCTCTGACTCACGACCGCACGACGGGGCATCGGAGTACACCTTCACCACGGACGGGCGAACCCGACGCACGACCGGCGTGGCGGCCAGTCCGGTGTCCGGCGGTGCCACGTCGACGATGTGCGTCGCGCCGAGCGCGCCCAACACTTCCGGGAAGTCGCTGCGGTCGACGAAGCGACGGACGCCGTCGCCCACCTTGCGCAGCGGACTGGGCATGGCCCCGTCGACGGCGTGCACGATGCTGGACTGCCGCACCTCCCGGGCGACGCTCGGATACGGTGCCGAAGCCAGTGGGACGGCCACCATCCAGGCGACGAACAGGGCGCCCAGCACCCCGAGCAGCGCGCCGAAGCCCTGGTCGACGTGCCGGGCTGGGTGCCAGGTGATCTGTCGCCGCACCAGCGCGCCCAGCCACACACCCGCGAGCTGGCCGAGGAACGCGCACAGCAGCAGAATCCCGACCGCTAGCGGCACTTCGGCGATGCCGTTGGCCAGACCGCGGCCGATCGGCTGGGCGATCTGCGCCCCGATCAGGGCACCGAGGACGAACCCGGTGAGTGAGAACAGCCCGACCACGAACCCGTTGCGGAAGCCGGCCACGCCGTAGGCGACCGCGGCCAGCACGATCACCACGTCGACGAGATTCACTCTGGGGAAAGTACCTGCCGAACCTCAGGGGACCGGGCGGATCACGGTGTGGTCCCAGGCAAGCGACCACCCGGCGATATCTAGGACCGCGTCCAGCAGCAACGCGGTGAAGCCCCAAATGAACAGGCCGGCCGCCTCGAAGCCCGGGCTCGATCGTCCGGAGGGATGGCGCACCTCGAAGCGGTGTGTGGGATCGACGAGATCGCTGACCCGCACCAAGGCCACCCGGGCGACCTCGGCGGCGTCCACCGCGGTCACCGGATGCGGCCGGTGCCACCAGGCCAACACCGGGGTGACCCGGTAGCCCGTGACCGTCAGGCTCAGCACCGGCAGCTCGCCGATGATCGTCACCGACGACGGGTCGAGCCCGACCTCCTCCCCGGCCTCACGCAACGCGGTCTCCCGTGCGTCCGCATCGCCTGGATCGGTGGTGCCGCCGGGAAAACTGACCTGGCCCGCGTGGTTGCGCAGCGTGGCGGCGCGCTGCATGAGCAGGACGTCGACGCGAGGCGACGGTCCGCCCGCGCGCGAGCCGAAGCACATCAGTACGGCCGAGCTGCGACCGTCGCCGCTGCCCCCCAGGCGACGCTCCAGCGTGCCCACCTGCCCGGCTCGTGCGGCGGAGGCGAGCCTGGCGACCCACTCCGGCGCGGGCCTGGTCACGTACTGGCGACCTCCTCCGACGTCCGTACCAGCCGGGCCGCCTCTTCTGTGTCGATCGGCCCGATGCCGAACGACGGGCACAACGCGGCGATGCCGCACGCTCCGCAGGCGGGCTTGCGGGCGTGACAGACCCGGCGTCCGTGCCAGATCGCCCGGTGGCTCATCATTGTCCATTCGCTCTTGGGGATGAGCTTGGCGATGTCCGCCTCCACCTTCACCGGGTCGGTGTTGGTGGTCCACTCCCAACGCCGGGCCAGCCGGCCGAGGTGGGTGTCGACGGTGATCCCCGGGATGCCGAACGCGTTGCCGAGGACCACGTTCGCGGTCTTCCGGCCGAACCCGGGCAGGGTGATGAGATCCTTCATCCGGGGCGGTACCTCCCCGTCGAAACGCTCCTCCAACGCCTGGCCGAGCTTGATCAGAGACGTCGTCTTGTTGCGGAAGAAGCCGGTGGGCCGGATGAGCTCCTCCAGCTCGGCCCGATCGGCGGCGGCGTAGTCCGCGGCCGTCCGATACCGCGCGAACACCTTCGGGGTGACCTCGTTTACGATCTTGTCCGTGCACTGCGCGGACAGGATGGTCGCCACGGACAGCTCGAGCGGATTGGTGAAGTCGAGTTCGGTATGCGCGTCCGGGTAGATCTCGGCCAGCTCGCCGTTGATGCGCCGGGCTCGCCTCTTGCGCGCGACGTCGGACTCCACCACTCCGCGGGCGCGGCGCCGGGCCGCCGGCGAGGAGATGCGGGCCGCTGCCACCCATTCACCCTACGAGCCGGCCCGGACATGGATGAGTCGGTCCTGCGGCGACGTGTTCCGCGTTTGGATCGACCCGCACCACAGCTGCCGTAACCACCGGCGATGAGCGCTCGCGCGAAGAGCAGATCGCCGGGCGCGGCGTCGCAGGCGCCGCATGCCGGCGCGCGTGCGCCGCTACCGATGCGAGTGCCCCTCTTCGAGGGGCGCGAGGATCGGTCGGCGATTAGCAAACTACACTCCATCGACCGTGGCGGGGCTTCTCGTGCTCGTGATTCCGTTGTTGCTACTCGCTTTCATGCTGTTCATGGGCCGGGTCGAGGAGCCGCTGCGCCGTGAGGCGCCGGAGCGAGACGTCGAGGAATTCCTCGTCGAGGCCAACCCCCAAGAGCTACAGACATTCGTCAGCGAAGGGACCGACTCGGCGCTCAAACGCTTCCGCAACCGGCTCAGTGTGCGCCGCCGGCGACGGGCCTGAGCCGGCCGCGCCGCCCTCGGAGGGTGACGACAATCCGGACTAGACTCCGGCCTGTCGCGCGCGGGCCGGTGCGTCATCTCGATAGGCAAAGGAGAGTTGCCGTGGACGAGGTGCTCGCCAGAGCGGGGATGTTCCAGGGCGTCGACAGCGACGACGCCGAAGCGCTGGCCCAACAGTTCGAGACCCTCGAGATCCCGCGGGGCACGGTGATCTTCCACGAAGGCGAGCCCGGCGACAGCCTGTACATCGTTCTCGGCGGCAAGGTGAAGCTCGGCCGACGGGCCAGCGACGGCCGCGAGAACCTCGTCGCGATCATGGGCCCGTCCGATCAGTTCGGTGAGCTCTCGCTGTTCGACCCAGGGCCACGAACGGCCACCGCGGTCGCCGTGACCGACGCACGGATCGCGGTGTTGCCCAAGGACCCGCTCGTCCGTTGGGTGTCCGAGCGGCCGCAAATCGCCTTGCAGCTCATGCGGGTCATCGCTCGTCGGTTGCGTCGTACGAACACGATGCTGGCCGATTTGATCTTCGTCGACGTTCCGGGTCGGGTCGCGAAGCAGTTGTTGCAGCTGGCCCAGAAGTTCGGCTCCGTCGAAGGCGGCCAGCTGCGCGTGACGCATGACCTCACGCAGGAGGAGTTGGCTCAGCTCGTCGGGGCTTCACGCGAGACGGTGAACAAAGCGCTGGCCGACTTCGCCTCGCGAGGCTGGCTGCGCCTGGAAGGCAAGAGCGTCGTAATCCTGGATCGGGAGCGGCTCGCCCGGAGGGCTCGCTGATCTATTGATCGCCTGACCGATCACTTCGGCCCGCCATTGGCGGGCGTCGTGATCGGTTACGCGCGCCTCTCGGCGCGCGGGCAAGCAGCGCCTACGGCGCTGCGCCGCGATCTGCTCTTCGCGCGAGCGCTCATCGCCCGGCGGGTTGGGTTAGCTCTGATTGCGTAGGTATTGCAGTTGGGCTTTGACGCTGGAGCGGGCCGCGGGCCAGAGGCTGCGGTCCACGTCGGCGTACACGATCTCGACGACCGCCTCGACGGCGGAATCGTCCGGTGCCAGGCCGCGCTGCTGGAGTGCCGCGCGGACCTGGTCCAGACGCTCGGCACGGTGGGCCAGGTAGTGGCGCGCGGCCTCCGCGCAATCCGGCAGTTCCGGCCCATGGCCGGGTAGCACGACGATGCCACTCAGGTCAGCGAGGCGCAGCAGGCTGTCGAGATAGGCGCCGAGGTCGCCGTCCGGCTCGGCGATCACCGTCGTGCCGCGGCCCAGGACGGTGTCTCCGGTCAGGACCGCGTGCGGCTCCGCACCGGCGCGGCTGAGGAGCACGCTCACCGAGTCAGCCGTGTGGCCGGGCGTGGCCAGAACCCGAAGCATCACGCCGGCAGCTGAGATCACCTGCCCGTCGGACAGCCCTTCGGGGCCGGTGCGGAACGCCGGGTCGACGGAGCGGATCGCCGCGCCAGTGGCCTCGGCAAGCGCTGCCGCACCTGCGCTGTGGTCGGCATGCCGGTGGGTGAGCAAGATCAACTCCAGCTGCCCGGCCGCTCGGAGAATCCCGGCTTGGTGGGCGGCATCGTCTGGCCCGGGGTCGACGACGACGGCCGAGCCGCGCTCGGCATCGTCGCGCAAGATCCACGTGTTCGTGCCGTCGAGCGTCATCGGCCCTGGGTTGTCGGCGAGCAGCACGCTGGCGCACGGCGTCACCCGGCGCTCGACGCCGTAGAACGGGTGCGTCATCCGTGCGGCATAGGCATCGGCAACGTCGAGCCGTCGGGCAGCCGGGCCAGCAGCCCGTCCTGGCCTGGCTCGAGGACGGGCTGGACTGCCTCCAACGGCCGCGTCGCTGCCGAGTCGAGCGCCTGTCGAACGGAGTCGAAGGCAGCTAGATCGCGCAACATGACGAGGGTGGGCGGCAGCATCAACCGCGTCCCGGCGGCCACGTCAGCCAGCGCGGCGCGGACGCCGAGCCAGTGCGCCGCCGACGCCTCGGGGGTGTCGTCGTCCGCCTCGGCCCCTTCGGGCAGTGCGGCCAGGTAGAAGTGCGTGTCGTACCGGCGCGGCTCCGATTCCGGCGTGACCCAGCGCGCCCAGGGATACAGCGCGTCAAGGTCGAGCACGCCGCCCACCTCGCCGAGGACGTCGGAGAACGACACGACGCGATCCTCGAGTTGTCGGCGCAGCCCGGCGGTCTCGACGGTCGGCAACGGCTGGGTCAGGAGGACGCCGGTCTCCTCGAACAGCTCGCGGGCGGCGGCCACGAGCGCGGCCCGGGCGTCGTGAACCGACTCACCGAGACGGTGGGCGAGGGCCGCGACGTTCCCGCCCACCGTGGCGATCCGGGGATCAGCGTCGGACGCATCCACCCGACCTCCGGGAAAGACCGTCATCCCGCCGGCGAAGGCCATGCCGACCACCCGGCGCATCAGCCACGCCTCCACGCCGTGCGGTCCGTCCCGCAGGAGGATCACGGACGCAGCCGGCCGAGCCACCGGCGTGGCGCGCATCAGTCGTCCGCGACTTCCACGATCAACTCGACCTCGACCGGCGCGTTCAACGGCAGGCTCGACACGCCGACCGCGGACCTGGCATGCCCCGACCCACCGAACACCTCGCCCAGCAGCTCGCTGGCGCCGTTAACGACGCCCGGCTGGCCGTAGAAGCCGGGCGCGCCGGCCACGAATCCGACGACCTTGATCACCGCGCGCACCGAGTCCAACGGGACCACTGAATCCACGGCGGCGAGCGCGTTCAACGCGCAGATCTGGGCGAGCCGCTTCGCCTCCGCCTCGTCGATATCGGTCCCGACCAGTCCGGTGGCTGCCAACGAACCGTCCACCATCGGCACTTGGCCGGCGGTGTAGACGAACGCCCCGGCGCGCACCGCGGGGACGTAGGCCGCCACCGGCGCCGGCACGGACGGGAGGGTCAGTCCGAG
>DATAEG010000122.1:0-1601 GCA_036258135.1 Jatrophihabitantaceae bacterium | reverse complement strand
CGGCAGAGCTGGGTGGCTTTCGTCCGGCACGCCAAGGCCCCGGAGCTCCCCGTCGTCCTCCTCGAGGACGTGGCCGCGCTGACCGGTCTGGTGTTCGCCTTCATCGGCGTCGGCATGGCAGCGATCACGGGCAACGGACGGTGGGACGGCCTCGGCAGCTGTGCCATCGGTCTGCTGCTGATCATCGTCGCGGTCATCCTGGTGATCGAGACGAAAAGCCTCCTGCTCGGCGAGTCGGCTTCGGCGCCGACCCGGGCGGCCATCGCCCGCGCCCTCGTCGGCGAGGACGTCGACCGCGTCATCCACCTACGCACGTTGCACCTGGGCCCAGACGAGATCTTGGTCGCCGCCAAGATCGCCGTCCCGCAGACCACCACCGCGGGCGAGGTCGCCGCCGCCATTGACGCCGCTGAGGCACGGGTGAGGGAAAGCGTCCCGCTCGCTCGGGTGATCTATTTGGAACCGGACATCGATCGTGATCAAGACGAAGCGGGAGACCCGGCCGACCTAGACTGACGCGCGTGAGACCACCCCACGAAACCGCTCCGCACAGAACGCTCCGCGCTTCCGCGGGCAGGGCCTACGCAGCCGGTCACCAACGCTGGCCATGCCCGATCCGCGTGGTCCAGTCGATAGCGCACAAATGACGATCCTGCAGCGTCGAACGTCGGCGCACCTCTTGCGCAACGAGATCCGGCCATACGCGTGGGGATCGGTCACCGCGCTGCCGGAGTTCCTCGGCACCGACCCGACCGGCCAGCCGGCTGCGGAGCTGTGGATGGGCGCCCACCCGGGTGCGCCGTCCCGACTGGCCGACGCCGCGGGCACGCTCGCCGGCCTGGTGGCCGCCGAGCCGGAGCGGACGCTGGGCCGGGCCGTGGCCCGCCGGTTCGACAAGACGTTGCCGTTCATGCTCAAGGTGCTCGCCGTCGAACGGCCGTTGTCGTTGCAGGCACATCCCGACAGCGCGCAGGCGGCGGCCGGCTACGCCGAGGAAGAGGCGCGTAGGGTGCCGCTCGATGCCGCCGAGCGCAACTACAAGGACCCCAACCACAAGCCCGAACAGATCTGCGCACTGACCACGTTCACCGGGATGTGCGGGTTCCGCCCGGTGCGCGAGTCCGCCGCCCTGCTCGCCGAGCTGGACGCGCCTTCGCTGAGCGGCTACGCCGAGCGCCTGGTGGCCGACGGCGGCCTGCGTGAGCTCGTGACCGCTGTCTTGACCATGCCCGACGCCGCCATCACCGACCTCCTGGCGGACGCGGTGCCTGCGCTAGAGCGGGTTGCGGCCGAGGACGGGCTCTGGCAGGACGCCGCCTACTGGCTGGGCGCGCTGGCCCGGGAGTACCCGCGGGACCGTGGCGTCGTTGTCGCCATGCTCATGAACCTGGTGCACCTAGCCCCCGGCGAGTCGATGTTCCTTTCCGCTGGCGTGCCGCACGTCTACCTGAGCGGCACCGCGGTCGAGATCCTGGCCTCGAGCGATAACGTGCTGCGCTGCGGGCTCACCACCAAGCACGTCGACGTGCCCGAGCTCATGCGCGTCCTGCGGGTGGAGCAGACCCCGGCCGCGGTGCGGCAGCCCGAGCCGGTGCAGCCGG
>DATAEG010000121.1:0-25945 GCA_036258135.1 Jatrophihabitantaceae bacterium | reverse complement strand
CGCCGTCGTCGGTGTCGACGAACGCACTCGACGTCCCCACCCGGACCGGGCCGAATTGCATCGCCTCCGCACCCGATCCGCGTAGCTCCTCGACCACGTCCAGCAGGTCTTCGGCGGACAGCTGGCCCTTCGGATCAGTGATGGCCAGGACGATTCCCGGGCCGGTCGCCGGCAGGGTTCCGGTGAGCACGCCGAGCGCGTCGGCCTTGCGCTTGGCGGCGTCCCGGGCCGCAGTGTCGTTGCTGCCACTGGTGTCGAGCTTGCGAAGTTCGCCCTGGAGCTGCCCGATCTGCCCCTGGAGGCGGGACTGCCGATCGTTCAGATCGGCCAGGATCCGGGCCAACTCGTCCGGCCGCGCACCGGACAGCGCGTCCGACGAGGAGACCGACCGGATTTGGACCGCGATGGCGAAGCCGAGGGCGGCCAGCAGGACCCCGATCAGCACGCTGGCGGCCCGGGTGGGCCGTCTCCGTGCCGGCGCCTCGACCGGGGATGCCACGGTCTCTGCGGTGGTCTCTGCCGGCAGTGCTGGCTTCAGGCGCCGAACTGCGGACTTGGCGGCCGGGCCGGTCCCGAACCATCTCGATTTCGGGTGGGCATTCATGCGTGGAAAAGGTGTCGGCGGATGGCGGCGGCGTTGCCGAAGATGCGTATCCCGAGGACGACGACGACCGCGGTGGTGAGTGCGGATCCGACCCCGAGCTTGTCGCCGACGAACACGATGAGGCTGGCGATGAGTGTGTTGGAGATGAACGAGACCACGAACACCTTGGCGTCAAAGATGCCGGCCAGCCGGGCCCGGATCCCGCCGAACACCGCGTCAAGGGCGGCGATCACCGCGATCGGCAGGTAGGGCTCGAGCGAGCCGGGCACGGTCGGCCGGAGGATGACGCCGACGAGGATTCCGGCGAGCAGGGCGAGCGCGGGGATCACTAGGGCGTGTCTCTCAATTCCTGCTCGTTGCGAGCGACGTTCGGGGCGGCGGCTAGCAAGGCCGACGAGGAGCTCGTACCGGGGGCACGTGCGACGAGGAGAACGGGGCCAGGCGCCGCTCCGAACGGCACGCAGCAGAGCGTGGAGTTGGGAGACATGCCCTAGCCGCCCTCCCGTCTCGTCGGCGCGGCGACGATATCGCCCGGCCGCGCGTACCGGTTGCGGTGCGGGTCGGTAGCAGGCAGGACGAGGCGCTTCGACTGGCTGATCCGGAATCCCAGCCCGAATGCCGAGGCCAGCGTCCGGTAGCGGTTCGCCACGTCGCTCACTGTGAAACGGCTGTCGAGCTGAGCGGGCGAGCCGATGACCCGCACCGTGTACGGCGCGGTGAGCGGCTGGAAGTCGACAAGGACGGCCGACCCCGCGAACCTGATCGCGCTGGTGGGGGTCAGCCGGATGTTGTTGACGGCGATGGCCTCGGCACCGGCCAGCCACAGCTCGTTGACCACGGCACGGACGTCGAGGTCGGTGTACTGCCGCTCTCCGCTGGCGGGGTTGGTCATCGTCACCTGGAGGCCCGGCCCGTGCACGGCCAATGTGCCCGCCTGCTCCTCGGCCCGGGTGAGCTCCGTGCCGCTCGGCGTTGTGCCCGAGGCGCGTTGCCGGGCGCTGGCCACCTGGCCGCTTAGCCGGTTGGCCTGCGCGGCCAGCTTTCCGGCAGTGTCCTGCGCGGCCCGAACCTTGGCGAGGAGGGCACGTTTGGCGCGGCTGGTACCGGGTTCGTTGTCCCGGGTGTGGACATAGGCCACCGATAGGACGACGCCGATGACCACACACACGGCCACCACGGCGGCCCGGGTGGCACGGCTGGTGGGCCTCGCCGTGCCGTCACGGCGCCGCGCCGCGGCCGCCGCGTAGCCCGGATCGAGGGTATTGGTGAGCAGGTCGGCGAGGTATCCACGCGACCCGTTTTCGTCGGGGGTATTCACGTCGGGTTCGTTTCTGGCATGGCGCGGTCGGCGCGGATCAGCGTGATGCACTGCCACAGGTAGACCCCGCCGGACCACAGGTACAGCGCTGTCCCCCAGATCGTGAACGCCCATGCCATCGGACGGGCGATGTCGGCCACGGTCCCCTCCCCTGAGGCCAGCAGCAGGAAGGGGAAGGCGTACAGGAGCGCGAAGGTAGCGGCTTTGCCGAGGTAGTACACCTTGGGCGGCCCGTAGCCGTGCCGGCGCAGCACCGGCAGGGTGAGGGCCAGGACCAGGTCTCGTCCGATGAGCAGCGCGGCCAGCCACCACGGGATGATCTGGCGCAGTACGAGAGCGATCAACGCGGCCAGGATGTAGAGCCGGTCCGCGGCCGGGTCGAGGAGCTCGCCGAGCCGGCTGTACTGGCCCAGCCGACGGGCCAGCACCCCGTCCAGCCAGTCGGTGAAGCTGGCCACCGCGAGAACGACGATGGCGGCCACGTCGGCCTGCGGGCCGAGTAGCAGCCACAGGAAGAGCGGGACCCCGGCCAGCCGCAGCGCACTGAGCAGGTTCGGGACGGTGAGCATCCGGTCGGCTTGGTCCGGCGCGCTGCGGGGGCTGGTCACGAAACTCCGCTCGTCTGGTGTGTGCAGGCGTTCGAAGGGGGACCCCGCGGCAGCCGTTGGTCCTGTCGGGACGACAGGATTTGAACCTGCGACCCCCTGACCCCCAGTCAGGTGCGCTACCAAGCTGCGCCACGTCCCGTTTCGCCGCCCACGAGGTTAGCGCACCGGGTCGGTCGAGGCGCCCCTTCAGCGTCGGACGGAGCGGTGTGCCCGCACCCGTACGGAGATCTCCAGCGGGCTGCCGGCGAAGTCGAAGTCCTCACGCAGCCGGCGTTCGAGGAAGCGGCGATAACCCGCTTCCAGAAACGCGGTGGCGAAGACGACGAACCGGGGCGGACGGGTCGCGGCCTGGGTGGCGAAGAGCACCCGCGGCACCTTGCCGCCACGGCCGGGCGGCGGTGTGGCGGCCACTACGGCGTTGAGCCAGGTGTTGAGCTGGCTGGTCGGGATCCGCCGGTCCCACGAGGCCAGACTCTGCCGCAGCGCCGGCGCCAGCCGTGACACGGCGCGGCCGGTGCGGGCGGAGACGTTCACCCGCGGGGCCCACGCGACCCGGGCCAGGTCGCGGTCGATCTCGCGGTCCAGCCGGGCCCGGCGGTCCTCGTCGACGAGGTCCCACTTGTTGAACGCGACGACGAGGGCGCGACCGGACTCGATGACCGTGGAGATCACGCGCTGGTCCTGCTCGGCCAGTGGTTCAGATGCGTCCAGCAGGACGATGCCGACCTCGGCCGACTCGATCGCCGCCGCGGTGCGCAGGCTGGCGTAGTACTCCATGCCGCTGGCGGTTGCCACCTTGCGGCGCAGCCCAGCGGTGTCGACGAACCGCCACACCTCGCTGCCGAGCTCCAGCAGGCTGTCGACGGGGTCGATCGTGGTGCCGCCCACCGGGTCCACCACGGACCGTTCCTCGCCAGTCAGGCGGTTGAGCAGGCTGGACTTGCCGACGTTGGGCTTCCCCACCAGGGCCACGCGACGCGGGCCGCCCTCCCGCTCGTCGTCCGCCCCCTCCGCCTGGGCCGGGAACGCGCCCACCACGGCGTCGAGCAGGTCGCCGCTGCCCCGGCCGTGCAGGCCGCTCACCGCATGCGGCTCGCCCAGCCCCATCGACCAGAGCTCGGCCGCGTCCGCCTCGCCGCGTTCGTCGTCGACCTTGGTGACGGCGAGGACGACGGGTGCGATGCCGCGCCGCAGCGTCCTGGCCACCACCAGATCGGTCTCGGTGGCGCCGGTGCGGCCGTCAACGACGAACAGCACCACGTCGGCGCTCTCCGCGGCCCGCTGGGCTTGGGCGGTGACCCGGGCCTGTAGCCCTTGGGCGTCCGGCTCCCAGCCGCCAGTGTCGACCAGGGTGAAGCGCCGGCCGCCCCAGACGGCGTCATAGGCGATGCGGTCCCGGGTGACGCCTGGGACGTCCTGCACCACGGCCTCGCGCCGGCCCAGGATGCGGTTGACGAGCGTCGACTTACCGACGTTGGGCCGCCCGACGACGGCCACCACCGGCGGGAGGCCGGGCTCGTCTTCGGCGGCGTTCATCTCACATCCTGGGTCATCTCGGCGACGAGGGCGGCCAGTCGGAGGCGGATGTCCTCGGCTGCCTCGGCCACGGTACGGCGGGCCAGGACGGCGTCGTCGGGCCAGCGCTCGAAGCGCATGGGCGCGGCGGCGGTCATCCGGACGACCGGGCGACGCAGGCTGCGCCGCCGGACCATCTGGCGGGTCCCGTGCAGGGCCACCGGGACGACCACGGCACCGGACCGGAGCGCGAAGTAGCCGGCCCCGGGCTTGGCGTGCGACACCCGGCCGTCGCCGCGGGTGCCCTCGGGGAAGACGCCGAGCACGCCCCCGGCCCGCAGCAGCTCGACGCCGAGGCGGACCGGCGCCGGATCGACCCGCTTCCGGTGCACTGGGATCTGCGCGCAGCCGCGCAGGACGGGCGCCAGCGGGCCGCGGAACGCCTCCGCCTTGACCAGGCAGGAGACGACCCGGTCAAGTGCCCCGAAGAGCACGACGCCGTCCATGAGGGAACGGTGGTTAGCCACTAGGACGACGCCTCCCGTGGCCGCGACGTGCTCCAGGCCATCGACCTCGAGCCGGGCCAGGGCGTGGCAGACCAGCCAAGCGCACCGCCGGGCACCGCGCAGTCGCCGCGAGCCGTCCACCCGTTCGGCGAGCCGAACGCTCATGGTGGTGCATCCAGGAGCGAGGCTAACGTCTGGACGACCTCGTCCAGGGTCAGCTCGGTGGTGTCGAGCTCGACGGCCCCGTCCGCCCGGCGCAGCGGGCTGGCCGAGCGCGAGCTGTCGAGGCGGTCGCGCCGGTGCAGGCTCTGCGCTACCTCCTCGGCGTGCTGGCCGGTCTCGCCGGCCCGGCGCAGCGCCCGCGCCTCTGGGCTGGCGGTGAGGTAGACCTTGAGTTCGGCGTCCGGCCAGACGGTGCTGCCGATGTCGCGGCCCTCGACGACGATGCCGCCCGCTCCGATGAGCTCGCGTTGCTGCGCCACCAGCTGCACGCGTACCGCCGGCACAGCGGCGACCGCGCTGACCGCCTGGGTCACCGCCGCGGAGCGGATCTCCTGGCTCACGTCGACGCCGTCGAGCCGCACCACGGCCGGCTCGGGATCCGTGCTGATGGCGATCTCCGCGGCCGCCACCGTCCGGGCTACCGCCTGCGCGTCGGTTAGGTCGACGCCCGCGTGCAGCGCCGCCACGGTCGCGGTCCGATACATCGCCCCGGTGTCCAGGTAGCGGCTGCCGAGGCGCCGGGCCAACAGCCGCGCGGCGCTGGACTTGCCGGTGCCGGACGGACCGTCCAGCGCGACTACGCCATGGAAGACACCGACCGCGGCGGAGCCGTCCTGAGACACCCGAGCAGGGTAGCGATCAGCCGCGTTCCGGGCTCAATTCGACCACCTTGTACAGCGCGGCCAGCTCGCCCCGGCTGAGATGGCGGACGGCACCCGGACGGAGGTTGCCGAGCTGCACCGGCCCGATCGCCGTCCTGGCCAGCTGGCGCACTGGAAAGCCGACCTCGGCGAGCATCCGCCGCACGATGTGCTTGCGGCCCTCGTGCAGGACGATCTCGACCATCGCCCGCCCGCCGGCCGTCGAGTAGACCCGGAAGTCGTCGGCCCTGGCGACGCCGTCGTCGAGCTCGACGCCGCGACGCAGCCGGGTCCCCAGGTTGCGCGGCACCGGCGCCGGCACGTCGGCCAGGTAGGTCTTGCTCACCCCGAAGGACGGATGCATGAGCCGGTGGGCCAGGCCGCCGTCGTTGGTGAGCAGCAGCAGCCCCTCGCTGTCGGCATCGAGCCGTCCCACGTGGTACAGGCGCTCGGTGCGCTCCTTGACATAGTCGCCCACGTTCGGCCGGCCGCGCTCGTCGTGCATCGTGCTCAGCACGCCGCGCGGCTTGTTCAACGCCAGGTAGACGAGGTCCGCACGCAGATTCAGCCGTTCGCCGTCGACGGCCACGACGGCGGTCGCCGGGTCGACGCGGGTGCCCAGCTGGGTGACCACCTGGCCGTCCACGGTGACCCGGCCCTCGGTGATGAGGGTCTCGCAGGCGCGCCGCGAGCCCAGCCCGGCCGCGGCCAGGACCTTCTGCAGCCGGATGCCGGCCTCAGCGGACACTGCCCAGCTCGTCGTCGCCCAGTTCGTCGACGTCAGGAAGCAGCGGTGCCAGGGAGGGCAGCTCGTCCAGGCCGGACAGCCCCAGCTTCTCCAGGAACAAGTCCGTGGTCGCGTACAGGCCCGCGCCGGTCTCGGGGTCGGTGCCGACTTCGGCGATCAGCCCGCGGCTGAGCAGGGTGCGCGCCACCGTGTCGACGTTGACGCCGCGGATCGCCGACACGCGGCCCCGAGTCACCGGCTGGCGGTAGGCGATGACCGCGAGCGTCTCCAGCGCCGCCTGAGTGAGCCGGCTGCGCTGGCCGTCGCGGAGGAATCGCTCAACAGCCGGGGCGAACTGCTCGCGGGTGTATAGCCGGTACCCACCGGCCACCGTGCGCAGCTCGACGCCGGCGCCGCGCTGGGCCAGCTCCGTCTGGAGCGTGTCGAGCGCGTCCTGCACTTCCCGGTCGGGACGGGCCAGCCCCGCGGCCAGCGAAGACGTCGAGACCGGCGTGTCGCTGACGAACAGGACCGCCTCGATGGCCGCGCGCAGCGCCCGTTCGTCGGTCAGGTCGAGCTCGAGGGCCTCGAGTTCGACCTCCTCGGCCAGCGCCTCCTCGTGCGGGCCGCGCTCGACACTGTCGACGGCGTCGGGCTGCACCTCGGTCACGCTCCGTATTCTTCCTCGTCGGCGGCCGCGCCGACGGTGCCGTCGGCCGGGCCGGTCCAGCGCACCCGCAGCTCGGTAAGCGCAGCGGCCTGGTCGAACGCCACGGCGCCGTCCCGGTACAACTCCAGCAGGCCGAGGAACCGGGCCACCACCTCCAGCGTGCCCGAACAGTCCGCCACCAGCATGCGGAAGGTGGCGTTCGGGTGGGCGCGCAGCAGCGTGGCCAGGATCGCGGCGTGCTCGCGGACGCTCACCCGCGGCATGTGGAGGTGGTCGATCGGGATCACCGGGGCCGGCTTCGCGCACAGCGCCGCGGCGGCGAGCTTGGCCAGGTCGGTCGGGCCGATGTCCAGCAGCACGTCGGGCAGCAGAGCCGCGAACCGGGGCTCCAGCTCGGCCACTCGTGGGTAGCGGCGGGCGGCTCGGCGCAGTAGCTCGGCCAGGTGAGCGGCAGACAGCTTGTACGCGCGGTACTGGAGAAGCCGGGCGAAGAGCAGGTCCCGGGCCTCGAGCAGAGCCACGTCGTCCTCGTCCTCGACGTTGGCGGCGGGCAGCAGCCGCGCGGCTTTCAGGTCCAGGAGCGTCGCGGCCACCACAAGGAATTCGGTGGTCTTGCCCAGGTCCCAGTCGTTGGCGGTGATGTAGCTGATGAACTCGTCGGTGACCTGGCTGAGCGCGACCTCGGTGATGTCGAGTTGACGGCGGCCGATCAGGCTCAGCAGCAGGTCGAACGGCCCCTCGAAATTGTCCAGACGTACGGTGAAGCCGTCGTCGGCGGTCTCGGCCGCGGCGTCGAGATCGATCATGGACGCGGTCAGCGGCTGATGACTTCCATAGCCAGCGTGCGGTAGGCCGACGCCCCCGACGAGCTCGGCGCCCAGGTTGTGATCGGCTGGCCGGCCACCGTGGTCTCCGGAAAGCGCACCGTGCGGCTGACCACCGAGTCGTAAACGTCGTCGCCGAAGGCCTCCACCACCCGGCTGAAGACCTCGCGGCCGTGCGTGGTGCGCCCGTCGTACATCGTGGCGAGGATGCCCTCTAAGCGGAGCTGTGGGTTGAGCCGGTCGCGGACCTTGTCGATGGTGTCCATCAGCAGCGCCACGCCGCGGAGCGAGAAGTACTCGCATTCCAGCGGCACGATCACGCCGTGCGCCGCGGTCAGCGCGTTGATGGTGAGTAGACCCAGCGAGGGCTGGCAGTCGATCAGCACGAAGTCGTAGTCGCTGACCACGGACCGGAGCGTTCGGGAAAGCGTCTGCTCGCGGGCCACCTCGTTGACCAACTGCACCTCGGCCGCGGACAGGTCGATGTTGCTGGGCAGGAGGTCCATGCCGGGCACGGAGGTCTTGATAAGGACGTCCTCGATGTGCACCTCACGGCTCATCAGCAAGTCGTACGTAGTGCGTTCCAGGGTGTGCGGCGCTATGCCCAGGCCCACGGACAGGGCGCCCTGGGGGTCGAAGTCGACCAGCAGCACCCGGCGGCCGAACTCGGCCAGCGCGGCACCGAGGTTGATCGTCGACGTGGTCTTGCCGACGCCCCCCTTCTGGTTGCACATGGCAATGATCCGCGCCGGGCCGTGCCGCACCAGCGGCGGCGGGGTCACCAACGGGCGCTTGCGCCGGGCCACGGCCGGGTCGGCCGACGAGGAGGTGTCGTCCAGGCCGGCCCCTGCGGGCAGCTCCGCGGCAATGGCGGCCTCGAGGTCAATCCTACGATCGACCTCGACCGGCTCGCCGGCGAGCTGCTGCTCGGACACAGCCAGGTGGGCTGGCGCGGTGGGCCGACTGGATGGTGCTTCTGCGACCCGAGTCCCCCAGCTGGGCGGGCTGGTCATGATCCGGCACCCTCCCGTTTGTCGCCGCGGTCGAATGAGCCGATCAACGCTCGTCGCGAGGCTACCTTGGCGGGACTGGCGCTCCGGGGACGGCGCGCCCGGTCCCGGACGGGTCGGCAAAGCCGTGCGCCGCGGTGTCTCGACCTCGACTCGAGGTCTACCCCGGGGCCGGTCAGGCGAGTGCGCGCGGGTGGCTGGCGGCGTACACCTCGCGGAGGTGGTCGACGGTCACCAGCGTGTAGATCTGCGTCGTGGTCACCGAGGCGTGGCCGAGCAGTTCCTGCACTACCCGGACATCGGCACCGCCCTCCATCAGGTGGGTGGCGAACGAGTGCCGCAGCGTGTGCGGTGAGATGTCGGCGCGCAGCCCGGCGCGGTCGGCGGCCGACCGCAGCGCGGCCCACGCGCTCTGCCGCGACAGCGGCCCGCCCCGGGCGTTGAGGAAGAGCTGGTTCGACGCGACCTCGGCGGCGGCGGCGAGAGCCGGCCGGGCCCGGACCAGATAGTCGTCCACGGCCCGCGCGGCGTACGACCCGAGCGGGACGCGGCGCTGCTTGCCGCCCTTGCCCGACAGTGAGACGGTGCGGGACGGAAGGTCGACGTCATCGCCGGTCAGACCCACGGCCTCGGAGATCCGCGCGCCGGTGCCGTACAGGACCTCGAGCAGCGCCCGGTCGCGGACGGCCAGTACGCCGTCGCCGACACTCGCGCCGTCGAGCAGCGCGGCCACCTCCTCGACGGAGATCGCCTTGGGCAGCCGCCGCGGCGGCGCGGGCGGGCGCACCTCGTGGGCCACGTCCAGCTCGACAAGGCCCTCGCGCAGCGCGAACCGGTGCAGCCCGCGGACCGCGACGATGGCCCGCGCGGCCGAGGCCGGCGACAACGCCGGGTGGTTCTCGTCGCCGCCGCGCAGGACGGCCAGAAACTGGCTCACCCGGGTGGCGTCTACGTCGGCCAGAGAGCCGACGCCCCGCTCGTCGAGGTAGGCGACGTAGCGGTCCAAGTCGCGGCGGTAGGAGGCCAGTGTGTTGGCCGCCACCCCCCGCTCCACGGCCAGATGGTCGAGGAATCCGCGCGCCGCGCTCACCGGGGCGGTGCGGCCGGTGGTGATCACCGCCCGGGCCGGGCCGGCCACGGCGCGTCCGCCGAGCGCAGGCCCTTCCAGTTCGACGAGCGCGCCTCGCCCGCGGCCAGCACGCCCGCTACGGCGGCGGCGTTGGTTAGTGTGCCGGCTAAGGCTTCGGCCACTGCGTCGTCCAACGGCACGCGGCGCACGGTGAGTTCCAGCTCCTCGCCCTCGGCGGCGTGTCGCTCGCCGTCGGCGACGTCGGTGAGTTCGCGGGCCAGGTAGATGCGGATGACCTCGTTGGTCATCCCGGGCGAGGTGTGCAGATCTAGGAGCACCTGCCAGTCGGCGGCGCGCACCGCGGCCTCCTCGTAAAGCTCCCGCTGGGCCGCCTCGAGGGCGGGCTCGCCGTGAACGTCGAGCAGGCCGGCGGGAAGCTCGTCGAACCACTCCCCGACCGCCGGCCGGTACTGGCGGACCAGGATCAGTCGGTCGGCGTCGTCGACGGCCACGATGCCGACCGCGCCCGGGTGGGAGACGATCTCGCGCGCCCCGATCGCCCCGTCGGGCATGCGGACCTGGTCGACGCGCACGCCGATGACCTTGCCCTGGAAGACCTTCTCGCTGGAGAGGACGGGGTACCGCGTGCTCATGATGCCGCAGCGACCGAGGCGGCGTCCCGGGCCGGGTCGCGGTCCGCCTCGAACTCCTCCGGCATGTCGGGCAAGTCTTCGTCGGGAATCTCGACGGGCAGCCGTTCTTGGGCCTCGAAGGCCATGGCCGCGCCGATGAACGCCCGGAACAGCGGATGGGCCCGGGTGGGACGCGACTTGAGCTCCGGATGCGCCTGGGTGGCCACGAAGAACGGGTGCAGGCCGCGGTCCAGCTCGACGAACTCCACCAGCCGGCCGTCCGGGGACTCGCCGCTGATATGCAAGCCGGCGGTCTCGAGCCGCCCCCGGTACGCGTTGTTCACCTCGTAGCGGTGCCGGTGCCGCTCGGAGACCGTGGTGGCGCCGTAGGCCTCGGCGGTGAGCGAGCCCGGCCTGAGGGCCGCAGGGTAGGCACCCAGCCGCATGGTGCCGCCCATGTCGGCGTTGCCGGCCACGATGTCGACCTGGTCGGGCATCGTCGAGATCACCGGGTCGGGCGTGTCCGGGTCGAACTCGGTCGAGTTGGCCTCGGCCACGCCGACGAGGTGCCGGGCCACTTCGATCGTCATGCACTGCAACCCGAGGCAGAGACCAAGGGCGGGGATGCCGTTCTCCCGGGCGTACCGGGCGGCGCCGACCTTGCCCTCGATGCCGCGTATCCCGAAACCGCCCGGGATGACGACGCCATCGGCGTCGGCCAGCGCCGCCGCAGCGCCCTCGCCGGTGGCACAGCGGTCGGACTCCACCCAGACGATGTGTACCCGGGTCCAATGCGCGAAACCGCCGGCGCGCAACGCTTCGGTGACCGAGAGGTAGGCGTCCGGCAGGTCGATGTACTTGCCAACCAGCGCCACGGTGACCTCGTGCTTGGGCCGGCGCACCCGCTCGAGCAGGTCCGACCAGTCCGACCAGTCGACGTCGTGGAAGGGCAGACCCAGCCGGCGGACCACGTAAGCGTCCAGCCCCTCGGCATGCAACACCCGCGGGATCTCGTAGATGCTGGACGCGTCCGTGGCCGACACGACCGCCTCGGCATCGACGTCGCACATCAGCGAGATCTTGCGTTTGACGCTCTCCGGGATGGGACGGTCGCTTCGGCACACCACGGCGTCGGGCTGGATGCCGATGCTGCGCAGCGCCGCGACGGAGTGCTGGGTGGGCTTGGTCTTCAACTCACCGCTAGGCGCGAGATAGGGCACCAGCGAGACATGCAGGAAGAAGCAGTTGTCGCGGCCCACGTCGTGGCGCACCTGCCGGGCCGCCTCCAGGAACGGCAGCGACTCGATGTCGCCGACGGTGCCGCCGATCTCGGTGATGACGATGTCGGGGGCCAGGCCGTCCGGGCCGGGTTCGGCCATCCGCCGGATCCGCGTCTTGATCTCGTTCGTGATGTGCGGGATCACCTGGACGGTATCGCCGAGGTACTCCCCGCGGCGCTCCTTGGCGATGACCGCCGAGTAGATCTGCCCAGTGGTGACGTTGGCGGAGCCGTGCAGGTTGGTGTCCAGGAAGCGCTCGTAGTGGCCGACGTCGAGGTCGGTTTCGGCGCCATCCTCGGTGACGAAGACCTCGCCGTGCTGGAACGGGTTCATCGTGCCGGGGTCGACGTTGAGGTACGGGTCGAGCTTCTGCATGGTCACACGCAGCCCGCGCGCCTTGAGCAGGCTGCCCAGGCTGCTGGCGGTCAGGCCCTTACCCAGTGAGGAGGCCACCCCGCCGGTCACGAACAAATGAGTGGTCGCACGGGGCATCTGCACGGAAGTCCACGTTAACACGGCTGTGTGACATCACTGTGAAGACACGAGGCCGCGGTAGACGGCGAGAACGGCGTCCGCAGTGACGTCCGCGGTGGGCAGGCCCATCGCCCGCCGCCGGGCCCGTTGCGTCAGCTCGCGGCGTTGGCCGGGGCGCTGGATCAGGCTGGCGACGGCGGCGGCCAGGGCGTCGGTGTCCGCCGCCGGTACCAGCACCGCGGCGTCGCGGACCAGATCGGGAACGCCGCCCACTTTGGTGGCCACGATCGGCCGGCCCAACTGGAGCGCCTCGCTGAGCACCAGGGGCCAGCCCTCCCACAACGACGGCAGCACCACCACGTCGGCGACGCTGATGAGGTCGGCGATGTCCTCGCGCCGCCCCAGCAGGCGCACCGGCGCCCGCTCGGCGGCGATCTGGTCAGCCAACGTCACGGCCAACGGGCCGTCTCCCACCACGGCGACCAGCGGCGCCGGGTCCAGCCCGGCCCACCGGCGGCTGGCCTGGACGAGCACCGGCAGTCCCTTCTGCGGGTGCAGCCGGGCGACACACAAAATCAGCGCCTGCCGGTCGGTCAGGCCCAGCTCGGCGCGCACCGCCGCGGCGTCCCGGACTGGCTTGAGCCGTGGCGCGGCCACCGGCACGAAGCGGGCGTCCTTCGCCCCGAGAGCGCGGGCGTGTGCCACCAGATCCGGCGAGACCCCGAGGACGACGTCCGCGCCGCGGGCCACGACCCGCTCACCGGCGGTCAGCAGGATGCGGCTGGGCCCCTCGTTCAGCACGGCGTTGTGCAGCGTCACCACCAGCGGCCGACGCCGGCTGAAGACCCCGGCCAGTCCGGCCCGCAGGCCGTGCGCGTGAACGACGTCGACGTCCGCGGTGGCCCGGCGCAACGCGGGCACCGCCAACGCCTCGGTGCCGGGTCGGGTGATGTGCACCCGAACGAACGTGGCGCCGGTGCCGGCGAAATCGAACGTCTCCTGGGTGGGATCGGGGCCGGCGACGACCACGCGGAGCCCATCGGCGACGAACCTGCCGGCCAGCGAGCGCACATGCCGGCCGACCCCGCCGGCACTGGTACCCAGCACCAGCGCCACGCTGGACGGCTCGGCCGTCACAGTGATACCCGCGCCCGCAGCTCGCGCACAACGTCCCGGTCGGTGACGAACAGCACGCCGGTGAAGACCAGCACCGCCACGACAGACGCGGCCGCGCCCAACAGCACCGCTCCGGCCACGGACGTGCCGGCCCGTCTGCCGATCGCCCAGCCGGCGAGCGCACCAGCCGCCGCCGCGACCGACGCGGTGGCCACATGCCGTCCGACCGGTCCGACGTCGAGCAGGCCGCGCCGAACGGCCACGCCCACGAGCGCCACTGTCGCGACGACGACGCCGATGGAGTTGCCCAGCGCCAGCGCGAAGGCCCGGTCGTGCGCGGGCAGGGCGACGCTCAGCAGCAGGTCGGCCACGATCACCACCAACTGCCCAGTCACTTGGGCCGCGGCCGAGGCCGCGGTGGCGGTGGCGGCGTAGAGCGCGCGGGCCAGCACGGCCACGAGGGACCACCCGACCAGACCCAACGCGAAGGCGTACACCGCGGGCGCGAACTGGTCCGCGGAGTGCGCGCCCTGGGCCAGCAGCACCACCCGCGCGGGAACCGCGGCCGCGATCAGGAGGGCCGCGCCGGCGGCGGACACCGCGATAACGATCCGCGTCGCCGTGGCCAACCTGTCGCGGTACTCCGCGTGCTGTTCGGCCTCCCAGGCAGCCGCCAGCCGAGGGAACGACGCCGTGGCGATCGGGAAGCTCAGCACCGCCCACGGCAACAGATAGACCGTCTGCGCGAGCACCAAGACGACCAGGGTGCCCGTCGGGGTGTCGTCGTTGGCCAGCCGGATCATGACGGCTGTGGAGATCTGCATGGACGCGAGCGTGGCCGCCCCCGCGATAGCCGCTACCCGCACCCGCGGGGCGATGCCGTCCGGGAAGCGCAATGTCGGCCGCCAGCGCAGCACCCTTGTGCGCAGAACGGCGGGCAGCTGGCACAGCGCCAGGACCACCACCCCGAGCGTGGTGCCGACACTGAGCACGAGTTCGGCGTCGCGGGGCAGCCCCTCGGCGGTCCGCCCGGTGCCGGCCAGCGCGCCATACCAGAGGTAGGCGCCGATCACGGTCAGGCTGGACAACAGCGGCGCCAGGGCAGGCCAGGCGAACCGCTCCCCCGCCACGAGCACGCCGCCGAGCACGATGCCGATGCCGTAGAAGACGACCTGGACGCTGAAGACCACGAGCATCCGGGTGCCGAGCGACACCGCGCCGGGGCAGACGTTCTCCCCGAGCAGCAGCCGCACGATGGGCTCGGCCAGGGCTGCGATCAGGACGGCCACCGGCACCAGGATCACCAGCGTCCAGGTCAGCAGTGCGGAGACGACGTGGTAGACGTCGGCATGGCGTCCGCCGGCCATGGCCGGTGCCAACACCGGCACCACCAAGGCGGCCAAAGTACCGCCGGCGATGATGTCGAAGATGATGTTGGGGATGGTGTTGGCCGTCTGATAGACGGATCCGACACAGCCGGGGCCGACGGCGCGGCTGAACACAGCGGTACGGACGAACCCGGCCAGCCGGGCCAGCACGGTCAGGACGGCGATGACCGCGGCGGCGCGGGCCAGCGAACGGGCCGCGGGGACGCTCACGGTTCCGGGGTCCCCCGCAGAAACGCGGAGCGTTGTTTGCGGAGCGTTTCTGCGGGGAGTGCGCGTCCTAGCTGGTCCAGCGTGTCGAGAGCCGGGGTGCGCTCGATGACCTTCGAGAAGCTGACCCGCTCGCTGGCCGCGGTGAGCGCCGTGACTACGGCCAGCGCGCCCCAGCGCAGCGCCGGGCCGCCGGCGGCGAGGCGCAGGCCGAGCAAGGCCCCGAGGGCGTTGGCGCCGAGGTCTCCCAGCATGGTCCTTTCGGCCAGATCGTCGGGCAACTCCGCGGCGGCCGCGCCAGCCACTGTGCCACTGAGCGCCGCGGCCGGCCCGGCGCCGGTGATCACGCCCGCGGCCAGCGCGACCTTGCCGGCTCGGCCGGGACGCAGGTCGAACAGGTTGACCAGATTCGCGGTAGCCGCGACGAGCGCGGCGTCCGGCAGGGCGCGGCGCCACGAGCCGCCGGCGGCGCGGACGGCGAAAAGGCTGGCCGCACCGATGACGGCGACCTTCACCGCGCCGCCGCTCACCCGTCCGGCCCGAAGTGCGGCCAGGTGCCCGCGCCAGCCCTTGTCGACGGCCAGCTCGCGTCCCGGCGCGGCCAGGTCGTCATAGCCACCGGCCAACGCCGCCGCGCCGAGCAGCACCAGCGCCGGACTGTGTCGCGCCGGCGCGGCCAGGACACCGGCCGCGGCACCGACCACCACTGCGGCGCCGCCGTCCAGACGGACGGTGCGGCCCCGGTAGTTGTCCCGGCTCCAGCCGGCCACCGGATCGGCGGCCCGGCGCAGCAGGCGTCCGGCCAGCCAGGTCACGCCCGCGGCGGCGACGGCGCTGCGCACCGCGCCGTTCACGTCAGGGCCGCTGACGTCGTGCCGTTCACTTGGCGGGCGCGGGGAACAGCTCCTTGGCGCCCGGGCCGGTGCCGTACTGGCCGACCGTGTTGGTCAGCAATCCCGCGAGCGCCTGTGCGGACGTCACCTGACCGAGCGCGGAGTCGGCATCGTCCACCGTTGACACCAGTTCGCTGACCTTGTCGCCGCGCACGACCGAGATGAGCCCGGACGGCTGCGCCGCGGCGAGATTCCCGCCGACCATGGTCGGCAGGGACGTGGTGCTGAACTCGGTGATCATGTTGAGCATCGCCTCAGTACGTTTGTCCTTGGCCGGGTATGTTCCCGAGGTCACCAGGACGACCAGCTGCGCCGGTCGGGGCACCTTCGGGTTGTCGCTCACCGACACCAGGCCGAGTTGGGAGAGTCCCCGCGCGACCGTCAGCAGACTGTTCTCGCCACCCTTTCCGGACAGCACGTAGGAGAGCAGCACGGCGCCGAGGGTGGGTGCGTCCGTGCTGTCCGGGTAGTTCAGCCCGGCAGGGTGCGCGGCGCCGGTGACGAAGCGGATGAGTGCGTCCGCGTGCGAGGGTTCGGCCCAGGCCGGGTTGATCGAAAGTTGCGTCGTCACCGTGCCGCCCCCGAGCACGACCGCGGTACGGATGCCCTTGGCGATGCTGCTGTCCGCGCCCGGCGCGCTGATGATTGCCACCGTGTGGCCGGTCAGGGTGTCTTTGAGGATCTCCGACGCGTAGGTGCTGGCGAACCGGTCGGCGTTGTTGAACTGTTCGGTGAGCTGGTCGTTCTGCCCCCGCAGTTTGCTGTTCTCGCCCTTCAAAGTGGCGACCTGCTTGTGCAGGTCGTCGAGCACCGGCCCGCGCAACCCGCTGGCGCCGACGATGATGCCGAGCGCCAGCGCCAGGAAGACGGCGATGATGGAGACCAGGTGGTAGCGGAACGAAATCACGAGAAGATGCCCTGTATCCAGTGGAGGAAGCGATCCCACTTGTCGCCGAAGACGTCCAGGTAGGTCTGGCCGACCGTCGAGACGGCGATGGCCGCCCCGATCGCGATGAGCGCGGCAAGCACCAGCAAGAGTAATGCCAGCGTCGAGATTCGGCTCTGATACAGCTTGCTCACGCCCTTGGCGTCCACCAACTTGCCGCCGAGCCGCAGCCGGGTCAGGAAGGTCGACGCCATCCCGCCGCGACCCTTGTCCAGGAACTCGACCAGGCTGGCGTGGGTGCCCACGGCCACGATCAGCTCGGCACCCTTCTCGTCGGCCAAGAGCATGGCGATGTCCTCGCTGGTGCCGAGGGAGGCGAACGTGAGCGAGTCCAAGCCGAGTTCCTGTACCCGTTCCAGCCCCGGCGCGCGGCCCTCGGGATAGGCGTGCACCACGATCTCGGCACCGCTGCGAAGGACCTCGTCGGACACCGAGTCCATGTCGCCGATGATGATGTCCGGCTTGTGCCCGGCCTCCTTGAGCGCGTCCGCGCCGCCGTCCACGCCGATGAGTACCGGGCGGAATTCGCGGATGTAGTGCCGGAGCGCGATCAAGTCTTCCTTGTAGTCGTAGCCGCGGACCACTACGAGCGCGTGCCGGCCCTCGAGCTTGGTCTTGACGTCCGGGACACCGACCCCATCGAGCAGCAGGGCGCGCTCTCGGCGCATGAACTCCATGGTGTTGGCGGCGAAGGCCTCGAGCTGGCTGGAGATGCCGGCACGAGCCTCGACCATGAGGTTGGCGATGGACTGGGAGTCCTGCTTGGTGCCACGGGCCACAGCCTCGTCGCCGAGATAGACGGTGTCGCCGTCGACCCGGATCCGGCTGCCTTCTTTGATCGCGGCGAAGACCTCGCGCCCGACGTTGTCCACAAGTGGGATGCCGTTGTTGGCCAGAACCTCAGGGCCGAGGTTCGGGTACCGACCGGAGATGCTCGGCTTGGAGTTGACGACCGCACTAACCCGCGCCGAGACCAGAGACTCGGCGGCCACCCGATCGAGGTCGTCGTGGTCGATTATGGCGATATCGCCGGGATTGAGCCGGCCAATGAGCCGTTTGGTGCGCCGGTCAAGACGGGCCGTCCCGCAGACGCCGCCACCGCTTTCGACCCGAGGTCGGCGCATGGTGGCGATCTTCATAGGTGCCCATCGTGCCATCTGAGTCCTTCGCCCACCGGGAGCGCCACGCTCCCGGGCCGTGCTCGTGCGCTGCCCGGTCCGATGCCCGATCATCCCGTCTCCGACCCTGCCTGCGCCAGCAATTCTGCGGCATGACGGCGGGCTGTGACGCTGTCGAGACCGCCCAGCATGCGGGCCAGTTCCGCCTCGCGGTCGGCAGCGGCGACCGCCTGAACTTCGCTGGCCGTGATGCCCCCGGAGGCGGCGGCGCGGTCGACCACGAGGTGCCGGTCAGCGTACGCGGCGACCTGGGCCAGGTGGGTGACCACGATGACTTGGCGGGAGCGGGCCAGTCGGGCCAGTCGGCGTCCCACCTCGATGGCGGCGCGGCCGCCGACGCCGGCGTCAACCTCGTCGAAGACCATGGTCGGGACTGGGTCCGTGTCGGCCAGGATGACTTCGAGGGCAAGCATCACCCGGGACAGCTCGCCGCCCGAGGCGCCCCGATGGAGGGCGACCGCGGGCGCGGCGGGCTCGGTGCGCAGCTCGAAGGTGACCTCGTCCACGCCCTCCGGCCCGGCCCCGACCTGTCCGCCGGGAAGGTCGAGGGTGGGCTGCCCGGTGCTGGGTGGCCGGTGCCGGACGACGACACCGAGCTCGGCGCCGGGCATGGCCAGCCCGGCGAGCTCGGCACTCACCGCGGCCGAGAGCCGCGCGGCCGCCTCCGTCCGTTGCGCCGACAGCGCTCCAGCCGCGCGGGCCGCGGCGGCGCGGGCGGTGTCGCGCGCCTCCTTGAGCCGAGCCAGCGCGTCGTCCGACACGTCGATCTCCGCGTGCCGGGCCGCGGCGCGCTTGGCCCAGTCCAGCACCGCGGCTACGCCCGTGGGCCCGTCGGGATCCACGGCGCGGCCGAACCTGCGGATGAGTGCGGAGAGGTCGGCGCGGCGTTGCTCAACGCGGGCCAGCGTATCGGGGTCGGCGTCGAGGCCGGCCTCGTAGGCGGCCAGGTCGGCCCCGAGGTCGGCGACCTCCGCGACCAGCGTGCGCAGCCGCGCGCCCAAGTCGTCCAGAGCCGGATCGGCCGACCCCGCCCGGGCCAGGTCCTGCACCGCGGGCCCGAGCAGGCCGAGCACGTCGGTGGCGTCCGGTGCCGGGTCGTCCGAGCCGACCAGCGCGTCGTGCGCCACCCGGGCCGCGGTGCGCAGCGCGTCGACGTGGGCCAGCCGGGACGCGATGGTGGCCAGCTCCTCGTCCTCGCCGGGCTGCGGGGCGACTCGTTCGATCTCGACCAGCCCGTGCTCAAGCACCTCGGCCTCCGCGGCCAGCGAGGCGGCGTCGCGGACCCGTTCCTGCCACCGCTGCTCGGCCTCCTGCCAGGCCCGCCAACCGGTGCGGTAGTCCACCAGGTCGACGCCGGCGTACCGGTCGAGGGCGTTGCGTTGTTCGGCGGGCCGGGCCAGGTGCATCTGGCCGGCCTGGCCGTGGATGGCCAGGACCAAGTCGCCGAGTTCGGCCAGCACGCCGACCGGGACGCTGACCCCTCCCGCATGGGCGCGGGAGCGGCCGGTGCTGGTCACGGTGCGGCGCAGGAGCAGGGTGTCGTCCTCATCGAGCTGAGCGCCGGCCTCGGCGATGCGGGCGAGCGCAGCTCCGGCCACCGTGACGCGGCCGTCGACCGCGCACTGGTCGGACCCGGTGCGCACCTGGGCGCGGTCGGCGCGCGCGCCGAAGAGCAGCTGAAGACCGGTGACGACCATGGTCTTCCCCGCGCCGGTCTCGCCGGTGACGACGGTCAGCCCCGGACCGAAGTGCATCGTGGCGTCGTCGATGACTCCCAGCGCTTGGATGCGGAGCTCGTCGAGCACAGCTGCCGAGGGTAGCGGGACGCGCCGGGTCTAGACGGGTCTGGCTCAGCTGTGTGAACGGTCGGCGTCCGGCGGGTCGACCTCGCGGAAGGTGCGAACCGGGATGTCGAACTTCTGCACCAGGCGGGACGAGAAGGCCGATCCGCCGCCCAGGCGCACGATCCGGACCGGCAGGCGACCCTTGCCGACCCGTACGACGTCGCCCGGCTGGACGCCGACCGACCGCCGCCCGTCGCAGGACAGCACGCCGGGGTGGTCGCGCCTCAGCAGCTGGACGGTGACGATGGACCGCGGCGAAACGACCAGAGGCCGGGCGAAGACGGCGTGCGCCGCGTTCGGCACCACCAACAACGCGTCCACGTTGGGCCAGACGATCGGACCGCCCACCGAGAAGGCGTACGCGGTTGATCCAGTAGGCGTCACGCAGAGCACGCCGTCGCACCCGAAACGCAACAGCGGTGTCCCGTCGATGGCCACATCCAACTCGAGCATGCGCTCCCGTGCGCTCTTCTCGACCGACGCTTCGTTCAGCGCCCAGTCCTGGGCGATCACCTCGCCGCCCTGGATGACCTCGACGTCGAGGGTGACCCGTTCCTCCACCTCGTACTGACCGGAGACGACGGCGTCGAGCGAGTCGGCGAGCTGGTGGGGCTCGGTCTCGGCTAGGAAGCCGACGTGGCCGAGGTTGACGCCAAGCATGGGCACGTAGGCGGGCCGGGCGATCTCGCTGCCGCGCAGGAACGTGCCGTCTCCGCCGAATACGAGCACGATCTCGGCACCGTCGGCGGCTTTCGGTCCCGACTCGATGAGCGTCACCCGGTCCAGAACCTCGAGATCGGCAGCCTCGTCGGCTTCCATGCGCACCTCGAACCCGGCCGCCAGCAGCCGCTCACACGCCTCGTGCGCCTGGGCCCGGATCTTCGACCGTCCGGTGTGCGCGATGACGACGGCCGACCTCACGGGCGAAACGCTACGCCCGGGTGGGATTCGGGCCGACCCGACGGCTCACGTCGTTCCGCCGCCGGATTCGGCTTCTGACAGCGCCGACTGAAGGTGCGTGTGCGCCTGCTCCAGTACGGCGGCGTGTTCGTCGATGTCCCGGTCGGAGAGCCCCTTGAGGAGTTCGTCGGCGCGCTGGACGGCAGGATGCTCGGTTCCGTCGGGTTCGACCACCGGCCCAGGCTAGCCGCATGTGCGACGGTCACCCGGCCGGCAGGCCGAGGCGGGTAAGGACCGACCGAGCGGCGTCGTCCGCCGCCCGCCACGTGGGTGGTGGCGTCTGCTCGGGAACCCGGCTCCAGGCCAGCGCCGCCATCGCGCGCAACGCATCTAGCGCCTCGGCGTCGCCGGACGCACCACGGTCGGTCGCCAGAACCGCGCCGGCTCGGCCCTCCCCACTGGCCGCCTCCGCCCGCCAGGATCCACAACGGGCACGACCGGCGTCGACCACCGGCGCCGGGTGAACGTCGAGCAGCGCTCCGGCGTCCCACCCGACGAACGTCGGACGGTGTTTCGGGCCGGCGCTCATCAGCCGGGCCGCGGTGGTGACGCCGCTGAGCACGAGCAGGCTCGGGCAGCCGACCGCGTGGGCGCCCTCGATGTCGGTATCGAGGCGGTCACCCACGATCAGCGGCGCCCGCGCGCCGGTGCGCTCCACGGTCTCCCGGTGCATCGTCGGCTCCGGTTTGCCGGTGGCTACTGGAGTCATTCCGGTGGCATGCCGGAGCGCCGCCACGAGCGAGCCGTTTCCCGGCAGCGGGCCGCGTGCCGAGGGCACCGTGGCGTCCAGGTTCGTGGCCACCCACGGCACATCGCGTCCGATGGCGACCGCACCTTCGGCCAGCGCCGACCAGGTCAGCGTCGGCGAGTAGCCCTGCACCACGGCCTGCGGGGCATCGTCCGCGCTGAATACCGGTCGCAGTCCACGCTCACGCAACGCCTCGGTCAGCCCGTCCGTGCCGACGACCAGGACAGCCGCACCTGAGGGCAGCCGCTCGGCCAGGTAGTGCGCCGCGGTCTGTGCGGACGTGATCACCTCGCCGGCATCGGCCGCGACGCCGAGCCGGATCAGCCGATCGGCCACCACCGCCGGCGGACGCGCGGCGTTGTTGGTGACAAAGGCGAGCCGCATGCCCGCACGCCGCGCTCGATCGAGGACAACGGCGATACCGGGTACCGCGGTGTCGCCCACGTACACGACACCGTCGAGGTCGAGCAACGCGACGTCGAAACGGTGCGCCAGCGGTTCCGTGCTTTCCGCGAGCCACGACCGGTCGGACGGCGGCACGTCCCCTTCAGAGGCCACAGACATCGCCGACGAGGCTATCGACGTGGCCGGAACCTCTGTTGGCCCAGTGCCGATACCCTGTCGCGTTGTGTCGGACACGTTCCCCAACGAGCCAGACGACGAGTCACCGGATGGCCCGCTCGAAGCCGCGGACGGCTTGTCTATGGCACCGTTCCGCGCGCTGCGGTACGCGGTCGGCCCGGAACGCCTCGGCACCCTGCTGTGCCCGCCGTACGACGTGATCGACGCCGCTGAACGGGCTCAGCTCCTCGCCGCCGATCCGCACAATGCGGTGGCGCTCGTTCTGCCGGTCCCGCCCGGCGCCTCCGACGAGGAGGGCGAGGCGTACCGGAGGGCTGCGACCCAGCTGACTGACTGGACGGCAGACGGCGAGCTCGTGGTCGACGACCTGCCCGCGATCTACGTCTATGAGATGCGGACGCCGGATCGGCCGGGCCAGCCGGGTACGGTGACCCGCGGCCTGGTCGGCGCCGTCGAACTGCGCGACCCCGCCGATGGCGTCATCCTGCCGCACGAGAACACCATGGCGGGTCCGGTCGCCGATCGCCTGGCCCTCATGACCGCCACCGAGGCGAACCTCGAGCCGATCTACCTGGTGTACGACGGTGGGGGGCCCGCGTCGCAAGTGGTCGCCGACGTCGACCCTTCGGCGGTGATCTCCTCGGCCCAGACGCCGGACGGCGTCGCCCACCGGCTCTGGGCGATCACCGACCCGGAGACCCACCAGGCGGTGGCCAGTGATCTGACCATGCGCCAGGCGCTCATCGCGGACGGGCACCACCGGTATGCGACCTACCTCGAGCTTCAGCGGCAGCGCGACGACGTCGAGGGACGTGGGCCTTGGGACCGCGGACTGGCGCTGCTGGTCGACTCCTCCGCGTACGGCCCGCAGGTGCACCCGATCCATCGCGTGATCACCGCGATGGACTACGACACTGCGTTGGCGGCCGCGACCGACCGTCTGCCCGTGTCGGAGTTCGACGACCTCGAGGCGGCATTGGCCGCGCTGAATTCGGCTGGATCCGGGTTCCACGCCGTGCTCACGGACGGGAGCCGAGCTGCGCTCGTGGGCACACCGTCGATCGATCTGCTCGCCGCCAACCGGCTGCACGACGAGCCCGCGGCGCTGCTCGACCTCGACGTCACCGTGCTGCACCGGGTCCTCATCGGCGGCGTCTGGCAACTCCCGGACGACGAAGCCACCGTCGGCTACGCCCATGACGTCGCCGAGGCGGTTAGCGCCGCACGGGCGGCCGGAGGCATCGCGGTGCTGCTGCGGGCCACGCCGGTCGGCGCCGTGGCCGCGGTAGCCGCCGCCGGTGCGCGGATGCCGCGCAAGTCCACGTTGTTCACGCCGAAGCCGGCGTCCGGGATGCTGTTTCGGCGTTTCGCTGACCAGTGACCGGCGCGCCGCCACGGCGTCGAAGCGACACGCTCGACACGTCGACTTCGTAGCGGCTCATGATGCCCGCGGTGCCGCGCCAGAACCGGTGCCGGAGGCTGCCGGCCACCTCAAGGGTGTCGCCAGGATGGCGGGCGGCCAGCCGTGTACGCAGCGCGCCCGGACGCGCCACGCACTCGACGGTGTCGGAGGCGCCCGCCTCGGACCTGATACGCAGTACGAAGCTGCTCACCTCGGTGCCGTCGGGGAGGCTGCGGGTGCGGGCCTCGCGAGTGAGCTCGCCGATGAGCCGCACCTCGTTGTAATGCCCGGTGACATCGGCCGGATCGTTCGGTGTGTGACGGGTCGTCATGAGGTCACTGTGCCGATTCGGCAGCTTCGCCGTTGCCGATCCAGGTCAGCTGTGGATATCGGCGCCGTCGTCCACAGGGTGTCGCGCGCCGCTAGGGTCTCCGGATGGGTCCCACGCTGGACTTTCTGGCGCACCTGCGCGCGAACTCGGCCCGCTTCCGCGATGTCCTGTCGGCCGTCGACCCGACGTCCGAGGTACCGAGCTGTCCAGGCTGGGACGCCGCCGAGCTGCTCTGGCACCTCAGCGAGGTGCAGGACTTCTGGGCCGCGATCGTCCGCGACCGGCTCGACCACCCTGAGCACGCCGACAAACGGTCCCGCGCCACGGACTACGAGGCACAACTGGCCCAGTTCGACGCCTGTAGCGCCAGCCTGATCGACGCCCTCGCCGCCGCACCGGATGACGCGGCGATCTGGACCTGGTTCCCCGCGGACCAGACCGTCGGGTTCGTTCGCCGCCGGCAGGCCCACGAGGCGTTGATCCACCGGCTCGACGCCGAACTGACTGCCGGCGCCGTCACCGACTTCGATCCCGCGCTCGCGACCGACGGTGTCCTCGAGGTGCTCGAGATCATGTACTCCGAAGTGCCGCCGTGGGCGAACCACCAGTTGGCCGGGCCGATCGGCCGCGTCAGCACGACCGATACCGGTGCCGAGTGGCTGATCCGGATCGGGCACTGGAGCGGGCACAGCCCCGACACCGGCAAGACCTATGAGGCCGAGCCGACGTTCGGCCTGGCGAGCGCCGGCGAGCCGAGCTTCACGATCAGCGGCACCGCGCGCGACCTGGACGCGTGGTTGTGGAACCGTCCGACCGTCACCGACGTGACCCGGGAGGGTGACACGTCAGCGTTCCAAGCGGTGATACAGGACGGCATTCAGTAGACGCGGCGTTCTAGGTCCGGATCTCCCGAGCCCGCTGACCCGCGTCGGTCGCCCCGTCCTCGTCCGCTGCCTCGGCTCGCTCGAACCAGGACTTCGCCTCAGCGCCACGTCCCATCTCGGCCAGGAGATCGGCATAGGCATAGGCGAGTCGGGTCGTGGCGGTGGCGGTTTGCCCGGGTGCCGGATCGGTGGTCACGCCGGCTCGTTGCAATGTGGCCAGTGCGGCGTCGAGCTGACCGAGGTCGCGCCGGGCGCCGGCGACGACCAGGAAGACCTCGATCTGGCCGTCGCGGTCGAGGAGGGCCAGCTGCGCGTCGTCGGCCGCCCGCAGTGCGCGCTCCGGCCGGCCAAGTGCACGCTCGCTGTCGGCGATCATCGCCAACACGGACGGGTCGCCGGTCATCCGCCGGGCCGCGCGCAGCTCGGCCAGCGCCTCCGCGTACTCACCGGCCGCATAGGCGGCCACTCCGGTGGCTTCGCGGACGGCGCCGATCCGCCCGGCGCGGGCGCGCGCGTAGCGGGCATGGGCCAACGCCGCCGTCGGGTCCTCGTCGATCAGCAGTCCCGCGGCGATGAGGTGGGCGGCGATCTCGTCGGCCAGCGGCTTGCCGAGCGAGCGGAGTTCGGCGCGCACGGACGGGTCCAATTGCACGTCGGCGATCTCGTCCGGCAACGCGGGGCCGGACGGACGCGCGGGACGTGCCTGCTGCGGGGCGGGCCGCGCCGGACGGCCGGATCCGCTCGGACGGGACGACCCGCGGCGCGCACTGGACGAGCGGGCCGGTCGGCGCGGTTCGCTCATCGGCTGGCTTCGCCCTCCCAAATGATTCGGGCCGCCACAAGATCAAAGGGCCGCGCGAACGCGGATCGCTCCGGCTCACGCGGCCCTTCGAGACAGCGTCGCTGTCAAACAGTGGTGAACCACTGTGAAGTTGTGTCCGGCGACGTCCTACTCTCCCACGCAGTGGCCCGCGCAGTACCATCGGCGCTGAGAGGCTTAGCTTCCGGGTTCGGGATGGGACCGGGCGTTTCCCTCTCGCTATGGCCGCCGAAACTCTATGGAGATGTCTTGGTCCCGGCCGGCCTGTTCAGGCGGCGGCGACCGCACCTCGGGAACCGCATAGTGGACGCGAGCCCGGCCGGGAGACCCGACCGGAAAAGTGTGTTGTGGCAAGTCCTCGGCCTATTAGTACCAGTCAGCTGCATGCGTTGCCGCACTTCCACCTCTGGCCTATCAACCCGGTGGTCTAGCCGGGGGCCTTACTCCATAACGGATGGGAAACCTCATCTTGAAGCAAGCTTCCCGCTTAGATGCTTTCAGCGGTTATCTCTGCCGAACGTAGCCAACCAGCAGTGCTCCTGGCGG
>DATAEG010000120.1:0-13175 GCA_036258135.1 Jatrophihabitantaceae bacterium | reverse complement strand
ACATGACGCTGATCGCGGTCGGCTTGTCGCGGCGCGATATCGCCGAGTACTACGAGGGCTTCTGCAACGCCACGATTTGGCCGCTGTACCACGACGTCATCGTCGCGCCCGAGTTCCACCGCCGGTGGTGGGACGCGTACGTCTCGGTGAACCGCCGCTTTGCCGAGGCCGCCGCGGCGGCCGCCTCGCGGGCAGCCACGGTGTGGGTGCACGACTACCAGCTCCAGTTGGTCCCGGGAATACTGCGTGGACTGCGGCCGGACCTGCGCATCGGCTTCTTCAACCACATCCCGTTCCCCGGCTACGAGATCTTCGCGCAGTTGCCTCGCCGTCGGCAGATCGTCGAGGGTCTGCTCGGAGCCGGCCTCCTCGGCTTCCAGCGCCGGTCGGACACCACCAACTTCCTGCGCGCCTGCCGCCGGGCGGCCGGGCTGACCACGCGCGGCAACGACGTCCTCGTCGAAGGCGCCGGCGAACGAACCATCCGCACCGAGGCGTTCCCGATCTCCATCGACGTCGACGCCATGGACGAGCTCGCCACCCGCGACGACGTCCAGGCTCGGGCCAAGGAGATCCGGGCCGCGGTCGGCGATCCGCCGACTGTGCTGCTCGGCGTCGACCGGCTTGACTACACGAAGGGGATCTTGCATCGGTTGAAGGCGTTCGAAGAGCTGCTGGCCGACGGCAGCGTCGATTCCGACAAGGTGCGGATGGTCGTCGTCGCCACTCCGAGCCGTGAGCGTGTCGAGCAGTACCAGCTGCTTCGCGAGGAGGTCGAGGCCACCGTCGGCCGCATCAACGGCGAGTACGCCACCCTCGGCCAACCGCCCGTGCACTACCTGCATCATTCGTATCCCAAGGACGAGATGGCGGCGCTGTTCCTGTCCGCCGACGTCCTGCTGGTGACGTCGCTTCGAGACGGGATGAACCTGGTCGCCAAGGAGTACGTCGCTACGCACCGCGACGAGCGCGGGGTGCTCGTGCTCAGCGAGTTCGCCGGTGCCGCCGACGAGCTGACCAGCGCGCTTCTGATCAATCCGCATGACATCGAAGGCCTCAAGCGGGCCATCATGGCCGCAATTCAGATGCCGCCCGCCGAGGTCCGTCGACGCATGCGGGCACTGCGTCGTCGGGTCCGCGAGAATGACGTCACGGCCTGGGCGGATCGGTTCTTGTCGCGGCTTCGGGCCGCGTCTTGACCGCCGTCTAGTTCGTGGCGAGGTCGCGCACTATGACGATCAGTTCGGCTGGGCTGCTCACGTGGTGCATGGCTGCGTCTCTTATGTCTTGCGGGGCTTCGTCCGACGTGACTGCGACCGAGACGGCTGGGCGACCCGCGGCGCGCATCTCGTCGACCAGGGCGAAGGCGGGAAGATCACCGAGGTCGTCACCCGCGAAGAAGAGCGCGGTGCAATTGGTTCGGCTCACGACGTCGCGCAGTGCGGTGCCCTTGTCGTAGCCCGGCAGCCGCAGCTCGAGCACGAGCCGGCCGTGGTGCATGACCAGCCCGAACTCGTCGGCCAGCTCGGCGACAGGTTCGGCGAGCCTGTCCCGTTCGGCGACGGGGTCGGCGGCTGTCCTCGTATGAACGACCAGGGAGAGCCGTTTGTCCTCGACCCACACGCCGGGGTGGTTCTCGGCCACCAATTCGGCGAGCCTTGGGCGCAGCTTCGCCATTGCCGGCGGCTCCGCCACGGTCGAGATCGCACCGCCGTGCCAAATCTCCGCGCCGTAGAGGCCGGCGACGATCAGGTTGGGCACCCGGGCCAGTCCGCCCAGCCGCACCGCGGTCGATGCGGGGCGTCCGGTCACGACAGCAACTTGAGCACCGCGGTCTGCGAGGGCGATCAGCGCATCGAGGCCGCCCTTCTCGACCGCGGCCGTGTCGGGATCGCGCACGATCGGTGCCAACGTCCCGTCGAAATCAAGCGCCACCAGCAGGTTCGGCAGGTGCGCGCGCAACGCGTCGAGATCGGACGATGCGTCCTTGCCGCCGGTCGTCCCGCTCTGTGCGTTAATTGCCGGCGCTCGCGAACACCTCAGTGAACGTCCGAACGAAGGCATCGAGGTCATCGGGCTTGCGGCTGGTGACCAGCGTCCAGCCGTTGGCGGGGGACACCTCGACCTCGGAATCCACCCACGTGCCACCTGCGTTGCAGATGTCCGTGCGCAGGCTGGGCCAGCTGGTCAGCGTCTTGCCCACCAGGACGCCGGCCTCGACCAGCGTCCACGGGCCGTGGCAAATGGCCGCGATCGGCTTTCCGGTGAGCGCGAACGACTTCGCGAAGTCCACGGCCGCCGGGATGACCCGGAGCTTGTCCGGGTTGGCCACTCCACCGGGCAGGACGAGCGCGTCGAAGTCAGCAGGGTTCACCGCGTCGAGCGAGTCGTCCGGGGTGAACGTGTCGCCCTTGTTGGCGCTGCCGTTCATCGCCTGGACGTCGTCCTTCTCCGGCGCGATGAGAACCGGCGTGCCGCCGGCGTCCTGTACCGCCGCCCATGGAGTGGTCAACTCCACCTGCTCCACACCGGAATTGGCCACCAGAAAGGCGATCCTCTTCCCGTCAAGGCTGCCGGTCATGGTGCTCCCTCACATCCCGGGATCTGGTGGCGAAGCTCGCGACTTGAACCGGTTTGACGCTACCGACCTCTGGGCGTTGTCCACAGTCCTGTTCGATTTCTCGGTTCTTTTTCGAACCGTCCTCACAGATCTTGGTCGGCGAACAGCAGTCGGATTGTCTTGCCTAACTAGTGAACCGCACCAGGTCCGCACAGAAGTCGCGGTCCGAGAGCTCGCTATTCCCGGTGGAGGAACGCACGACCCAGAACGAGTCGGGGACCTCGATGTCGTCGCTGGTGTGCTGGCAAGCCTGCTGCCCGCGATGACCAGCCCAGCGATGAGCAGGACAGAACGTCCCCTCATGACCCCTCCCGGTGTCGGACACGACAAACGATTTTCGAATGTGCCACTACACCGCGCGACGTGTCGCTAGCCAGAGATGACGAATGACTGCCTGTGCCACCGCGTTAGCCAAGCGGTGGCTGCGCCAACTGGACGGCTTCACCAGGATGCCCTCGTGAACCCAGTCGAACGTCACCCCGAGCTGGTTGCCGCCCCCGGCTGGACCTGCCGCGTCGATGGACTCTGGCGCCTACCACCCGGCAAGCTGGCCCTCGTCCGCGACCACCACAGCGCTATACGAGCTCGCTCGTCAGCAGCGCGGCGCTGTGTAGGGCCTGGCCGTACGACGGGCCATACCCGGCCGCGTGCACGGCGAGTGGGTGGAGCTGATGCAGCGGGATGCGCGCGCGCCAGCCCGGTCGCAGCGGGCGCACGGACTGATAGGCGTCGAGGATCATGTCGAGGTAGGGACATCCGAACAGGTCGAGCATGGCCAGGTCGGTCTCCCGATGACCGCCATGAGCCGCCGGGTCGATCAACACGGCGCCCTCGACGGTCCACACGACGTTGCCACTCCACAGGTCGCCGTGCAGACGGGCAGGCGGCTCGTCGTCGTCGAAGGCACCGGCGCTGATCAGGTCGCAGGCGGCGTCGATGTCGGGTCGCTGTGTCGCGGTGACGTTCCCCGCGGCCACCGCGATCTCGAGGAAGGGCAGCACGCGGTCCTGTACATAGAACGTCCCCCAGCTCTCGTGTTGGCCGCTGGGCATGAATCGATTGCCGATGTAGAGCGGTCCGGCGTAGCCGTCAGGAGGACAGCCGAAATATCCTGCGCCCGCGGCATGCATGGTGGCCAGCTGCGCACCGAGACGGGAGGCGGCGGACCGTGTGGGTGCCGCGGGGTGCAGTCGCTCCAGTTCAATGTGTGAGTCGTCGACGGCATAGACCAAGGCGGCCCGCGCACCGCCCTCCGACAGCCAGGCCAGGCCCGCCGCTTCGGCCCGGAAGAAGCCGGTCGAAGCGTGCATGCGGCGTTTCACGAACCGGTCGGAATCGCCCACGGGGCGAGGATATGCACCGTCGCGACACGCCGCGGCCGCGCCCGTCGCGTCTTGACGGCTGTGATGGCGGTCACTAGGAACTGACCCGGAAGCGTTTTACCCCCGAATCAGTGAGGTGACAGATGAGCCATCTGCGCGTCCGTTCACATCAACCCCATCGACTCGGTCGACCACGGAGGTGGGTGATCCTCGGCACCGCCGCCGCGATGGCCGCGGCGCTGGTCACCGCGGCCGGCGTCGTCCAGGCCGCGGCCCGGCCCTCGAACAACCCCGGCTCGACCCACGACGTCGTGGCCAACCTGTTCGAATGGAACTGGCCGTCGGTCGCCACGGAGTGCACCACAGTGCTCGGCCCGGCCGGATACGACGCGGTCCAGGTCGCGCCGCCGCAGGACTCGCTCAAGCGCACCGAATTGGGCAACGGTAGCGACACGATCCTGCACCCGTGGTGGGAGGTCTATCAGCCGGTTGACTACAACCTCACCAGCCGGATGGGCAACGAGGACCAGTTCAAGTCGATGGTCAAGACCTGTCGCAGCGCCGGAGTCCATGTGATCGTCGACGCTGTCATCAACCACATGACCGGCCAGGGCAGCCTCTCCTACGGTGGCGTGACCTACGAGCGCTACAACTACCCTGGCGTGTACACGCAGGACAACTTCCACAAGTTCCCGCCACCCGGTGACTGCCCGTCGGCGAGCGGGGGCATCGAAGACTTCAACAACCAGCAGCAGGTGTTCAAGTGCGAGCTGCTCGGCCTGGCCGACCTGCGCACCGAGACCGCGTTTGTGCGCAACCGGTTGGCCGCCTACCTGAACAAGCTGATCGGCTACGGCGTCTCCGGCTTCCGCGTCGACGCCGCCAAGCACATCGGCCAAGAAGACCTCGCCGCGATCTACGCCCTGCTAAACCGGACCCAGGACGGCACCAAGCCGTACTGGGCGCTCGAAGTCTTCGGCGGTGGCCCTGGCACGCTGTCGCCGCAGGCGTTCACTTCTGTTGGCAGTGTGCTCGGCCTCGACGCGGACAAGCAGATCCAGGCCGCGTTCAAGAGCTACCCGGCCGAGCACGTCGGCAGCATTGCGACGCTGAAGATCTTCGGTGAGGGCTCAGGCCTTCCGCCGAGCGACAAGACGCTGGTGTTCGTCCAAAACCACGACACCGAGCGCAACGGCGACGCGCTCAACTACAAGGACGGCGCAACCAACGTCATCGCCAACGAGTTCATCCTGGCTTACGGCTACGGCCGGCCGCAGGTGTACTCCGGCTTCGAGTGGAACACGTCGAACGACTCACCGCCGTCGGACGCCAACGGGATGGTCACAGACACGGACTGCAGCAGCGGCTGGGCCTGCGTCGACCGCAACCAGGGCGTGCTCAACATGGTCGGCTGGCACAACTACGTTGGCTCTGCGGCACGGGCTAACTGGTGGGACGACGGCGCGAACGTGATCTCCTTCAGCCGCGGGCACCGTGGCTGGATCGCGATAAACAACGGAACCGCCGCCAAGACGATCACGGTCCAGACGGGTCTGTCCGTCGGTACCTACTGCGACATCATCCACGGCACCGCCTCGGGCGGCAGCTGCTCGGGTCCGACCGTCACCGTCGGCGCCGGCGGCACCGCCACGGTCACCGTGCCGGCCAAGGACGCCGTCGCCGCAGACGGCCAGAGCAAGCTCTGATCGATCGGTGCCCGGCCCGTGTCCAGCGGGCCGGGCACCACTGCCGCAGGGCTGCCATGCTGTGCGCATGGCGCAGAGTCCGGAAGAACGGCATGTGATGTTGTTCGGCGGCCTGACCAGGCGCGGGTCGTGGACGATGGCCCAACGCACGCGCGTGATCACGTTGGCCGGCAACACCGAACTTGACCTGACCGAGGCGCAGGTGCCACCGGACGCCGTCGTCACGCACATCGCCCTGTTCGGCGGGGTGCGTGTCGTGGTGCCGGACGACATCCACGTCGCCATCCGCTCGGTCAGCTTGGTCGGTAACGCCGGCCTCGGCATCGCTGACGATCAAGGCACGAAGGTGATCACGGTGCGCCGGTACGGGCTGTTCGGCGGCGTACACGTAGTCCGGCCGTAGCCGACTTAGCCCTCGGCCGCCCCGGCGGCCACCAGCAGGTCGTGCAGCGCGTCGAAGAGCGCCGGTCCGGCGGCGATCGTCAAGGCCTCACTCTCGGGCGCGCCGTGCGGGCCGCCCACCCGGGCGCCGGCCTCGCGGGCGATAAGAGCGCCCGCGGCGCGGTCCCAGGGGTTCAGCCCGCGCTCGTAGTACCCGTCGCACCGGCCGGTGGCCACACTGCACAGATCGAGCGACGCGCTGCCGCCGCGTCGGATGTCGCGGACCTCGACGATGACGCGGCGCAACGTGTCCGCCTGTGCCGCACGCCGCCTAGCGGAATAGCCGAAGCCGGTCGCGATCAGGGAGAGGTCCAGTCGGTCCTGAGTCGTGGTGTGGATCGGTGCACCGTCGAGGTGCGCGCCCGCGCCCAGGCTTGCCGTCCACGTCTCGCCGGACGACGGATTGTGTACGACGCCGGCCACAACCTGGCCGCCCATCTCGGCGGCGATCGACACCGAGAACTCGGGCCATCCGTAGAGGTAGTTGACCGAGCCGTCGATCGGGTCGACGACCCACGTCACTCCGGAGCTGCCGAGCGTGTCGCCGGCCTCCTCGCCCAGGACCGCGTCGTCCGGGCGGGCGGCGCGCAGCCGGGAGCGGATCAGCGTCTCGGACGCCCGGTCAGCCTCGGTGACGACGTCGGTGAGCGTGGACTTGGTCCCGACCAGCTCTACGCCGCGACGTCGCCGGGCAACGATCAGCTCGCCGGCCTGACGGGCCACGTCCACGGCCAGCCGCAGCAGCTCCTCGCCCACGCCGCGCTCAGTTTCCGCCCGGCTCACTCGAGGGCCCGAAGGAAGGCCTGCGCCTCGCCGTAGTTCATTCCGGTCTGCTCGCGGACAAAGCTCGTCGCGGCGGCCATGCCGCGAGTGTTGCGGATGTTGCGGGCGTTCTCGGCAAGGTCCGAGGTTCCGGAGGCCGACCGCTCGCCCATGCCGATGTTCTCCACCGCCGTGCGCGCCTCCGGCAACGGCAATCCGGTGGCCGAGCGGTAAAGCTGGATCGCCTTGTGTCGGTGCCCGTCGTGGAGCAGCCGTCGGACCCGCCGTACCAGGTCCGGGTCCGGCACGACGGGCTCGCGCCGGATCAGGTCGGAGTCCGCGCTCCTGATCACCCACACGATCACCGAGAAGATGACCAGGACGGCGAGGATCACGATCGCAGTCCAAAACCACAGCACGACCGGACGGTATCAACCAGAACGCCGCGATGTCCTGGCCGCGACACGCGGGTCGCGATGTCGGATGGGCTGGCGGCGGTCCTTGCTCATGGGTCACAATGAGCCCCGTACGTCACATCTCCGTGATGGGTCGGCTGCGCTGGGGAAGGCGATGCCGGACCAGTGGAGGTGTGTCATGAGTGGTCGTGCCCACGTGGTGACGACTCGGGGCGTGGTGTTCATGCATTGCTGCCCTCCTGCGCTCGCCCCCCACGTCGAATGGGCGTTGGCCGGCGTCCTCGGTCACCCGGCGCGACTGTCGTGGAGTGCCCAGCCCGCGGCGCCGTCCCAATTGCGCGCCGAGGCCGCCTGGACGGGTCCGGTCGGCACTGGCTCGCGGTTGGCCGGCGCGCTGCGTGCCTGGCCGATGCTCCGCTATGAGGTGACCGAAGATCCGTCGGCCGTCAACGACGGCGAACGGCTCGCCCACGTGCCGGGCCGCGGCTTCCACCGTTGCGCCATTTCCGCCAACGGCGACGTCCTGGTCAGCGAAGAACGTCTGCGCGGACTGCTGGACCGGGCTACCACCGCCGACGACTTCGCCCACGGCATCCATGAACTGCTCGGCACCGACTGGGACGCCGAACTCGAGCCCTACCGTGCCGGCGGCGACGGCGCCCCGGTGACGCTGCTCCACCAGGCGATGTAGCCCGCGCAGACGTTGTCTGGCGTCATTACAGTGGCGTCAGACGATCTCTAGGCGGTCCCATGACCACATCGCGTCGCGGGCTCTGGCGGTGGGTAGCCGCGGCCGGCTGCCTGGTCTGGTGCGCCGCCGTGCTGGCCGGGTCGACGACGGCCGCGGCGACCCGCGAGCCACTGCGCGTGCTTCAGATGAACCTCTGCAACAGCGGCATCGCCGGTTGCTACACCGGGCGATCGGTAGGCGAGGCCGCCGCGGTGATCCGTGCCGATCGGCCGCGGGTGGTGACCCTGAACGAGGTCTGCCGGCAGGACGTGACGACGCTGGCACGGGCGCTGTCCGACGTGGGCGGCGGCGCCGTGGTGTCGGCCTTCGAAGCCGTCCGGGACCGCCGCACCGGAGGCCCGTTCCAGTGCGTCAACGGCCAGCAGTACGGGATCGGCCTGCTGGTTCGGACTCCGTCGCCCTACCACAGCTACGTCAGATACAGCGGGATGTATCCGCGCCAGAACCCCGCCGACCCTGAGGAACGGGCCTGGCTGTGCCTAAAGGCGGTCACGCAGTTGTACGCCTGCACCACGCACCTGGACAGCAAGAGCACCGCCGTGGCGCTGGCGCAGTGCCGCTATCTGCTGAACACCGCCATCCCGGCAGTGCGAGTGCGGGGCGGATACGAACCGACGGTTCTGGGCGGCGACCTCAACCTGCGAGAGGGCCACCCACCGGGCGCGCGCGCCTGCGTTCCGGCGGGCTACGTCCACGCCGGTGACGGCGGCGCGCAGCAAGTCACCGCCACCGACGACTTCGCCGTCGGCGCCTACCGACCGATCAGCATGAACGGGACGACGGACCACCCGAGCCTGTTGGTCACTCTCGTTCCTGGCCGCTGAGATCGGTGGCGCTGCCTTCCTTCAGGCGCCTTTAACGCTCAGCGCCGAGATCCCTCACGGACACTAGGCCGTTGGGACCAGGCCGAGCTCGAGCCAGTCGGCGAGGTCGCCGATCTCCCGTTCCACGGCGGCAGCCATGACGGTGTTGGGCTCGACGTCCCAATGGACCGCGTTTACCCGCAGCGCCCCGGCCTTGCGGTCCGCGGTCGCGTCGAGCTTCCCCACCAGGCGGTCGTCGTACAGGATCGGCAGCGCGAAGTACCCCCACCGGCGTGCAGATGCTCGCTTGTACATCTCCAAGACGTAGTCGAACTCGAACAGCTCGGCCATGCGTTTGCGGTCCTGCAACAGCCCGTCGAACGGCGACAGCAGGGCGGCCCGTCCGTCGAACGGCTGGTCGAGCAGTTCCGGATCGACGCGCCATGTCCCGCGGACGCCTTCGACGACGGCCTCCTCTCCGGCTTCGTGAACGTCGAGCGGCTCGACCGGGCACTCCGGCCCTCTCGACCGGGCGATGCCGAGCGCCGCAAGACGCCGCTGGTTGCGGCGGTTCTCGGCCTCCGCCAATGGCACGACGGGGTCGTCGGGGTACACCCGATCCGCCATGTCCCACAGCCGCTCGTTTCCCTGCCGGCCCGCGATGGCGACTTCGCCGCGCTTGACCAGGAACTCCAGCATCTGCGTGACATTGCGGTTGTTGGTCCAGCCCGTCGACTTCCACGGGATCTCGCAGGTGTCTGGCAGCTCACGCGACGTGAGCGGGCCGGACGCGGAGAGCCGCTGGAGGATGTCGCGTCGACAGGCGTTGTTGGTCTGCACCCAGTCGCGCTGAGCCTTGCGCCAGCCCTGCAACGGTCCGGTCCGCCAAAGCTCCATCTCGGCGCGGTAGAGCGCCACGTCCTCGGCCGGACGAATCATGCCCCGGAGCTCGATGAGCTCCCGCTTCTCCAAAGCGCGGTCGAGCTCGACCCGCTCGTACGGCCCGCCGAGCCGGCTCCATGCCACCAGGTGGGCACTTGGGGCGATGGCGGCGGTCGGATCGATCGTCAGCAGAGCGAGTTGGCGGACCAGCTCTAGTAGATAGGCGGGCCGCTCCCGGTCCAGCCACTGCGCACGGATGGCGATCTGACGAGCGTCGCGCCGGGACAGCTTATGGGTACGCATCGCTTTGACGCTAGCGGGGCGCACCGACACCTCGCGACCTACAGGCGTTCACCGCCACGGGTCACGATGGCGGACTCGTAGGCGAGGATCACGGCCTGCACCCGGTCGCGGAGTCCCAGTTTGGTGAGCACGCGGCTTACATGCACCTTGACCGTGCCCTCCGAGACGTGCAGCGCACCGGCGATCTCGCGGTTGGACCGCCCGGCGGCGATCTGGACGAAGACGTCGCGTTCCCGTTCCGTAAGGTCGGCCAGCACGTTGGTGCGGACCGATGCCGATGCCGGGTCGACCGAGGGCACGAAGCGCTCAATGAGACGGCGGGTCGTGCTGGGCGCGAGCACGGCCTCGCCGGCGGCGACGGTGCGGATGGCGTTGAGCAACTCGGCCGGCCGGACGTCCTTGAGCAGGAACCCGCTGGCCCCAGCTCGTAGCGCGCCGAAGACGTACTCGTCGAGTCGAACGTGGTCAAGATCAGGACGCGGGAATCCGGGACCTCGCGGACGATCCGTGCGGTGGCGTCGATGCCGTTGGTGCCCGGCATGCGGATGTCCATGAGGACGACGTCGGGCCGGACGGTGCGGACCATCGCGACGCCCTCGTCGCCGTCGCCGGCCTCGCCGACGACGAAGATGTCCGCCTCGGCCTCGAGGATCATCCGGAAGCCGGTACGTAGCAGCGGCTGGTCGTCGACCAGTGCCACGCCGATCACGATGACGAGACCTTGATCCCGCCGGATACCAACCAGCCACGCGGGTCACGAGGCCCGCTGTGGAACTCGCCGCCCAGTGCCTCGATGCGCTCGCGCATGCCGATCAACCCGCGGCCGCCGTCCGGCATTGCCTGGGCGGTGCCCGACCCGTCATCGCCGACCTCGATCCAGACGTCGTCGGGTCCGTACCGGACGCGGACCGACGCCGTCACGCCCGCGCCACCGTGCTTGATCGTGTTCGTGAGCGCCTCCTGGACGATCCGGTACACGGCGAGCCGCGTCTCGGCGCCGACCGGTGGCAAGTGGCCCTCGACGTCGTAGCTGACCGGCAGCCCGGTGGCTCGCACCCGGTCGATGAGCTGGTCCAGATCGCCGACCTCCGACGGCGCCAGCGGCGCGGGCCTGTCGTCGCGGAGCACGCCGAGGGTGCGGCGGATCTCCGCCAACGCGCCGCGGCCGGTCTCCGACACCGCCCGCATCGCGTCGGCGGCCTGCTCCGGATCGGTCGCTGCGTGAACGGCAGCACCGTCGGACAGCGCCACCATCACGGTGAGGTGGTGCGCGACGGTGTCATGCATGTCGCGGGCGATGCGGGTCCGTTCCGCCTCCGCGGCGAGGACGGCCTGTTTGTCGCGCTCGCGTTCCAGCCGCTCCGCGCGGTCGCGGAGCTGAGCCAGTAGCTCGCGGCGGGTCCGGATGTAAAGGCCCAGCGCTGTCGCGGCGGCCACCACTGCCACGAGCGAGGCCGCAGGACTAAACCACTCGGCGCCGAACACGTGCACCGAACTGACCACCGCACCCACCGCCAGCAGACCGGCCGCGATCGACGCGTCCCGCCGCGGCCGCAGCACCGCGACCGTGTACAAGCCGACGATCAGCGCCGGCGACCACACGACCTGCATGGCCCACCAGCCGGTGGTCGCGGCGATGACGTATTGCAGGCCGAACACGGGCACCGGCCAGACCCGCCGCACCACGAGCGGTGCAGCCAAGGCCACGATGATCGCGACCGCGGCCGGGATTGAGAGCTTCGGCGAGGCGGTGACGTATGCCGTGGAGAGCACCAACGTCCCCACGGCCACGCCGACGTCGAACAGCCAGGCCTGCGGGCTGCGCGTGCCCGGCTGTTCCGTGGGCGACCAGATGCCCATGTCAGGAGTCTCCCAGTCCTCAGACGTCCGCGCGGCGCAGCCGCCACGCAGCCGCAGCCACCAGCACCGCGGCGTAGCCGCAGAGCAGCGCGAAGCCCGGCCACGGCGGGAGACTGTGTGACGAGGTTGCGATACGGGAGAGGCCGCCGCCGGCGTTGGACGGCAGGAACCGTGCCGCGTCGGAGATCTGGCTCGGCATGGCCTGGATGACCGTCGGGACGACAAAGAACACGCCCGCGACGACCGTGATGCCGCCGGCGGTGCTGCGCAACAATGTCCCGATCGCGACCGCGCAGACGCCCGCGACGGTGAGGTACAGGGCCACGCCGAACACGATCCGGGCGACGATCGGATCACCCAGCGAGGCCGCGGGACGGTGATGCGACCGCCAGGCCACCTGGCCGAGCACGAACGTGCCGACCGACGTCAGCGCCGTCACTGGAAGAACGAGTGCCACGTAGACGGCGATCTTGGCCGCCAGCACGGGCAACCGTCGGGGCACCACCGTCATCGAGGTGCGGATCATGCCGCTGCCGTATTCGCCGGAGATCACCAGTACGCCCAGCGTGTCCAGCGCGAGCTGCGCCAGGATCGCGCCGAGCACGCTGCGCGTGGCCACGTCGGCCGGAAGCGCGGACGAACCCGGCTCACCGGCCGCGGACGCGCTGACCGCTACGCCGATGGCGACGGTGAGCGTGAGAGCGACGACCACCAGCCACCACGTCGACCGAACCGAACGCAGCTTCGTCCATTCCGAGCGAAGCAATGGCCAGAACATCACACTGCCTCCTCACGGTTGCCGAACTCGACGCTGTCACTCCTGGCCCGCATGAACGCGTCCTCGAGCGACGCTGCGACGGAGTTGAGTTGGAACACCGGCACGTGCGCGTGCCAGGCGATGCGGCCGACCTGCTCGGCACTGAGCCCGCTGACCCGCAACCGGTCCGGCGGCTCGTGCTGAACCGACGCCCGGCGGCCGCGCAGTAACGTGGTCAGCCGGCCGGCTTCCGGACTGCGCACCTCGACCTCGGGTGCGGCGCTCCCGGCCAGGAACTCCTCGACCGTGCAGTCGGCAATCAGTCGGCCGCGGCCGACCACCACCAGCCGGGTGGCGGTCTGCGCCATCTCGCTCATCAGGTGGGACGAGAGAAACACCGTCCGTCCCTCGTCGGCCAGCTGCCGCAGCAGGTTGCGGATCCAGCGCACCCCGTCCGGGTCGAGGCCGTTCACCGGCTCGTCCAGGACCACGGTCTGCGGCTGGCCGAGGAGGGCGGTGGCGATGCCGAGCCGTTGCGCCATGCCGAGGCTG
>DATAEG010000119.1:0-4241 GCA_036258135.1 Jatrophihabitantaceae bacterium | reverse complement strand
AGCAAGCTCACCCCGCCGATCCTGATTAGCCACCTTCAGCCAACGCGTTGGGCGGCCAGTTGGTTACCCGCTACGGCCCACAGCCGCCGCCGACGCGTGGGGCGGCCACCTGGCAACCAAACCACGGGCCACAGCCGCGCGTACCCAAAGTAGCTCAATGATTCCTACAGCGCGATCGGACAGCCGACCCGTGGAGCGGCCACCTGGCAACCAAACCACGGGCCACAGCCGCGCGTACCCAAAGTAGCTCAACGATTCCTACCGCGCGATCAAGTCGCTCTACTTGAGGAAGTCAGGGACGTCCAGCTCGTCGTCCAGGCTGACCGGGGTGCGGGTCGGCGTGCTCCAGTTGGAGGAGGCGGTGGGCGAGGTGTTCGCCGGGATCGAGCTCTCCCGGTCGACGCCGGCCGGGTGCTTGCCGTTGCGGTTCTCCAGGATCTCGCTGCGATGCACATCGACCTTCTTGTAGGGCAGTTGCCCTGAGTCGAATCCGGCGGCGATGACGGTGACCTTGACCTCGTCGCCCAGGGTGTCGTCGATGACCGCGCCGAAGATGATGTTGGCCTCGGGGTGGGCGGCGTCGGAGACGAGGGTAGCGGCCTCGTTGATCTCGAAAAGCCCCAGATCCGAGCCCCCGGATATCGACAGCAGGACGCCCCGGGCACCATCCATGCTGGCCTCGAGCAGCGGGCTGGCAATCGCCATCTCGGCGGCCGCCCGGGCCCGGTTCTCGCCGCGCGACGCACCGATCCCCATGAGTGCCGACCCGGCGCCGCTCATCACACTCTTCACGTCGGCGAAGTCGAGGTTGATCAGACCGGGCGTGGTGATGAGGTCGGTGATGCCTTGGACGCCGGACAGGAGGACCTGGTCGGCGCTGCGGAACGCGTCCATGACGCTGACGCTGGACTCGCTGATCTGGAGCAAGCGGTCGTTGGGAATGACGATCAGGGTGTCGCACTCACTGCGAAGGGTCTCGATGCCGTCGTCGGCCTGCTTGGCCCGCTTGCGGCCCTCGAAGCTGAACGGCCGGGTCACCACGCCGATAGTGAGCGCGCCGAGCTTGCGGGCGATGTTGGCGATCACCGGCGCACCACCGGTGCCGGTTCCGCCGCCCTCGCCGGCGGTCACGAACACCATGTCCGCGCCCTTGAGCACCTCTTCGATCTCGTCCTTGTGGTCCTCGGCGGCCTGGCGGCCGACGTCGGGCTGCGCGCCGGCGCCGAGGCCGCGGGTCAGCTCTCGGCCCACGTCGAGCTTCACGTCGGCGTCGCTCATCAGCAGCGCCTGGGCGTCGGTGTTGATCGCGATGAACTCGACACCCCTCAGGCCGACTTCGATCATGCGGTTCACCGCGTTCACGCCGCCGCCGCCCACACCGACGACCTTGATCACCGCGAGGTAGTTGTGCGGAGTTGTCATGATCCCTCGTTCCCCTTCGCGCCAGCTACCGGTGTCATTGCCGCTGTCGGACTCCCATGTCCGTTCTCGCCCCAAACCATCACCCTCAGGTAGAGGCTTATAGTTATGTCAACCTGGACTTATGCCGCCAAGTTAGGTCAACGGTCCGCGCGATCGGCGAAGGCGCGCCGCTGGCGCGGTCAACCTGGTGTGACTCAACGCACCACCACGAGCGCTGGGTCGCTCACATCGAAGGTCTGACCGGAGCGACGCAACAACGCGGTCAGGACGACGACCTTGCGGGCGCTGTCGTCCGCCGTCCCCCAGAGGGCGAGCCGGCCGTCGCGCAGTAGCAGCCGGATGTGGTCGGGGTCGTCGCCGGTGACGCCCTTGACCTCCTTGCGCAGGGCCGGGTTGAGCGCGCCGGCGACGGTGGCCAAGGCGCGCACGGTGGCCGGGTCGTACGCGGCGGCACCGGAGGCGATCAGATATGGAAGCTTCGGTGCTTTGCGCACCGTCTGGAATTGTCGGCCGGTTCGGTCGACCAGCCAGATGGTGCCGCCGTCGGAGAAGTAGCCCACGGCCAAGCGCTCGGTGACGGTAATCACGACGATCGACGGGTACGACACCCTTACTGATGCCGACGCGATCCGCGCCAGCCGCTCCACGCGACGCTCGATGGCCGCGGTGTCCACCCGTACCAACGGTCGTCCGCGCGAGATGTCGGCGGCTGACTCGATGTCGGCCACGCTGACCGACCGGGCGCCATGCACCTGTACCGTGCGCACGCCCAACGCCGGGCTGAACGCGACCACCCAAACCACGGTCGCTATCGATGCGACGAGGATGCCGAGTAGACCCCAACTGCGGCGCGCGTCGCGCTCACGCTGAGTCGGCTCGGCGGGCGGTGCGTCTAACAGATCGGTCATTGCTTTTCGGGGTCCCGGCGAAAGCGCGGAGCGTTCTGTGCGGAGCGGTTTCGTGGGGTACTCATGGCCTCGATTCGTCCTCCCGGACGGCGAGCTCGGCGAGCAGTTCGGCGCAGATCAGGTGCACGTCACCGATACCCATCGTGACCACGAGGTCACCCGGACGCACCAGATCGGCGAGGCGGCCGGTGGTGGCCGCCCACCTGGGTTCGTACACCACACGCGGCTCCGGCAGCGGGATCTGCCCGGCGATCAGCGCGCCGCTCACGCCGGGCAGCGGTTCCTCGCGGGCCGGGTAGACGTCCATCACGACGGCCACGTCCGCCACGGCCATCGCCCCGGCGAACTGGGTGGCAAAGGTCTGGGTCCGGCTGTACGTGCCGGGCTGGAATACCGCGACCAGCCGCCCGCAGCCCACCGCCGCCCGGGCGGCCCGCAGCGTCGCGGCGATCTCGGTCGGGTGGTGCGCGTAGTCGTCGTACACGCGCACGCCGGCGGCCTCGCCGCGGAACTCAAAGCGGCGCCGGACGCCGTTGAACCGGGCCCAGGCCTTGGCCACGACCTCGAGGTCCATGCCCAGTTCCGCGGCCACGGTGAGCGCGGCGGCGCCGTTCAAAGCCATGTGCCGGCCGATGAGGGCGCCGAGGACGACGTCCTGGCTGCCGAACGCTCCGGTGACCGAGGCCTCGACGGAGCCGGGGTGTTCGACCACGTTCTCGACGCGCACGTCGGCATCCGCGGCCGCGCCGTAGGTCTGTACCCGCCTGCCTCGGCCGCGCGCGTACTCGGCGACCCGACGGGCACCCGGGTCGTCCGCGCAGGCGACGAGCAGTCCGCCCGGTTCGATCCGGTCCACGAACCGCTCGAAGGCCCAGAAGATCGCTTCGAGATCGCCGTAGTTCTCGAGGTGGTCCGCCTCGACGTTGGTGACCACCGCGATGCGCGGGTGCAGAAGGAGGAACGAGCCGTCGCTCTCGTCGGCTTCGACGAAGGCGTACTCCCCGGAGCCGAAGTGTGCGTTGCGGCCGGACTCGTAGAGGTTGCCGCCAATCGCGAACGACGGATCCAGCCCGCATGCTTGCGCCGCGACCGTGGCCAGCGACGTGGTCGTCGTCTTGCCGTGCGTACCCGACACCGCGATGTTGAGCAGGTCCGCGACGGCTGCTGACAGCGCCGCCGCGCGGCGGAAGGTCGGTATCCCTCGGTCCGCGGCGGTGCGCAGCTCTAGATGGCTCATCGGAATCGCTGTGGAGTAGACGACCGTGTCGACGTGGTGGAGGTGATCGGCGCTGTGCCCGAGCGACACCTCGGCTCCCAGCACCCGCAAGGCCCGCAGGGTGTCGGAATCACGAGTCTCACAGCCAGTGACCCGCACGCCGCGGGCCAGCAGCAATGCGGCGAGCCCGCTCATCCCGGCGCCCGCGATGCCGATGATGTGGACCCGGCCGAGTTCGGCCAGGCTCGGCACCCGCTCGGTGGCAGCGCTGCGCACGAGCCGCTGGCCTGGCGCGGTCCACCCCTCCGGTCGTTCACCGGCGTGGTCGCGCACGACCAAGCCCGCCATACCCGAGCCCATCAGGACTCCTCCCCCGCGTGCGCCGCAATGGCGGCTATCTCCAGGACGCGTCGGGCCAGAACCTGTGCTGCGTCCCGGCGCCCGCCCCGCGCCGCGGCCGCCGACATGCGGGCCAGCCGGGCGTCGTCCACGACCGTAGGGATGATCGTGCGCTGGAGCCACTCCGGGGTGCAGTCCTCGTCCGCAACGAGCAGTCCGCCGCCGGCCGCGACGATGGGTTCGGCGTTCAGCCGCTGCTCGCCGCCGCGCAGCGGCAGCGGGACGTAGGCGGCGGGCAGCCCGACGGCGGTAAGCTCGGCGCAGGTCATGGCGCCGCTGCGGCAGAGCACCATGTC
>DATAEG010000118.1:0-3121 GCA_036258135.1 Jatrophihabitantaceae bacterium | reverse complement strand
GGCCTTCTTGGCCGCGTCGATGACGTCATCGTGCAGCGGAACCACGATGTTGCCGAACTGTGCGCCGTTGCCGGTGAGCGGCGCCGACACCAGGTTCATCGCCGGGGAGCCGATGAAGCCGGCCACGAACGCGTTGTTGGGCCGGTCGTAGAGGTTGCGCGGGGTGTCGACCTGCTGCAGGATGCCGTCCTTCAGCAGCGCCACGCGGTCACCCATCGTCATCGCCTCGACCTGGTCGTGGGTGACGTAGACCGTGGTGGTGCCGAGCCGGGCCTGCAGCGCGGCAATGTTCGCACGGGTCTCGACGCGCAGCTTGGCGTCGAGGTTGGACAGCGGCTCGTCCATGAGGAAGACAGCGGGATCCCGGACGATGGCGCGGCCCATGGCCACACGTTGCCGCTGGCCGCCGGAAAGGGCCTTCGGCTTGCGGTCGAGGAAGCGCTCGAGGTCGAGCATCTTCGCCGCTTCCTGGACCTTGGCCGCCCGCTCTTCCTTCGATACGCCGGCCAGCTTGAGCGCGAAGCCCATGTTGTCGGCCACGGACATGTGCGGGTACAACGCGTAGTTCTGGAAGACCATTGCGATGTCGCGGTCCTTCGGCGGCTTGTGCGAGACGTCGACACCGCCGATCTCGATCGAGCCTTCGTTGACGTCCTCCAGGCCGGCCAGCATGCGCAGCGCGGTGGATTTGCCCGATCCGGACGGGCCGACAAGAACCATGAACTCGCCGTCGGCGATGTCCAGGTTGAGTCGGTTGATCGCAGGAATCGGATTACCCGGATAAAGCCGGGTGGCATCTACGTACTTGACTCCAGCCATGTGGGACAGCCCCTTTCGGTGTAGTTCGGCCGCACCGGGTATGGGCCGCGCACACGGCGCTGGCTAGGCAGCCGTGCCACGGCCTCACGGTTTTCCGCGCACCGGAGTGGACTCCGCCCCCACCGCTGCAGGGCGGCACCGATACGCGGCATAGCGGTCTGGACGTCTTCATTCCACCGGAGCGGTGGTCCGCCGTCAACCCTTACGGCCGGACCGCACCTCGCGGGGCGCGACTGGTTCGGAAACGATTCAGATACTAGCGTCGCAGCACATGGACCCGTCTCGTCCCCGGGCGACGCTGGCCGCAGTGGCCGCCGCGGTGGGGGTGTCGCGCACCACGGTGTCCAACGCCTACAACCGGCCCGATCAGCTTTCCGCAGCGCTGCGGGAGCGCATCCTGGCCGCGGCGGCGGAGCTCGGCTACCACGGCCCGGACCCGGTGGCGCGGTCGCTGCGGATGCGCACCGCGAGCGCGGTCGGCCTGGTTTTCGGCGACAGCCTCTCGCGGGCCTTCGTGGACCCGAACGCCGTCGAGTTCCTCCAGGGCATGGCCCGGGCCTGCGAGGACACCGGACGGTCGCTGCTTCTCGTCCCGGCTGGTCCAGAAGCCACCAACACGGATACGGTCCAGCGTGCCGCGGTCGACGGCTTCGTCGTGTACTCCCTGCCGCCGAACGACCAGCACCTTGCGGCGGTGCGCACCCGGCCGCAGCCAATCGTCATCGTCGACTCGCCCAGGGACGTGCCCGATATCGACTTCGTCGGGGTGGACGACCGGGTGGGCTTCGCCAAGATCACCCACCACGTGCTCGGTCTGGGCCACCGGCGGATCGCGTTTCTCGTCGCCAGCGTCACCGGAGTCTGGTCCGATACGCCCGACGTCGTCTCCGTGGCCGAGCGCGATGTGGGTGTGCTCGGCGAGCGGGCCCGGGGCATGCAGGACGAGATCGGCGCCGCCGATGTCCAGGTGTCGGTCTGGGACTGCCGGGCCAGCGCCCCCGATATGGGTGCGGCCGCGGCCCGCGAAGCATTGGCCGCCGACCCGCGTCCGACCGCCGTCATGTGCTTCTCGGACGCGTTGGCGCTCGGCGCGTTGCAGGCCGCCGCCGACCTCGGCCTGCGGGTGCCCGAGGATGTGTCGGTGACCGGTTTCGACGACGTTCCGGCGGCTGCTGCGGCCGGCCTGACCACTGTCCGCCAGCCGACGCCGGAGAAAGGACAGCGTGCCGTCGCGCTGCTCGACAAGCCGGCCGTCGACGGGCGCCGGGTCGTGGAGTTGCCGACGAACCTGATCGTGCGCGGCTCGACCGGTCCAGCGCGCGATGACTGACCTGGCCTTCGCCGACGTCCTGCGGCTGCGGGCGTTGCTCGAGTCAGGCCAGGTGTCCGCGCGCGAGGTGACTGCCGATCTGGTGGAGCGCATCGAGCGGCTGGATCCGACGTTGCATTCGGTGATCCAGCTCAACCCGCGAGCCGTCGACGAGGCCGAGGCGGCGCAAGGTGGCACCGGCCCCCTGGCCGGCATCCCGGTGCTGGTCAAGGACAACGTCGACACGGCCGCTCCGCTGCGCACCACGGCCGGATCGTTGGCCCTGCAGGACGGCTTTGCTGTCGCGGACGCGCCGCTGGTGCGGGCCATCCGCGACGCCGGCGCGGTGATCCTGGGCAAGACGAATCTCTCGGAGTGGGCCAACTACCGCTCGTCCACGTCTACCTCGGGATGGAGCGCGGTGGGCGGATTGACCGCCAACCCGCACGATCTGGCCCGCTCCGCCGGCGGCTCCTCCTCGGGCTCCGGCGCTGCCGTGGCCGCCGGGCTCGCGCCGCTGGCCGTCGGCACGGAGACCGACGGGTCGATCAGCTGCCCGGCCTCGTTGAACGGCGTGGTCGGTGTCAAGCCCACGGTCGGGCTGGTGCCGCGTACGGGTGTCGTGCCGATCGCGTTCTCCCAGGACACCGCGGGACCGATGGCCCGCACGGTGGCCGATGCCGCGCTCCTGCTCGAGGTGATGGCCTGCGCCGACGCCGCCGACGCGATGACCGCCCGGGACGGACGTCCGAGTGGCGTCGACTACCGCCTCACCGCGCGGCCGGGGCGGCTCGACGGGCTGCGCATCGGGCTGCCTCGGAAGGCGTTGTTCGGTTACCACGCCGGCATGGACGCGGTCGTCCAGCGCGCCATCGACGCGCTGGACGAGCTGGGTGCTGAGGTCGTCGACGAGGTGGCGCTGCCCGGCCTGGATTCGCTCGGCGACGCGGAGTACACCGTCCTCGACCACGAGCTGAAGGACGGCCTGTTCCG
>DATAEG010000117.1:0-14672 GCA_036258135.1 Jatrophihabitantaceae bacterium | reverse complement strand
GAGATGCCCTACACGTGGGGACTCATGGCGTCGATGCCGCGGATGGACCGCACCCGGCAGGAGCGGCTGCGGCCCATCGCCGGGTCGCCGCCGTCGCTCATCCAGGTACCCAAGGGGTGCGTGTTCAACCCGCGCTGCACGTTCAAGTCGCGCGTACCGAACAACGCGTGCCGTGAGGTCCATCCCGAGCTGCGCAGTGTCGGCGACGGCCACGCGGCGCGCTGCCACATTGATTCGGTGGAACGCAAGCAGATCTGGTCCAGCGAAGTGGAGCCGGCGCTATGACCGTCACCGAAAGCGCGTCTGCGGCGCAGGGTGATCCGGGGCTGCACCCGGCCGCCGACGATCCGCAGGCTCTGCTCACGGTCAACCGCATGCAGAAGTTCTTTCCGATCAAGCGCGGAATCATCTTCCAGCGCCAGATGGGTGCGGTGCGGGCGGTCGACGGCGTCTCGTTTTCCGTGCGGCCCGGCGAAACGCTCGGGCTGGTGGGCGAGTCCGGCTGTGGGAAGTCGACGGCCGGTCGCACGCTGACCAAGCTGGTCGATCCGACCGGCGGCTCGATCATCTTCGACGGCCGTGAAATCAGCGGGCTGTCCCGCTCGGCAATGCGCCCGCTGCGCCGTGATATCCAAATGATCTTCCAGGACCCGTACTCGTCGCTGAACCCGCGGCACACCATCGGCACCATCGTCGGAGCGCCGTACCGCATCCAGGGCGTGAAGACCGAGAACGGGATCAAGAAGGACGTCCAGAGAGTGATGGAGCGCGTCGGGCTCAACCCCGAGCACTACAACCGCTATCCGCATGAGTTCTCCGGCGGGCAGCGGCAGCGCATCGGGATTGCCCGCGCCATCGCATTGCGCCCGAAGCTGATCGTCTGCGACGAGCCGGTGTCGGCGCTCGACGTCTCGATCCAGGCGCAGGTAGTGAACCTGCTCGAGGATATCCAGAACGAGTTCCAGCTCGCCTACGTCTTCGTAGCCCACGACCTGTCCGTGGTCCGGCATATCTCCGACCGCGTCGCGGTGATGTACCTCGGCAAGATCATGGAGCTGGCCAACCGCGACGAGCTGTACAGCGCGCCGATGCACCCGTACACGCACGCGCTCATGTCGGCGGTGCCGGTGCCGGACCCGGAGAAAGAGGGGCGCCGCGAGCGCATTCTCCTCAAGGGTGACCTGCCGAGCCCGATCAACCCGCCCTCGGGCTGTGTCTTCCACACCCGGTGCCCTAAGTACAAGGTGCTCGATTCGGCGTCGCAGGAGCGCTGTGTCACCGAAGTGCCGGAATTGGAGATCAAGCGGCCGGGGCACTTCGCGGCTTGCCACTTCCCGGAGGTGCGTGAGGACATCGCGGCCGCCGAGGACCTGGGCGTGGCCAGCGTGGAGATCGAGGGCACGGAAGCCGCCAGGTCCGCTCAGTAGGCTGCGCCCGTGCCGGTCAGGGCGGGGCAGCGGCTCCTTCTTGTGCACGCCCATCCGGACGACGAGACGATCAATACCGGCGCCACGATGGCCCGTTACAGCGCTGAGGGCGCTGCCGTCACGCTCGTCACATGCACTTTAGGTGAGATGGGGGAGATCGTCGTCCCCGAGCTGGCCGGCCTGGCCGCGGACCGCGGCGATCAGCTCGGCGGCTATCGCATGTGGGAGCTCGGGCGCGCCTTGGCTTCATTGGGTGTCACCGACCACCACTACCTGGGCGGGCCCGGTCGCTGGCGGGACAGCGGGATGATGGGCACGGAGGCCAACGCCGACCCGCGCGCCTTCTGGCAGGCCGGCACCAAGTCGGCCGCGTTCGAGACGGCCGTCCGGGCGTTGGTCGAGCTGATCGTCTTCGTGCGGCCGCACGTCGTCGTGACCTACGACCCGGACGGCGGCTACGGCCACCCTGACCACATCATGGCGCACCGCGTGGCCATGGCCGCGGTAGCCACTGCGTCCACGATCTGGAGCGTGGCCAAGGAGTACTGGACGGTGAGTGGGCACGCGCAAGGCACGACGTCCGTCGACGCCAGAAGTCACCTCGAGGCCAAGCGGGACGCCATGTGCGCCCACGCCACCCAGATCACGGTGACCGGCGATGTGTTTGCGCTATCCAACAAGATCGAGCATCGCCTGACCGGAATCGAGCGGTACCGGCTGGTGCAGGGGCAACTGGGCGAGCTGAACGGCGACGGTCAGGAGACTGACCTGTTCGCGGGTATCGCGGCCTCGTGAGCGATGAACGCTCGCGCGAAGAGCCGGATCGCCGGGCGCGGCACCCGGCGGGGCGCCGCATGCCAGTTCGCGGCAGCGCGCTACGTATCGGAGGGCCCGCCATCGGCGGGCGCGAGGATCGGTCCGCGATCCAAAGGCACGGAGATGTGCTCGTGAACGAGGAGAACGGCGAGCCCTCAGCCGAGCGAGCGCCGGGCTGGCTACTGCGCACGCTCGACCTGGTGATCCTGTCGGCCTGCGCGGCGCTGAGCGCGATGCTGGCGGCGCTGCTGGTCCCGCTGCGCTGGGGCACGGTGATCGTCCCGGTTTCCGTGCTGATCGCCGTGGCGTCGACAGCCGGCCTGATCCTGCTCGCCTGGCGCGCGGTACGCAGCATCGCTCTCGCGGCCATCCCGTTCGCCATCTGGGTGGTGACGGTTCTGGTCTTCAGCCAGGCCCGACCAGAAGGTGACGTATTGCTCCCGGGCGGCCAGACCGGCGTGGTCTATGTCGTCTACGCCACGATGCTCGGTGGGTTCGTGGCGGGTCTGGTGACGATCTTCATCCTGTCCAGCAGCCGACCGGTTACGCCGGTGGGGCGTCAGTGAACGGTGCCCGGTTGGCCTCGTCAAGAGCGTGCGAGACGGCCGCTACGGCTGCGGGCGGCAAGTCGGTCTCGACCAGCGAGGTGCCGGGGAAGCGGGCCAGTTCCTTCTGGAGGTCGGCGACCGAGACGTGGCTGACCAGGAGCGCCAAAGCGGTGCGTCCGGGCGGGACGGTGTGGCGCAGTTCGGCGATCTTCTCGTCCCTGATGCCGGTATCACGGAGCTTGGCCACCAGCGCGCCGGTGCCGGCGCTGGCCGCACCGACGACCAAACCCCAGGGCCCGGCCAGCAGGGTGCCGAGGAGCAGTCCCCAGATGCCCGCACCGAGGGCGCCGCGGCCTGGCGTCAAGTCGGTGGTCTCGGTCACGTGGGTGGATCCGTCGCCGTCGCGACGCACGAAGACGGCGTCGTGCACCTGGAGGTCGTCCTGCTTCTGTAACCGGGCCGCGGCCAGCAGGAACTCCTGAGCACGCAACGGGTCGTCGAAGGACACGACCAACAGCTTCTGCGGCACCTCGGGCGAACTCATCGCTGTACAGTTCGGTGGTTCCCCGCGGAAACGCGGAGCCTCGGACGCGGAGCGTTCTCGTCGGGCCGAGTCATGTCGGCCAGTCTAGGGTCGTTCGGCACGCCCTAAGTGCGGGGCGTGTGGTCCCAATATCGGTATGAGTGGTGCGGCCACCAGCCGAGCGAGCCGTACAGCGCCGCGGCTGCCGTATTGGCCGCATCGACCTGAAGATAGCCGCGGACCGCGCCGTGCTCCGCCCGGGCCCAGGCCACCACCGCCGCCATGGCCGCTCGCCCGTGTCCCCGGGCGCGGTGCCCGACGGCAACCTCCAGGGCGGTCACGCCGAGCCATCCCTCGTCCACCGCGCCGCGCACGATGGCCGCCACCTCGCCATCGGCGTACACCTTGACGAATGCTGCCCGTTCGTGACGCGCGAGCAACTCCGCCCCGAAAGCCGGCACCGCCCCGCCGCGGCACAGCGCCAGCCATTCGGCATCCGGCGTGGACGCGATGGTGACGTCGTCAGAGACTCGGGCCGGCATGTGGTCCAGCCGTCCGGTGAGCACGTCGATCCACGGGCCGGGTTGCCACGCGCCGGTGTCGGGGAGCTCGTCGCGCTCGCGGAACGGCGTGTCGGCCAGGAAGCCCTCCAGGAGCCGCCGGGCCGGCATGGGGACGTGGATCCGGGCGGGCAGACCGCGCTGGGCGTACCAGTCGACCGTGGCCGCCACCATTTCGGCCATCGGCCGTCGCGGCGCGCGCAGCGGCAGCGCGGAGTTGGCCCGGCCGGTCCAGCCGTGGTCGGCGCGCATCAGCCAGCCGCCGATCCACTCGGTCTCCGCCGCCCGCCAGCCTTCGGCGGCGACCCGCTCCAGCTCGAGCTGGGCCGCGGTGGAGGCCTCCACCAGGCGGGCCTCGACGATCGCCGCCAGGTCGATCTGGACGGCGCCGCGGACCGACTCGATCTCGACCCGCTCGTCGTCGAGGTGGACGAGGTCGCCGACGGTGTCGGAGAAGCGCGGCCCGGCGTCGGATCCGACAACCCGGCGGACGACCACCCGCCGCCCGATCCATTCCGGCCGCATCACAGGCGGCATACTAGGTGCGAGTGAGAAAGTTACGGGCTCCGCCGAACAGCGAGGAACGCAGTGACCTATGTGATCGCCGAACCATGCGTCGACGTGCTCGACCGGGCGTGCGTCGACGAATGTCCCGTCGACTGCATCTACGAGGGTGCTCGGATGCTGTACATCCATCCCGACGAGTGCGTCGACTGCGGTGCCTGCGAGCCGGTGTGTCCGGTCGAGGCGATCTTCTACGAGGACGACCTGCCCGAGAAGTGGCGCGACTACTACCAGGCGAACGTGGACTTCTTCGACGACCTGGGCTCACCCGGAGGTGCCGCGAAGGTAGGCAAGTCCGACTTCGACGCCGCCATCGTCGCCGCCCTGCCGCCGCAGGTCGAGGGCCACTAGCGCTCAGGTCTTGGCCACCGTGGCATGGACGTCACGGTCCACGGACCTGACCTCCTGCCACTTTCCGTGCCGCGTCCACTGCCAGCCGGCGTAGGTCACTGACTCGAGGCCGAGCCGGTCACCGTTGGCCACCAGCCAGGCCACCGTCGGCCAGCCCGCGCCCGGCACCCGGATGTTGCGGCCCGAGACCATCGGCTCCCGGACCGGCAGGTCGCGGCGCAAGTGGGCGGCGACGGTGGCGGCCGGGGCCACCTCGTCCGGCTTGGCGAAGCGGCACGCGACACCGCGCGGTCGGCCCCAGAACCCGGCCGCGACAGCGGTCGCGTCGTACTCGTGCTTGGCGTAGGCGGTGCCGTCCGCGGAGCGCTGGACCTCCTGGATGGCGTCGGCGAGCGGCAGCTGCTGCCAGCCGTGAACCTTGACCAGCGCGTCCAGGAACTTCCCGGTCGCATAGTGCACGTCCGAGAGCTGCTGTTCCGTGCCCCAGCCCTGGGAGGGACGTTGCTGGAGCACGCCCACCGAATCGCGGTCACCCGCGCCCAGCGGCAGATTGGTCAGCTTGGACTCCTGCAGACCGGCGGCGAGGGTAAGGACGGCGGCTCGCTGCGGCAGGGACCGGCGCAGGACGACGCCGACCATCGTCGAGGCCACCGACGCCTGGTCCGTCGTCAGCGTCGACGTGCCGAACGTGCAGCCGTGCGCGGCGGAGGCGGTGAAGTGCCGCCAGGCCGCGCGCCCGCCGAACCAACCTGTTAGGAGCAGAGCGAGGATCACCACGGCGGCCACCACTCGGGAGACGCCGCTGCGCCGTTTTGCCATCAGGTGTTCGCGTGTAGAGCGGCGTTCAGCTCGATGCCGGTGCGGTCCCGGGAAACCGCCTCGAGCGCGCCGGTCAGGCTGTTGCGGCGGAACAGCAGGTTGGGCTGGCCCGAGAGGGCCGCCGCCTTGACCACGGCACCGTCCGGTCCGGTGAGCTTGGCCCCGGCGGTGACGTAGCAGCCCGCCTCCACCACGCAGTCGTCGCCGAGGGAGATGCCGATGCCCGCGTTCGCGCCGATGAGGCAGCGGCGACCGACCGAGATGACCTCGGTGCCGCCGCCGGAGAGGGTACCCATGATCGACGCCCCGCCGCCGACGTCACTGCCCGCTCCCACGACGACGCCGGAAGAGATGCGACCCTCGACCATCGATGCGCCCAGCGTGCCCGCGTTGTAATTGACGAAGCCTTCGTGCATGACGGTGGTGCCGGGCGCCAGGTGGGCGCCCAGCCGCACCCGGGAGGCGTCGGCGATCCGCACGCCGTCCGGGACGACGTAGTCGGTCAGCCTGGGGAATTTGTCGACGCCGTGCACGGTCAGCCGCCCCTGTGTCTGTAGCCGCATCCGGGTCCGCTCGAAGTCCAGCGGCGAACACGGGCCCGCCGAGGTCCACACCACGTTGCTCAGGTGGCTGAAGATGCTGGTGAGGTCTAGCCCGCGAGGCGGCACGAGGCAGCGCGACAGCAGATGCAGGCGCAGCCAGACGTCTTGGGCGTCTACGGGCGCCTCGGCCAAGCGGATCGCGCGATACGCCAGCTCGCGGTGCACGCCGCGTACCGGATCGTCAGCTTCGAGCGCGGCCAGCTCCTCGGGAGCGCGACTCGGCGGCGCCGCGTCCTCCAGGCCAAGCATTGGGTACCAGCAGTCCAACACCGCCTGGGTCGCGGTGTGGACGGTGGCCAGGCCCCATCCCCAGGCCCCCCGGTCGGCAGCGCTCATTGCGGACACGGTACCGATCCGCTGGCTAGAGGGTGCGCCAATTGGGACTGCCTGCCTGCGCCGGGCTCAGCCGCCGACCGGCGGTGTTCCACCCCACGAAACCGCTCCGCTGAACTGCGCTCCGCGCTTTCGCAGGGACCCCGGGTTGTCCTCAGTCGTCCGTAGCTCCACTACGGCCTCCTCGTCCACCTTGCCGGATCGACGCGTGACTCCCGGCTCGGCGACGGCGCCCCTATTGGCCCACCCTCTAAGCTGCCGGGACGTGACAGGTTCGGTTCAGTCCCGTCTCGATCTGGGCGCGGACGCCGCTGAGCTCACCCGCGCGCTGGTGGACATTCCGTCCGTATCGGAGTCTGAGCAGCAGATCGCCGACGCCGTTGAGCGTGCCGTCACCGCGCTCCCGCGACTGCACAGCGATCGAATCGGCAATGTCGTCATCGCCCGCTTCGACGTGAATGCCGCGCACACTGTGGTGCTGGCCGGGCACCTCGACACCGTTCCGATCGCTGACAACGTCCCCGCCCAGGTCGAGGGGGACACCATCCGGGGCTGCGGCAGCTCGGACATGAAGTCCGGCGTCGCCGTGGCGCTGCGGGCGGCCTACCTCGTCGGCTCGGGGGAGCTGGACCCGAACGTCAGCTTGACCTGGCTGTTCTACGACTGCGAGGAGATCGCGGCCGAGCGCAACGGGCTACGCCGGCTGGCCCACGACCGACCCGAGCTCATGCGCGGCGATCTCGCTGTGCTGTTCGAGCCGACCGCGGGCCTGATCGAGGGCGGCTGCCAAGGCACCATGCGGGTTCGGGCCAGGGTCACCGGACGGCGAGCGCACAGCGCGCGTTCCTGGCTCGGCAGCAATGCGATCCACGGTGCCGCGCCGCTGCTTCAGCGGCTGGCCGACTACCCGGGCCGCATCGTCGACGTGGACGGCCTGGAGTACCGCGAGGGTCTCAACGCGGTGGCCATCGAGGGCGGCGTGGCCGGCAACGTCGTGCCGGACGAGTGCCTGGTGACGGTGAACTTCCGCTTCGCGCCGGACCGCACCGAGGCCGACGCGCTGGACCACGTGGCCGGTGTCCTGGACGGCTTTCCGATCGAGTTGCTCGACTCCGCGCCCGGGGCGCGGCCAGGGATGACCGCGCCGATCGCGCAGCGTCTGGCCCGGGCCGTGGGCGGCACCCCCCGGGGAAAGCTCGGCTGGACGGACGTGTCCCGCTTCGCGGCTCTCGGGGTCCCGGCGCTGAATTTCGGGCCCGGCGATCCCAACCTGGCCCATACCCGGGAGGAGTGGGTGTCGGCCCAGGCCGTGCGCGCCGCAGAGGCTGCGCTGGTCCGTTTCCTGTCGGGGTAGCGTCGCGGGCCGTGACCAGGGAACCGGAGCCCGTCAGTCCCACCGACGGGCGGGAACGTGAGCATCATCGCGGGCCGATCGTGCTGCGCCGGGCGCAGATACCGCCCGGGACAACCGATCAGCACTTGCTCGACCACCGCGGCCCGAGCGACTGGGTACACACCGATCCGTGGCGCGTGCTGCGCATCCAGGCCGAGTTCGTCGAGGGCTTCGGGCTACTGGCCGAGCTCGGACGGGCGGTCTCGGTGTTCGGCTCAGCCCGCGCGAGGCGGGATTCACCGGAGTACCACGCGGGCGTGCGGCTCGGCACCGCGCTCGCCGAGGCGGGGTACGCGGTCATCACCGGGGGTGGCCCGGGCACGATGGAAGCGGTCAACAAGGGCGCGTCCCAGGCCGGCGGTGTCTCGGTGGGGCTCGGCATCGAGCTGCCGTTCGAGCAGACCATCAACGAGTGGGTCGACCTGGGGCTGAACTTCCGCTACTTCTTCGCCCGCAAGACGATGTTCGTCAAGTACGCGCAGGCGTTCGTCATCCTGCCCGGCGGTTTCGGCACACTGGACGAGCTGTTCGAGGCCATCACTCTGGTGCAGACGCGCAAGGTCACCCGGTTCCCGGTCATCCTGTTCGGTATCGAGTACTGGTCCGGGTTGATGAAGTGGATCAGGGGAACGGTTCTGCCGGCCGGCAAGATCAGCCCCGCCGATCCCGATCTGCTGAGCGTCACCGACGACGTCCATGAGGTCGTCTCGCTCATCAATGCCTCAGCGCACCAGCAGTCCGACCAGGCGGCCACCGAGCATCTCGCCGAACAGCAGGGCCGGTTGGCCGGCGCCAGCGACGCCCAATAGCCGATGCCCGCGATCTGCGTCTACTGCGCCTCGGTGCCCACCATCGATGCGGCGTACCTCGACCTCGCGGCGCAGGTGGGCACGCTGATCGCGGCTCGCGGCTACTCGCTGGTCTCCGGCGGCGGTCGGACGTCGATGATGGGCGCTGTGGCGAGTGCGGTGCGCATGGGCGGGTCGAGCACCGTCGGGGTCATCCCACGGTCGCTCGTCGACAGCGAGATCGCCGATGAGGCATCGACGGAGCTGCACATCGTCGAGACGATGCGCGAGCGAAAGGCTCTCATGGAGGCGCGCGCCGACGCCTTCCTCGTCCTGCCGGGTGGCCTCGGGACGATGGAGGAGCTCTTCGAGATCTGGACGTCGCGCTACCTTCTGATGCACCGCAAGCCCGTCGTGCTGCTGAATGCGTTCGACTTCTACGCACCCCTGCTGGCGCTGGTAGAGCACCTGCGCGCGGCCGGGTTCGTGCGCAGCGAGGCGTTGGCCGCCCTGCATGTGGTGACTGACGCCAGCAGTGCACTGGACGTGATCGAGGCCGAGCTGATCAGCCCAAACCGCGGCGGGCGGCGGTAGGCGGGCGGCTGCCGATGATGCTGGCCACCATGTCGAGCACCCGGCGGGTGGCCTGCACGTCGTGGGCCCGGAACACCCGGGCCCCGAGCCACGCCGAGACGGCGGTCGCGGCCAGCGTGCCCTCCAGACGTTCACTAGCCGGAAGACCGAGGGTCTCGCCCACGAAGTCCTTGCGGGAGAGCGCCACCAGGACGGGCCATCCGGCGGCCACGAGCTCGTCCAGTCGGCTAGTCAGCTCCAGCGAGTCGTATGTCGTCTTGCCGAAGTCGTGGGTTGGGTCGACGAGGATGCCGTCGGCTCGGACGCCGGCGGCCACAGCGCTCTCGGCGGCCGCGGTGACCGTCGCCACGACATCGGCGACCACGTCGTCGTAGTCCACCTGATGTGGATCGGTGCGCGGCGGGAGGCCGCCCGTGTGGCTGCACACCAGCCCCAGGCCCGTGTCGGCGGCAACGGCCACCACGTCCTGATCCGCACCCTGCCAAGTGTCGTTGACGAGGTCCGCGCCGGCGGCCGCCGCGGCTCGGGCCACGCCGGAGCGCCAGGTGTCCACGCTGATGGCCACGTCGGGATAGGCGCTGCGCGCGAACTCTACGACGGGCAGCACGCGGGCCAACTCCTCGTCCTCGTCGACCCGGGCACCGACGCTGCCGGCCCGGACCCCGCCTATGTCGACGATGACCGCGCCCTCGTCCACGGCACGGCGCACCGCATCGCGGGCGTCGGCGAGGTCCAGGTTCGCGCCGCGGTCGTCGAAGGAGTCCGGCGTGCGGTTCACGATGGCCATGACCGCCAGCTCCGCCGGTCGCAGGCGGACCGGACCGAGCACCAAGTCCGTCGGCTGTGGCACCTGGCCAGCGTGCCACGCGCCGATGGGCGGCGGCCGTGACACGATCGTCTGGTGGCAACCCTGCTGTTCTACGGGCTGATCGCGGTGGCGGTGGCCGCGGCGATCGTCGCGCTGCTGATCGTCTTTCTGCCGCCCGGCCGGATGATCGCCCCTGTGGTGGTCGCCGATGTGATTCCGGACGGGCTGCCCGCCACCGGGCAGCTGGTGGCCGAGGACGTCGCGCGTATCCGGCTACCCGTGGCGCTGCGCGGGTACCGCATGACCGAGGTGGACGCCGTGCTCGACCGGCTCGCGGTTGAGCTCGAGTTGCGCGACCGGCGCCTGGCCGAGCTGACCCGTCCGGCCGAGCCCGCCCCGTCAGAGGCGTCGGAGAAGCTGGGGGAGTGACCGCCGATCTGCCTCGGTGCCGCTGGGCCACCTCCGCGCCCGAGTACGTCGCTTACCACGATGACGAGTGGGGCCGTCCGCTGCATGGCGAGCGGGCGCTGTTCGAACGGCTGTCGCTGGAGGCGTTCCAGTCTGGACTGTCGTGGTTGATCATCCTGCGCAAAAGGCCCGGGTTCCGGGCCGCGTTCGCCGATTTCGACGTTGACGCGGTCGCCGGTTTCGACGCCGGTCGGATCGAATCGTTGCTGCGGGATCCCGGTATCGTGCGGAATCGGGCCAAGATCGAGGCCACCGTGGCCAACGCGCGGGCCATCCGGGCCAGCGTCGACGATCTCGACGCGCTGCTCTGGTCCTTCGCACCGGCCCGGCATCGGCGGCCGCGCGCCCTGGGCGAGATCGCGTCCGTCAGCCCGGAGTCGGCAGCGATGGCTAAGGAGTTGCGCCGCCGCGGCTTGCGCTTCGTCGGTCCCACCACGGCGTATGCGCTCATGCAAGCCACCGGCATGGTCGACGACCACGTGGTCGGCTGCTGGCGCGCCAGCGCTTAGTGGCCGACGAACCGGGGCGGCTCCTTGGCCACGAAGGCGCGCGCGGCGGCGGGATGGTCCTCGGACTGTCCGCACTCGGCCTGAAGCTTGGCCTCCAGCTCCAGTGCCTCGGTCAGTGTTGATCCGGCCGCCGACGCGATCTGCTGCTTGATGGCCGCGTAGGCGAGCGTCGGCCCCTCGGCCAGCCGTGCCGCCAGCGCCTGCGCCTCCTCCCGCGCGCGTCCCTCGGGGACGACGGCACTCACCATGCCCATCTCCAGCGCCGCCGCCGCGTCTACCGGTTCGGCCAGGATCGACATGGCCAACGCCCGTCCGGAACCGATGAGCCGGGGCAGCGTCCAGGACGCACCCGTGTCGAGCGCCAGCCCCACTCCCGCGAACGCGAGCAGGAACCGGGCACGCGCGTCGGCGACCCGAAAGTCACAGGCGAACGCGAGCGAGGCGCCGGCGCCAGCGGCCATGCCGTTGACCGCCGCCACGACAGGTTTCGCCATCTGGACGACGGCCAGCACGATCGGGTTGAAGTGCTTCTCGACCGTCGCCAGCGGCGCCGGGTCGCCGCTCTCGATCAGGGCGACGTGCTCTTTGAGGTCCTGCCCGACGCAGAATGCCGATCCGGCCCCGGTGAGGACAACAGCGCGGATAGTGGCGTCGGTGGCCACATCCGTGAGCGCGGCCAGCAGCCGCTCCTTCAGAACCACCGACATGGAGTTCATCGAGGCCGGCCGGTTGAGCGTGATAGTGGCCACCGCGCCGGTCCGCTCGACGAGGACCGGCTGGTCCGCTGCGTTCGCCGTGTCAGCCATGACCGCTCCCCACTAGACTCAGTTTCCGGCCCGCGTGCCCATGCGGAACAATGGTGGCAGAGCGCAGGCCCGGCGTGGGCGGTCAGGGCGAGGCGCACGCATCATCGGTTACGCACTCGGGCGCTGGTGCCCGTTGGAGGAGGCAGACATGGCGGCCATGAAGCCGCGCACGGGCGACGGCCCAATGGAGGTCACCAAGGAAGGACGCGGCCTGGTCATGCGCGTCCCGCTGGAAGGAGGCGGCAGGCTGGTCGTCGAGCTGTCGGCGGACGAGGCGACCGAACTGGGCGACGCTCTCAAGGCGGCCGTCAGCTGATCACAATCTGAACCGCTTGGGTGGCTCCGGCACCGATCCGCGAGGACGGTCCGGGGCCACCAGTCTCACCCGACCCTGACCAGCCCGCGGTACAGATCGACGGTGCGCTCGGCGATGTGGGCCCAGCCGAACTCCTCCACCGCGCGCTGCCGTCCCGCAACCCCCAGGCGGGTGGCCAGCTCCGGATCGGTACAGACCCGGTTTATCGCCGCGGCCAGGCCCTCCTCCAGGCCAGCGGGATTGGCCTCGTCGTACGGGACGAGGATGCCGGTCTCCCCGTCGGCCACCACCTCCGGGATCCCGCCGACGGCGCTGGCCACCACTGCGGTACCGCACGCCATGGCTTCGAGGTTGACGATGCCCAGCGGCTCGTATACCGAGGGGCAGGCGAAGACGGTGGCTTCGGAGAGCAGCCCGATGACGTCTTCGCGGGGCAGCATCTCCCGCACCCAGATCACGCCGCTGCGACTCTCCCGTAGCTCGGCCACGGTGGCCTCCGTGGCCGCGGCAATCTCGCGGGTGTCCGGAGCGCCGGCGCACAGGACGAGCTGGATGTCCGGCTCGAACGCCTTGGCGGCAGCGAGGAGGTGCCCGACACCCTTCTGGCGGGTGATCCGGCCGACGAAGACGACGCTGGGCCGGTCCGGGTCGACTCCGTACTTCTCGGCTGCGGCCGTGCCGTCCACGGGCTGGTAGAGGTCGGTGTCGATCCCGTTGTAGATCACGTGGAGCCGGTCCGGGTTGACGAACGGGTAGGCCTTGAGGATGTCGGTGCGCATACCGGCGCTGACGGCGATGATTGCGTCGGCGCTGGCATAGGCCTCGCGCTCGGCCCACGACGAGATGCGGTAGCCCCCGCCGAGCTGCTCGGCCTTCCACGGCCGGTCCGGTTCCAGCGAGTGCGCCGACAGCACGTGCGGCACGTCGTGCAGCAAAGCGCCCAGCACGCCTGCCACGTTGGCGTACCACGTGTGCGAATGGACGATGTCCACGCCGTCCAGGGACGCCGCCATCTCCACGTCCACGCCGAGCGCTTTGAGCGCGAAGTTGGCGTGATCGAGAGCCGGCGGGGAGCCGTAACCGATCACTCCGGGCTCGTCACGGGCCGCCCCGAAACAACGCACTTCGACGTCGATGAGCTTGCGCAGCTCGTGGACGAGGAACTCGACGTGCACGCCGGCGCCGCCGTAGACCTCGGGTGGGTATTCGCGGGTGAGCACTCCGACTTTCACAGCACGGACCCTAGCGCCAGGTCGGAGAGGGCTAGTGACAACCTGACAGGCTGGATATCGTCCATCCATGGCTGCTGCGCCACGCGTTCTGGGCATCGTCCTCGCCGGTGGCGAAGGCAAACGGCTGTATCCCCTCACCGCGGACCGCGCCAAACCGGCCGTCCCGTTCGCCGGCGCGTACCGACTCGTGGACTTCGCGTTGTCGAACCTGGTCAACGCCGGATACCTGCGCATCTGCGTGCTCACCCAGTACAAGTCGCACTCGCTGGATCGGCACATCACCCAGACCTGGCGCATGTCGACGATGCTCGGCAACTACGTGACGCCCGTCCCGGCGCAGCAACGACTCGGCCCGCGTTGGTACACCGGCAGCGCCGATGCCATCCTCCAGTCCTCCAACCTGATCGTCGACGAGCAGCCCGAGTACCTCGTAGTGTTCGGTGCCGACCACGTCTACCGGATGGATCCGCGCCAGATGGTGGCGCAGCACATCGAGACCGGCGCGGGTGTGACCGTGGCTGGCATCAGGGTGTCCCGGTCCGAAGCCAGCTCCTTCGGGGTTATCGACTCCGATGCCGAGCACAAGGTCAAGCAGTTCTTGGAGAAGCCGGCCGATCCGCCCGGCCTGCCCGGCTCACCCGACGAGACCTTCGCCTCGATGGGCAACTACGTCTTCACTACGTCCGCGCTGATGGAGGCATTGCGGGCCGACGCCGCCGACGACGGCTCCGTGCACGACATGGGCGGCAGCATCATGCCGATGATGGTGACCCAGGGCGCGGCCTACGTCTACGACTTCAGCGACAACGACGTGCCCGGCGCAACCATGCGTGACCGCGGCTACTGGCGTGACGTCGGAACGCTGGACGCCTACTACGAGGCGCACCAGGACCTCGTGGCCGTCCACCCGATCTTCAACCTCTACAACTACGCCTGGCCGATTTTCTCCAACCCACCGCAGATGCCGCCGGCCAAGTTCGTCGAGGGCGGCATCGCGCAGGAGTCCATCGTCAGCAGCGGGGCGATCGTGGCCGGGTCCACCGTGCGCGGCTCGGTGCTGTCGTCCAACGTCAAGGTGCTCAACGGCGCCTACGTCGAGGGTTCGGTCATCATGCCGGGCGTCGAGATCGGCAAGAGCGCGGTGATCCGCCGTGCCATCCTGGACAAAAACGTCATCGTGCCCCCGGGAGCCACGATCGGCCTCGACCTGGACCA
>DATAEG010000116.1:0-25755 GCA_036258135.1 Jatrophihabitantaceae bacterium | reverse complement strand
CGGACGCCCGTGGACTGATATCTGTCACTGCCGATGTGTGACGTGGGACGCATGCGTAGGCATCGTCTCGATGCCAAGCTCGACTCATGACCGTGCTGTCCGCACACCGCCGCCCATACGCCACTTCGTGGCGTCTGACCGCTCGGGCGGAGGTGTGCTCGTGTCCGAGACGGTGACGCTGCGTGCACCCCGTTGGCGGGTGCACCCGCGCGCGCGGTGGTACTGGACGGTGCTCGGTCTGCGCACCTGCCTGATGGTGGCCGCCGTTGAAGCGCTGTGGTGGCTGGTCGCCGATGTCCGCACCGCTCAGATCATCGTCGCCGTGTTGTCCGCAGTGCTCGGACTCGCCTATCTCGTGATCATGCCCATTTGGCGGTATCGCGTGCACCGGTGGGAGACGACCGACCAGGCCGTCTACGTCCAGCACGGCTGGTTCACCGTCGAACGCCGCATCGCCCCGATCTCACGCATCCAGACCGTCGACACCGAGCGGGGCCCGATCGAGCAACTGTTCGGCCTGGCCCGGGTGACCGTCACCACCGCGAGCGCCGCCGGGCCGCTGGCCATCCACGGCCTGGACGCTCCCACCGCCGATCGCCTGGCCGAACAGCTCACCGAGATCACCCAGGCCACGCCCGGAGACGCCACGTGAGCGAACCGCTCACCGTCGAGCCCGCGACGATCGCCGACCCACCGTGGACGCGACTGAACATCCGCATGCTTCTCGTCAACGTCGTCGGCGACGTGATCCGAGCCGCGCCGGCGCTGCTGGCGCTACTGCTGGCCGGCGGTCGGTCCGGACAGGGAGCGGTCTGGAGCTCGGTGGCCGCGGGCATTGCCGTCCTCGCCGGGACGACCCGATGGGCGACCACACGGTACCGGATCACGGGAGCGCAGGTGCAGCTGCGCACCGGGCTGCTGCGCCGACGTCGGATGACCGTGCCGCTCGACCGGGTCCGCACCGTGGATGTGCAGGCCACGTTGATGCACCGGTTCGTGGGCCTGACGCGGGTGCGGCTGGGCACCGGGCGGTCGGACAACGAGAAGGAACGCCACCTCACGCTGGACGGGCTGAGTCCCGAGCAGGCGGCGCGTCTGCGCGCGGACGTCCTGCACCGGCACCCGGCCGGCGCCGAATCGGCGGAGGCCGAGCCGCCAGCGGCCAGCCCGGCCGTGCCTGCACAGGAGGTCGAGCTGGCCCGGCTGGACCCGGCCTGGATCCGCTACGGCCCGTTCACGCTGACCGGCTTCCTCACCCTGCTGGCGGTGGCCGGGCTGGCCTGGCGGGTCATCAACGAGGCCCACGTCAACCCGGACCGGTACGCCGCGGTACGTGGCGTGCGCAACCACGTGCACGACACCAGCCCGGTGGTGCTGGCGGTGCAGGCGACGCTCAGCCTGGTCGTGCTGGTGGCGATCCTCTCCACCGCCGGCTACGTGCTGGCCTTCTGGGGTTTCCGGCTCACCCGGACGGCCGAGGGCACCGTGCACGTCAGCCGCGGACTACTTACCACCCGGGCCACCACCATCGAGAGCCGGCGGCTGCGCGGTGTCGAACTGTCCGAGCCTTTGCTGCTGCGCTTGGTGCGCGGCGCGCGGGTGATCGCCGTGGCCACCGGTCTGCGGGTGGGCCGCGGCGCCGAACGGGGCGGCGAGATCCTGCTGCCGCCTGCCCCGAAGGCAGTGGCCGTCGACGTGGCCGCGGCCGTCTGCCGGACCGACCAGCCGGGGGTGGCCAGCCTCCGCCCTCACCCCGAAGCGGCACAGCGGCGGCGTTTCACTCGGGCCGGACTGGCTGTCGTTGGCGTCGCCGCCGTGGCCGTCGCGCTGGCCGTGCAGGACGCACCGGCCGCAGTCCCGCTACTGCTCGGCTTGACCGCGGTGGCGCTCGTACCCGTCGCCTTCGACCGATACCGCTCGCTCGGCCACGCGCTGGTTGCCGGATTCTTCGTCGTCCGAGAGGGGACGATCGTGCGCCGCCGCGTGGCGTTGGAGACCGAGGCGATCATCGGATGGAACCTGCGCTCGTCGTGGTTCCAGCGGCGGGCGGGGGTGACCACGCTGGTGGCGACGACCGCGTGCGGACGGCAGAAATACCGGGCGCTGGACCTCTCGGCCGCCGAGGCGGTCCCGTTCGCCGAGACGGCCACGCCGGGGTTGCTCACCCCGTTCCTTGAGACTTCGGACACTGCCGCTGGGTGACGGAATAAGCCTCCCGGAGCCCTGGTTCTGACCGGTAAGGCGTTAATTGAACGCTCAACAACCGGAAGGAACCCCAATGACGCAAGCCCCCGTTACCATCCCCCGCTACGTCGCCGGCACCTGGTCCATCGACCCGGTCCACAGCGACGTCTCCTTCTACGTGCGGCACATGATGGTGTCCAAGGTGCGCGGTCAGTTCACCGAGTTTGACGCCGTGCTCACCACGGCCGCGGACCCGCTGGATTCCCATGTCGAGGCGACGATCAAGCTGGACTCGATCAGCACCCGCAATGAGCAGCGGGACAACCACATCCGTTCCGCGGACTTCTTCCAAGTCGACCAATACCCGGAGATGACCTACGCCTCGACCGGCGTGCGCTTCAACGGTGACGACATCGTCGTTGACGGTGAGCTGACCCTCAAGGGGATCACCCAGTCGGTGCCGCTCTCCGTTGAGCTCTCCGGCTTCGGACCGGACGCCTACGGCGGCACGCGCGCCGGCTTCTCGGCGACGGCCACGATCAACCGCAAGGACTTCGACGTCAACTTCCAGATCCCCATGGAGGGCGGCGGCGTCGTCATCGGTGACAAGGTCACGATCAACATCGAGGCGGAGTTCGTCCTCCGCACCGTCTAACCGTCGTCCCCCCGGATCATGCAATGTTCGGCCGCCTGACGCGGCCGAGCGTTGCATGATCGGTCGGCGGGAGGATCGTCGTCGCGGCGTACCGTCAGCGCGTGCACGCACCCGGGTGGCTGGCGGTCGTGACCGCGCAGCAGCCTGAGGTCGTCACCGACCCGAAGCAACGGCGCGATCTCGGCTTCGAGATCATCCTGCTACTGGGTGTCTCCCTCGGGGCCTCGGGCCTCAACGCGCTGGTCAATCTGATCGATCGGCTCACCCAACCTGTGGCGCTGTCCAAGCAGACCGCGACGATCAACGGCGTCTTCGTCCAGAACAGGGAATGGCTGGACTTCATCTACCAGGTGGTCTCGCTGGCCGAGGGTTTCGTCCCGCCGGCACTGGCGCTGTTCCTGCTCTACCGCTACCTGCGTCCGCCCGGTTCCGGCTTCGGCATCGGGCTGGACACGAGCCGGCTCAAGCTGGAGAGCCTCCAGGGCATCGGGTTCGCCGCGTTGATCGGGATCCCCGGCCTGGTCGTCGTCTATGTGGCGCATCGGCTGGGCCTCGGCGTCAACATCGTGGCCAGCTCGCTGCCCGACGTCTGGTACCGCATCCCGGTGCTCGTAACGTCGGCGCTCCAGAACGCCGTCTCCGAAGAGATCATCGTGATGGGCTACCTGCTGACGCGTCTGGCGCAGCTCGGCTGGACCCGGGAGCGCGCCATCGGCGCCGCCGCGGTGCTGCGCGGCAGCTACCACCTCTACCAAGGATTCGGCGGGTTTCTCGGCAACGCCGTTATGGGAGTGATCTTCGGATGGTGGTTCACTCGGGCCCGCCGAGTGCTGCCGCTGCTGATCGCCCACTTCCTTCTCGACGCGGTCAGCTTCGTCGGCTACGTCTACCTGCACGACCGGGTCAGCTGGCTCTAACTCCGCATCTGCGGCCCACAGTCGGTATTTCTACCGTGGATACGGCTATTCTGACGCGGTGCCCCGCTTTCGCGTAGGTGAGGCCGCCCAGTTGCTGGGCGTCAGTGACGACACGCTGCGCCGGTGGATCGACGACGGTCGGCTGACCGCGCAGGCCGACGCCCACGGTCGGCGCACCGTCGACGGCGCCGACCTGGCCCTGCTGGCCACCGAGATGGCCGAGGACAGCACCCGGCCCACCGACCGTCCGATCGTCAAGGAATCGGCCCGCAACCGGTTCACCGGCCTGGTCACCCGGGTCGTGCGCGACGCGGTGATGGCCCAGGTCGAGATCCAGGCCGGCCCGCACCGCATCGTTTCCCTGATGAGCCGGGAGTCGGCCGACGCGCTCGGCCTCGAGCCCGGCGTCCGTGCCGTCGCCGCCGTCAAAGCCACCAATGTCGTGGTTGAGGTGTCGGCTTGACCCGGGTACGCACGATCGCCGCCGTCGTTGCGGTGCTGCTGCTGAGCGCCACGCTCGCGGCGTGTACCTCGTCGAAGGAGAACGACATCGACACCATCCAGGTTTTCGCCGCTGCTTCGCTGACCGAGGTGTTCACCGATCTCGGCAAGCAGTTCGAGAAGGACCATCCGGGGACCAAGGTCGTCTTCCAGTTCGCGGCCAGCTCTGCGCTGGCCACCAACATCAACGAGGGCGACAAGGCGGACGTGTTCGCCTCCGCCGCGCCCGGCAACATGCAGAGCGTCGTCGACGCCGGCAACGCCAGCGACCCGAAGACGTTCGCCAAGAACGAGATGGAGATTTCTGTCCCGCCGGACAACCCCGCGAATATCGACTCGCTCGACGACCTGGCCAAGTCCGGTGTCAAGGTGGCGCTCTGCCAGCCCCAGGTGCCCTGCGGCAAGACCGCGCAGCAGGTATTCACCAACGCCAAGATCACCGTCAAGCCCGTAACTGAGCAGCCGGACGTGAAGTCGACGCTGCAGCAGGTCGAGAACGAGGCCGTCGACGCCGGGGTGGTCTATGTCACCGACGTCAAGTCCGCCGGCGCCAAGGTCAAAGGCGTCGAGATTCCCACCGACGTGAACGCGAGCACCACCTACCCCATCGCGGTGATCAAGTCGAGCGCCAACAAGACGACGGCCCAGGCCTGGGTCGCCTTCGTCCTCTCCGGCACTGGCCAGTCGGCCCTGACAGCAGCCGGCTTCCTCTCGCCCTGACCTCGGCGTGACGGTCCCGGATGGAAGTCGGCGGCTGACTGCACGTGCCCGTCTGGCCGCGGCCGCCGAACCGCCGGCGCCGCACGGTGTGCCCGGCCCATTCGTACCGCTGGCGGCGCTTGGGCTGCTGTTCCTCGGGCTACCCATCCTCGGCCTTCTCGTGCGCGCGCCGTGGAGCGACCTGTTCGGCATCCTGCGCGAGTCCGACGCGCTGCGTGCCATGCGGTTGTCGCTCGAATGCGCGTTCGCGGCGACGGCGGTGTCACTGCTGTTGGGCGTTCCGCTGGCCTGGGTGCTCGCGCGCGCTCGGCTGCCCGGGATCTCGGTGCTGCGCGCGATTGCCCTGCTGCCGCTGGTGCTCCCGCCGGTGGCTAGTGGGGTCGCGCTCTTTGCCGCGTTCGGCCGACGAGGGCTGATCGGGCGCTACCTGTACGAGTGGTTCGGCTACACCTTGCCGTTCACCACACCCGCGGTCGTCATGGCCCAGGCGTTCGTGGCCATGCCGTTTCTCGTCATCACCGTGGAAGGTGCCCTCCGGTCACTCGACGGCGGGGTCGAGGAGGCCGCCGCCACACTGGGCGCGTCGCGCTGGACCGTCGTGCGCCGGGTCACGCTGCCTCGGCTGGCCCCGGCGATCGTCGCGGGTACCGTGCTGTGCTGGGCGCGGGCACTGGGCGAGTTCGGCGCCACCATAGTCTTCGCCGGCAACAATCCGTACGCCACGCGGACCATGCCGATCCTGGTGTCGACCGGGCTGGACGTAAGCCCTGAACTCTCCAACGCGTTGAGCCTCGTGCTGGTCGCGGTTTCGGTGGCCATCCTCGTGTCGCTGCGCGATCGCTGGCTGCGGACGGGTGGCGCATGATCACCCCACGAAAACGCCTCGCACAGAACGCTCCGCGTTTTCGCGGGGGCCCCGAAAAACTCGTGAGCCGGGGTATCCACGGCCGGATCGGCGTGGACCGGCCGCAGTTCGCGCTCGACCTGGCCCTCGACGTCGCGCCCGGCGAGGTGCTGGCCGTGTTGGGACCGAACGGGGCCGGCAAGTCGACCCTGCTGCGGGCGCTCGCCGGCCTGACGCCGCTCACCGGTGGATACGTGCGCGTCGGCGACGAGGTGTACGACGACGTGGCCGCAGGGCGGTTCGTCGCGCCGGAGCGGCGCCGGCTTGGCGTCGTGTTCCAGGACTACCGGCTGTTCGCGCAGTTCAGCGTCGTCGACAACATCGCCTTCGGGCCGCGCTGCGCCGGCGTGTCCCGGCCGCAGTCGCGTGCGCTCGCCCAGGAGCTGGTGGACCGGCTTCGCCTCGCCGAGGTCGCCACCGCCAAACCCGCGACGTTGTCCGGCGGCCAGGCCCAACGCGTCGCGCTCGCCCGGGCCCTCGCCGTCGATCCGGTCGCGCTGCTGCTCGACGAGCCGTTGGCCGCTCTTGACGCCCAGACCCGGCTGGACGTCCGTGCCGTCCTCCGCGAGCGGCTGCACGCCTTCGCCGGGCCGACCGTGCTGGTGACCCACGACCCGCTCGACGCCCTGCTGCTGGCCGACCGGCTGATGGTGATCGAGAAGGGCCGGGTGCGACAGACCGGTTCCCCGGCCGAGGTGGCCGCGCGGCCGGAGACCGAGTACACCGCGCGACTGATGGGGGTGAACCTCTACGCCGGCGAGGCCTCGGACGGGCGGCTTCGCCTGCCGTCCGGAGCCGAGCTGGCGCTGGCCGACACCGCATTGCGTGGCCCGGCGCTCGCGATGGTGCGGCCTAATGCGATCACCGTGCACACCGCGGCGCCCGATCCGAGCAGCGCCCGCAACGCCTGGCCCGCTGTCCTGAGCCGGATCTCGCAACTCGGTGACCGCATCCGGCTGGACACGCACGGGCCGTTAGACGCTGCCGTCGACGTCACGCCTGCGGCGGTGGCCGAACTCGGCCTGGCCGAGCGCCAGCGGGTCTGGCTAACGGCGAAGGCCACCGAAGTGGAGGCCTATCGACGCTCCGGCCCTGATGACTGACCGAAATCGTCGTGCACACCGTCGGACCGGGATGGCATGGTCAGTTCGTGACCGACGTCAGCATTGATCGCGTTCAGGTCGAGGACCTGCCGGCGTGGAGCCGGTTGGTCCACACCACCTTCCTCGATCCGCACCCGGTGGCGACGCCCGAGGTGCTCGAATGGCGCGCCAAGCACTTTGACGAAGGGCGCTCCTGGGGCGCCAAAGCGGGTGGCCGGTACGTGGGAACCCTGCGCACCTTCAGCACACCGTTCAGCGTTCCGGGCCGGGATGGTGCCACCGTCGACCTCACCGCCGACGCGGTCACCTCGGTCACCGTCGCCGCCACCCACCGTCGCCGGGGACTGCTGCGGTCGATGATCTCGACGTCATTGGATGACGCCCACGACCGCGGCGAGCCGATCAGCATCCTCATCGCGGCCGAGTGGCCGATCTACGGACGGTTCGGGTACGCCCCGGCCTCGCAATGGGCCGAGGTCAAGATGGCCATCCGTTCGGCGGGGGCCCAACTGCGGCGTCGTCCTACCGGTGCCGCGGTGCGCGAGGTGGAACGCGCCGACATGCAGGAGTTGGCGCCGGACCTCTTCGAGGTCGTCCGCCGCCAGCGGGCCGGGAACCTCAAGCGCGATGAGTCCGATTGGGAGCGCATCTTCCTGCCGGAGCTGCGCGGCAAGGACGAGGCTGATCCGATCTACATCGTCCACGAGGACGACGCGGGCACCGTCGACGGATACGTGAGCTGGCGCGCGACCGAGGGCTTCGAGTTCACCCGCGGCGGCAAGGTGCGGGCCTCTGACGTCATCGCGGCCAATCCCGTGGCCCGGACCGGACTGTGGGACTACCTGCTGAACTTGGACGTCGTGGACGAGGTCACTGTCAGCAATGGCCCCGTCGACGATCCGTTGCGTTGGGAGTTGGTGGACGGTCGGGTGCTGCGTGCCGAGGTCCTCGACGCGGTCTGGGTGCGGCTGCTGGACGTGCCCGCCGCGATGTCCGCCCGCGGCTATGCCGTGCCCGGTACGCTGGCGTTCCAGCTCGTCGACGACGACACCGGCGGTTACGCCGCCGGCACGTACCTGCTCGACGCGGGAACCGACGGCGCCACCTGCGTCCGCACGCAGACGGCGAGCCCGGAGCTGCGGATGTCGCAGCGTGCGCTCGCGGCCGTCTACCTCGGCGACTTCTCGCTGCGCGTCCAGCACGCGGCCGGTCTGGTGGATGAACTCGTCCCGGGCGCGATCGCAAGAGCCGACGCCATGCTTCGGACCGGCCTGCTCCCCTGGCCGATAACCGGCTTCTGACCGCGCTACCTGCGCGGACCCTGCGGAGGCGGACCTTGCGGCGGCGGGCCGTAGCCGGGCACCTGTCCGTACGGCGGTGGCGACCAGCCCGGTGAGCCGGGCTGCCCCGGCGGAGGCGGGTAGGGCTGCGGTGGCGGCTGCTGTTGGGCGGGTGGCTGCGGGGGCGGCTGCTGTTGGGCGGGTGGCTGCGGCGGGGTGGGCGGCGGCAGTGGTGGCGGTTCCGGCGGTGCGGGCTCGGCTGGCTCCTCCGCGGGCGTCGGCGCCCGTCGTCCTGGCGCGGACTGGGTGAGCTCGGACAGGGACGGGATGGACGGCAGCTCGGTCGGGTCGACGTCCTCCTTCGGGGACTCCTCGAGGTCGGCGTCGCTGGGCTCGCTGATCGCCTCGTCCGGCTGCAACGTGAACCAGCCGGTGGTGTCGATGGTCTGAGACCCGTCCCCGGTGGCGCCTTCGCCAGCCTTCAGCCAGGCGGGCAGCTCACCGTCCTCGCCGCCGCCGGCCATCCGGGACAGGCCTTCAACGGCCTTGCTGAACTCGCTCGGGACGATCCACATCTTGTTCGCGTCGCCTTGCGCGATCTGCGGCAACGTCTGCAGGTACTGATAAGCCAGCAGGGCCGGGTCCGGCCGGTTGTTGTGGATCGCGGTGAACGTGGTCTCTATGGCCTTTGCTTGACCCTGCGCGGCCAGCGTCCGCGCCGCCCGCTCCCCCTGGGCGCGCAGAATCCGTGACTGGCGGTCGGCCTCGGCGGCCAGGATGGCGGCCTGCTTCTGGCCTTCGGCGGAGAGGATCTGCGCTGCTTTCTGGCCTTCCGCGCTCTTGATGGAGGCTTCCCGCTGACCCTCGGCCTGAAGGATCATGGCGCGCTTGTCGCGGTCGGCGCGCATCTGCTTCTCCATCGCATCCTGGATGGACGGCGGCGGGTCGATGGCCTTGATCTCGACGCGGGCCACCCGGATGCCCCACGGCCCGGTGGCGTCGTCGAGCACGCCGCGCAGCTGGGTGTTGATGCTGTCGCGGCTGGTGAGCGCCTGCTCCAGGTTGAGCGAGCCGACCACGTTTCGCAGGGTGGTGATAGTGAGCTGCTCGACGGCTTGGATGTAGTTGGCGATCTCGTAACTGGCCGCCCGCGGGTCGGTCACCTGGAAGTAGATAACCGAGTCGATGGCGACGGTCAGGTTGTCCGACGTGATGACCGGCTGGGGCGGGAAGGAGACCACCTGCTCGCGCAGGTCCATCAGGGGCCGCATCCGGTCCACGAACGGTACGAGCAACGTCAGGCCGGGTCCCTGCGTCCGGATGTAGCGGCCGAGCCGTTCGACCACGCCCGCGCGGGCTTGCGGCACGATGCGGACGCTCCTCATCAGGATGATCGTGGCCACGACCAGTACCACGATCAGGAAGATCAGACTTGCAGTCACGGCTGCTCCTTCGTCGAGCGCTCGGGCGGGGAGGAACCTATCCGGTCAGGTGCCGTCCCATACCACCGCCGTGGCTCCTGAGATCTCGACGACCTCGACCGTCTCGCCGACCTGAATGATCCGACGGCCATCCAACGAGCGCGCCGACCACTCGGCGCCGTTGAGTCGCACCCGCCCGCCGTTGGCGTCAACGGACTGCAAGACGACGGCTTTCTTGCCCACGAGCGCCGCGGCGTTCGTCGGATGGTCTGGGTGGGTCATGAGGTGCCGCCGCGCCACCGGGCGCACGCCCAGCAGCAAGCCCAATCCGACGAGCAGAGCGACGATGGCCTGCAGGGCGACGGGCAACCCGATTAGCGCCGCCACGCTGCCACCCACCGCACCGCCCGCCAGCATGACCAGCACCAGGTCGGCCGAGAGCGCCTCCGCTCCAGCCAGCACGCCGGCGGCGATGAGCCAGATCAACCACGCGGGCATGGCTCAATCTTCGCATCGGTGAGAGGCGTTTGCGAGAAGGCGTAGGTGCCGTCGCCAGCTCGTTACCTCGGCGACGAATGGACGACGTGTCCGACGATTTGTCGACGGCCGATGGGTGTCGGCGGGCGCACGGACGGGACACACGGGACCAGAACCCGCGAGTGGGACCAGAGTTGCTGGATTTCCATGGGTCTGCCTCTTGCGCGCGTGGTCGCGGACTCTCTAGAGTTCTTTCTGCAAGGAAGCCGCAAGGCGGAATTGCCGGACAGATCGCCGCAAGGCGGACTGGCCGAGGTGGCCCCCGGAGCTCCGGCTCTGGGGGCCACGTCACGTTATGGGGCTCGTTTAGTGTCACAAGGCATGAGCGTTCTCAACGCGGCCGCACGCGACCTCATCGAATCCGGGAAGCCGGCGCATCTAGTCACCGTCAATCCCGACGGCAGCCCACAGCTCACGCTGGTGTGGGTGGGCCTCGACGGCGACGAGATCGTCTGCGGACATCTGGACGACCGGCAGAAGTTGCGCAACGTCCGTCGTGATCCGCGAGTCGTCCTCTCCCTCGAGACCGGCGTTGTCAACGATTTCGGGCTGGCCGAGTACCTCGTCCTGACTGGATCAGGACGCGTTACTGAGGGCGGCGCCGCAGACCTGCTTCAGCGACTCGCGCACGCCTATCTCGGCCCGGGCGTGACCTTCCCACCTGGTGAGAACCATCCGCCTGGCTACATCCTGCACATCACGCCGAAGCGGGTCGGCGGCATCGGTCCATGGCGCGATTGAGCGCGCAAAAAAAGGCTCGGTAGGCGTAACCCGCGGGTCGAATGAGTACCTTGGGACGCGCCGTGATTTGCGGGACGTAAGTTTCTCGAATTTCCCTCTCCGGCCCCTTGTGTTGGCTTGGTGGCCGTCGTAATGTTCCTCGTGCAAGGAAGCCGCAAGGCGGAATTGCCGGACAGATCGCCGCAAGGCGGTTTGACCGAGGTGGCCCCCGGGGCTTCGGCTCCGGGGGCCGCGTCATGTCCGGCCCCATGCGGTTTCCAGCCCCTTGGCGTCGGCTCAACGATGCGCCGACGCCACCCCGCCTCGAACTTCCTCGCCGCCGGCGGCGGTCAGCGGCGTGCTGGCGCTGCCGTCCGGGCCAGGCAACAGCCAAGTTCGGTCGGGCAATCCACCCCCGTGACGCCGAACGTTCCCACTACCGCGGGATCGGTCCCGTCCAGCTGCTCCTGGACCAGCCCGACCGCCGCGTCGACGAAGCTGGCATGCGTTCCGGCGGTGCGGGCCCGGACCATCGTGAGTCCCAGGTCACGCGCCGTGGCGGCGGCTGCGACGTCGAGATCCCACAGCACCTCGAGATGGTCGGACACGAAGCCGGTCGGGCAAACCGCGACCGACCGGACGCCGCGCCTGGCGAGGTCAGCGAGATGCTCGTTGATGTCCGGTTCAAGCCACGGCGTGCCGGGCGAGCCGGAGCGGGACTGCCAGGCCAGGTCGAAAGCAGCACCCGGACCCCGGACCGCCTCGGCCACGAGACACGCCGTCTCACGCTGCTGGCGGCTATACAGCATGCCCTCCATGCCGGCGTTGGCGTCCGCGGCCTCCGGCACCGAGTGCGCCGTGAAGACCAGCGCGGCGGAGTCCCGCTCGTCCTCCGGCAGGATCGCGAGCGCGGTGCGCACGTGGTCGGCGTTGGCGGCGATGAAGCCAGGGTGATTGAAGAAATGCCGCAGCTTGATCAACTCCGGCACGCCCGGCCCGACGCGCGCCCGAGCGCCAGCCAAGTCCTCACGGTATTGCCGGCAGCCGGAGTAGCCACCCGCCGCGCTGGTGACCAGCACGAGCGCTCGCCGCACGCCGTCGGCACGCATCCGGGCCGCCGTGTCAGTGACGAAGGGGTGCCAGTTCCGGTTGCCCCAGTACGTCCGTAGCGGGATGTGCCTGGCCTCGAACTCAGCCGCCACCGCATCCAGCAGCGCCCGGCACTGTGCGTTGATCGGCGACACCCCGCCGAAGTGCAGGTAGTGCTCGGCCACCTCAGCGAGTCGCTCGTCGGGGACGGCTCGGCCGCGCGTGACGTTGCGCAGGAACGGCATCACCTCGTCGGGACCCTCCGGCCCGCCGAACCCGAGCAGCAGGAAACCGTCGTACATCGGACACTAGACCCCCATGGCGTGGAAGCCGCCGTCGGCGTGCACCATCTCGCCGCTGGTGGTCGGCAGCCAGTCGCTGAGCAACGCCACGCAGGTCCGGGCCACCGGCTCGGCGTCGGTGTTGTCCCAGCCGAGCGGAGCCCGTCCGTTCCAGGCGTCCTCAAACTCGCTGAACCCCGGGATGCTCTTGGCGGCCATGGTGCGGATTGGGCCGGCCGCCACCAGGTTCACCCGGATCCGCTTGGGGCCGAGCTCGCGGGCCAGATAGCGGGCCGTCGATTCGAGCCCGGCCTTGGCCACGCCCATCCAGTCATACGCAGGCCAGGCCACGCGGGCGTCGAAGGTCAGCCCCACCAGCGCTCCGCCATCCGGGCCGAACAACGGCAGCGATGCGACCGCCAGCGACTTGAGCGAGAACGCCGAGACGTGCAGCGCCGTGGCCACGTCCTCCCATGGTGCGTCGAGGAAGTCGCCGCCGAGACAAGACGGCGGGGCGAACGCGATCGAGTGCATGACGCCGTCGATGCCGTTGACGTGCTCGCCGACCAGCTCGGGCAGCCGGGCCAGGTGGTCGGGATCGGTGACGTCCAGTTCGACGAGCGGGGCCGGGTTGGGGAGCTTGCGGGCCACTCGCTCCACGAGCGACATCCGCCCGTAGCCGGTGAGCACAATCTGCGCACCCTGCTCCTGAGCCACCCGGGCCACGGTGAAGGCGATGGACGCGTCGGTGATGACGCCGGTGATCAGCAGCCGTTTCCCGTCCAGGATCCCCACGCGCGTGTCCTCTCAGATCCCCATGGAGACGCCGCCGTCGACGGCGAGCACGGCTCCGGTGACGTAACCCGCCTCGGGCGAGGCCAGATAGCGAACCGCGGCGGCGATCTCCTCAACGCTGCCGTAGCGGCGCAGCGGCACGCCGGCCAGCACCTCCGCCTTGCGCGCGTCGGTCATCGCGGCCGTCATGTCCGTCGCGATGAACCCGGGCGCCACCACGTTGGCGGTGATGCCGCGACTGCCGAGCTCACGCGCGATCGAACGCGCCAGCCCCACCAGACCCGCTTTGCTCGCCGCGTAGTTCACCTGACCTGGAGCGCCCATGAGCCCCACTACCGAAGAGATGAAGATCATCCGGCCGCGCTTCATCTTCAGCATGCCGGCCGCGGCCCGCTTGGCCACGCGGTACGCGCCGGTCAGATTGGCGTCCAGGACCGCCTGGAACGAGTCCTCCGACATCCGCAGCAGCAATGTGTCGTCCGTCGTCCCGGCATTCGAGACGAGGACTTCGACCGCTCCCTGCTCGGCCTCGACGGCAGCGAAGGCGGCGTCCACCTCGACCACGTCGGTGACGTCGCACCGAACGCTGAGCATCCCGTCCGGACCGCCGCTGCCCCGGTGGGTCACCGCGACCCGGTCTCCGTCGGCGTGGAAGGCCTGCGCGATGGCCAGGCCGATGCCCCGGTTGCCGCCGGTCACGAGAACGGATCGATCCATGGCCCAGAGGCTACTGAAGGCCCAGGCGGCGTCAGACGAGCCGGCCCGCCCAGAGCAGCGACGTGGCCGCGGCCACCATGCCGATGAGCAGGCCCAGCGCCATGAACCGCCAACTGATGTCGCGGTGCACGGTCTGGTAGCCGATCTGCGAGCCGAGGTCCTTGTAGATCGCGGAGAGCTCCTGCTCGGACACCGCGGTGTGGAACGAGCCGTGCGTGGCGTCGGCCAGCCGGTGCAGCGTAGTCCGGTCCGCCGGCACGGGCTGGACGCCCTCGCCGGGCAGGTCGACCGTCCCTGAGGGCGTGCCGAAAGCAATGGTGGCCACCGGCACCTTCTGTTTCATCGCGTCCTGGGCCGCGTCCAGCGGCTTCTTCCCGGAGTTGCTGGTCCCGTCGCTAAGCAGCACGATCTGGGCCGGCGGTGGCTTCGAGCCCTTCGCCGTGGTCGCGGCCGAGAACGTCCTGATGGCGTCGAGACAGGCCTCCACCGCGTCGCCGATCGCCGTCGACTCACGCAGCTCAAGGGCGTTGACGGCGGCCTTGAAGGAGTCCCGGTCAATGGTCGGCGGGACCTTCACCTCTGCCGACTTGGCGAAGGCCACCAGCCCTAGGTTGATCTTGGGCGGGAGCAGGTCAGCGAACTTGAGCGCCGCTTTCTTGGCCGCGTCGATGCGTGTCGGCAGGACGTCCGTGGCCTGCATGGACAGCGAGACGTCCAACGCCAGCATGACGGTGGCCTCCTCGCGCGGCACCCGGACCGCCGCGGTGGGTCGGGCCACGCCGACGCTGAGCACGGTGAGCGCCAGCAGCAACAGCGCGAACGTCAGATGGCGCCGCCAGCCGGGACGCTTCGGCGCGATCGAGGCCAGCAAGCCCGCGTTCGAGAAGCGGGCCACATAGCGGCGGCGGCGCAGCTGCAACACGACGTAGACAGCGGCCAGCAGAAAGACGCCGAGGAGCAGCCACAGCCATTGCGAAGAGTCGAACATCAGGACGGGCCACCCCCCCGCCTCCGGCGCTGCGCGATGACAAAGCGCAGGACGTCTTCCAGCCAGTCCCGGTCGGTGTGCAGCCGCAGATGCGCCGCGCCCGCGTGGCGCAGCGATGTCGCGATCTGCTGGCGCTGGCCGGCCGCGGCCACCGCGTAGCGCTCGCGCAGGTTAGCCCGGCTGGTCTGCACCTCGAGTTGGTCGCCGGTCTCCGGGTCGACGAAGGTGACCAGGCCGGCGTTGGGCAGGTTCATCTCCGCCGGGTCGACGATCTCGATCCCGAGCAGTTGGTGCCGCTCCCCCAGACCACGCAATGGCCGCACCCAGTCGTCGTCGCCGAGGAAGTCCGAGATCACCGCGATCTGCCCGCGCCTTCGCGGGGGGCGGCGGGCCATCTCGAGCGCCAGGGCCAGGTCGCCGCGGCGTCCTTTCGACGCCCGAGGTGTGGCGGCCACTTTCCGGATGAGGTGGCGGGCGTGCGGCACGCCGGCGCGCGCCGGTATCCGGTAGGTGTCCTCGCCGGTGGTGACGATGGCGCCGATCCGGTTGCCGCCGCGCGCGGTCAAGTAGACCACCGCGGTCAGCGCCGCGTACACGAGCTCACGTTTCTCGGTGCGCGCGGTGCCGACGTCCAAGCTGGGCGACAGGTCGACGATGGCCCACGTCTCGAGTTCGCGGTCGGCGATGGTCTGACGTACGTGCGGCACGGTCGTGCGTGCGGTCACCGGCCAGTCCATCCGGCGCACATCGTCGCCGGGGTAGTAGAGCCGCGACTCGGCGATCTCCGAGCCCGGCCCCGGGATGAGGCCGAGATAGTTGCCCTGTAGCAGTCCGTCCAGCCGACGCCGGACGACGAGCTCGAGCTTGCGCAACACCGGCTCGGTGCCCGGCGCCACGAGAGGGGTGGCCTCGGTGGCCGGTCCGGACGGTTGCGGTTCCACGAGAACGACGCCTATGCGGACCGCTCACCGGAGGGCGGGATCCCGGCGGCGGGCGGCGCATAGCCCGGCGCGGCCCCGGCCCGCTGCCGCTGCGAGATCTGCGGCAAGGCCACCGTCTCGAGCACCCGGCGGACGGCGTGGGTGGCGGGCACTCCGTCGGCGATGGCGTCGTAGGAGAGGACGAGTCGGTGCGCCAGGACGTCCGGGGCGATGTCCAGTACGTCCTGGGGCAGGACGTAGTCGCGTCCGCGCATCAGCGCCATGGCCCGTCCGGCGGCCACCAGACCCAGGCTGGCCCGCGGGCTGGCCCCGTAGGCCACCCACGAGGCCACGTCGCGCAGCCCGAGCTGCCCCGGCATGCGCGTGGCCAGGACGAGACGGACGACGTAGTCGACGATCGCGTGGTGGACGAAGACCCGTCCCGCGGTGCCCTGGAGCCGCTGGAGCTCCTCCGGGCTGATCACAGTGTTAGCCACGGGCGGATCGACGCCCATCCGGTAGACGATCTCGCGCTCTTCGGCGGCAGTCGGATAGCCGACCGGGATCTTCATCAGGAACCGGTCCCGCTGCGCCTCCGGGAGCGGGTAGACGCCTTCACTCTCGATTGGGTTCTGAGTGGCCAGCACGAGGAACGGCTGCGGCACCGGGAAGCGCTCGCCGGCGATGGTGACGTGCCCCTCGGCCATCACCTCCAGCAGCGCCGACTGCACCTTGGCCGGCGCACGGTTGATCTCGTCGGTGAGCACGAAGTTGGCGAAGACCGGGCCCAACTCGGTGTCGAACCGCTCGCTGCCCGGGCGGTAAATCCGCGTCCCGACGATGTCGGACGGCACCAGGTCGGGCGTGAACTGAAGGCGCGCGAACGAGCCACCGACGGCCCGGGCGAAGGTCTCCACGGCGAGTGTCTTGGCCACGCCCGGCACACCCTCGAGTAGGCAGTGCCCGCGGGCCAGCACGCCGACCATCATCCGCTCGACCAGACGCTCCTGACCGACGATGACACGCTTGACCTCGAACATCACCCGTTCGAGCGAGCTGGCGTCCGCGGCCGGCGTGGGAACGGTCATCGGCTCACGGTACGTGACGACGCGGGGGTCTGCGGGCGAGCCTCAGCTTCCCGGTCGGACCGCCCCGGCGAACTCGTCGAGGCGCAGCCAGGTGATGTGGACGTACTCGCCACTCTGGGGCGCCTCGATCATTTTCCCGTCCCCGATGTACATCGTGACGTGATGGGCGCTGTACGGATTGCCGTTGGACGAATACAGGATCAAGTCGCCGGGCATCAGCTGGCTGATCGACGGGTGGAACCGGCCGATGGACCATTGGCTCGGCGCGTAGTGCTGGGTATAGATGCCCAACTGCGCCCACGCGTACATCGTGAGGCCAGAGCAGTCGAAGCCGATCTTGTGGCAGTCGCCGAACGCCTTGGTGACCGCGTCGATGCACAGGCCGCGGCTCGGACCGTAATAGGTTCCGCCGTCCCAGGCGTACGGCCAGCCAAGGTAGCGCTCGGCGTAACCCACCGCGGCGCGGCCCTTGGCCGGCGTCCAGACGCCGATAGGAGCGGCCGAGCCCGACGGGTTCGGGTTGACGCTGACGCCACCCGAGCTGGCGAGTGCCCGGCGCAGCGCGGCGGCCCGTCGTGCCGCGGCGGCGCGGCGCAGCGCTTCCTGCTGCGCTCTCCACTTGAGGTAGGCGGCGCGCTTGTTCTGGAGACCGGTCAGGATCATGCCAGCGCGCTGTAGCTGGGCCTGGTAAGCCGCCTTCTGCTGAAGCAGCGCCGTGCGCTGTACCTTCGCGGCGTTGACTGCGTCCACCGCCGCCTTCAGCGCCACGCCGGCCGCGACAGTCGCCTTCTTCTGGCCGATGACGGCGTTGCGGGCGGCCGCGTCCGCGTTTGACTTGGCCAGCTTCGCGCGGGTCAGCGTGCCGATGCCGTTGATCTGGTGCGCACTGGTGTAGTTGGTCAGGTCGCCGCGGCTGAGCAGCACGTTCGGGTCGGACGCGGTCAGCAGGCTCGATCCACCGATGTCGCTGTTGGTGTAGACCGCCCGCAGGAACTGGTGGAACGTCTTCTGGGCGGCGTCGAGATTCTGCTGTGCCTGGCTGACGACGCGGCGCGCCTTGGCCGCGGCCTTCTTGGCCTGGTCGAGATCCCACAGCGCCTTGTCGTACTTCTGCTTCGCCAGGTCGGCCCGGTCGTTCAGCCGCTGGAGCCTGGCCTCGATCTGGGAGATCAGACCCGAGAGGCGGCCCACGTCGCGCGCCGCCTGCGCCTGAGCCGCCTTGGCGCGGTTGATCGAGCTGTTGCTGGGATTAGTCGGACGGGCCGAGGCCGCCGGAGCGAACGGAACGAGCAGGGTGATGACCACCCCGGCCAGGGCAGCGGCCAGGGCGAGCCGAGGAATCCGGTGCCGCGATCCGCGTCGAGGATCCGCCACTGCGCCCCCCTCTCGACGCACCTGCACGCCCGATTATCGGGCGTGCGCACCATTTCGTCTCGTTCAGCGCAGACTAGGGAACCACGCACCCCAACAGTCACACAAGTGGACACGCTTCACGGATTGGCCCCTAATGCTGCCCGGTGCACAACGCTGGCACCGCTTTATACGAGAACGTCCGAATCAGTGCTTTCGGACAGCGCTGCGGCCCGCGCGGCGCGTCGCTGGCGCTCTTCTTGGGCCGGGTGGCGCGCCTCCCAGATGGTGCAGAGCCGGTCCACGATCACGGCAAAGACCACGCCGAGAACGATATCGATGACGTAGTGCTCGGCGGTGTACACCAAAGCGAGACCCATGATCGCGGGATAGGCCACCATCAGCCAACGCCACCGGCTGCGCGTCGCGTGGATGACAAACAACGCGATGATGGTGGCGTAGGCGGCGTGCAGCGAGGGCATCGCGGCGACGTCGTTCGACGCGCGTTGGCCCTCGTCGAGCAGGTTGCCGGCGTGGTTGATGTGCAGCCAGTACCAGCCCCGGCCGGAGGCGCGCACCACCGGCTCGATGACGCCCACCTGGGCCGCGTACCAGGGCGGCGCCGCCGGGAACAGGATGTAGGTCGCCAGACCGGCCACCGCCAGCGCGATCACGCGGCGTGCGAAGCGCATCCAGACCGCGCGGTCGCGAATCCACAGGATGGCGGCCATGATCGGCGTGGCCAGGAAGTGGCTCGCGTACGCGAGCGTGGCCACGGCGTCGTACCAGTGCGGCGAACCAGGGTCGAAGAAGTGGTTCTGCATCCAGACGGTCGGCACCTGGCCGAAGGCAAACCGGTCGACGGCGGCCACGTCGGCCACGTGTAGCGGCATGCCGAGCGCGTCGGCCACACCGCGCGTGTAGTCATAGGCGATGAGCACCGCGGTGAACGGCAGCCAGTCCAGCAGCGCCCGGCCGTACGCGCGCCAACCCCGCCCGATGCACGTGATGCCGAGCCCGGCCAGGATGATCAGCAGCAGACTGCCTCGGTCGGTCGGTACGCCGATGGTCACCACGATCGTCAGCAGCAGGGCCAGATAGACCAGCGCCGTCCCGCGCCGGATCCGGCGCCAGCGCTGCTGGGTGTCGAGTGCGGTCGCCGTCACCGGCGGGCCTCCTCGACGATGGCGGGCACGGCTACGCCGATCGGGTCGCGGACGACCGCTGCAGCCAGGCCGTCGTACGGGGTCGGTTCGGCGTTGACGATGACGAGCGGAGTCTCTCGGGCGGTGGCCGCGACCAGTCCCGCTACCGGCTGGACCCGCAGCGAGCTGCCGATCACCCACAGCAAGTCGGCGGTGGCCAGCCGCCGAGCCGCCTCCGCGAATACGGTCGCGTCGACGGCCTCGCCAAAGAACACGGTCGCAGACTTGAGGATGCCACCGCAGTCCAGGCACCTCGGATCGCGCTCACCGCAACGGACCCGCTCCAGCGCCTCCCCCATCGGCCGCCGCTCGTCGCAGTTCACGCATCGGGTTTCACGGATGTTGCCGTGCAATTCGAGCACCGCGTCGTCAGGCACACCTGCCTTCTGGTGCAGCCCGTCGACGTTCTGCGTCAGGACCGCGCTCACCACGCCGCGTCCGTACAGCACCGCGAGCGCCAAGTGCGCGGCGTTGGGCTCGGCCCGCAGCGCCGGGTTGGTGACCCGGCGGGCCCAGGCCTGCTCGCGCAGCGTTGCGTCCCCCAGGTAGGAGGGCAGGTCGGCGAACCGCGCCGACGCCGGGTCGCGGGTCCATTGCCCGGTCGGCCCCCGGTAGTCCGGGATGCCAGAATCGGTGGAGACGCCCGCGCCTGTACACACGACGATCCGGCACGCATCGCAGACGAGATCGCCGGCGAGGTCTATCGCACTTCGCACCGGCACCAGTCAAGGTTATCGAGTCGGGAACGGTGGCCAGCCCTGAATTGCCAGGTGCATGCCAGTTCGGCCGCCGCCGCGATAGGCCCGGACGCGACCGCCCGCGCGGGTGAAGAATGGGGTCAGGTGCCAACGATGAGGAGAGAGCCGTGCCAGCGCAGCGCAGCGAGAAAGCCGACAGCTTCCAAGCCCGGGACCGGCTCAGCGTCGGAGACGCCTCCTACGATTACTACCGGATCGACGCGATCCACGGCTCGGCCCGGCTCCCGTTCAGCCTGAAAGTGCTGCTGGAGAACCTGCTGCGTGCCGAGGACGGCAAGAACGTCACCGCCGAACAGATCCAGGCGCTTGCCGACTGGCGCGCGGAAGCCGAGCCTACTACCGAGATTCAGTTCACCCCGGCGCGGGTGGTGATGCAGGACTTCACCGGCGTGCCGGCGATCGTCGACCTCGCCACCATGCGCGAGGCCATGCGCGAACTGGGCGGTGACGCGGCCAAGATCAACCCGCTAGCCCCAGCCGAGCTCGTCATCGACCACTCCGTAATCGCCGATCTGTTCGGTGTGCCGGACGCCTTCGAGCGCAACGTGGAACTGGAGTACCAGCGCAACCGGGAGCGGTACCAGTTCCTGCGCTGGGGTCAGACGGCCTTCGACGAGTTCAAGGTGGTTCCGCCCGGGACCGGCATCGTCCACCAGGTCAACATCGAGTACCTGGCCCGCGTCGTCTTCGCCCGGGACGGCGTGGCCTACCCGGACACGCTGGTCGGCACCGACTCGCACACCACGATGGTCAACGGGCTCGGCGTGCTGGGCTGGGGGGTCGGCGGCATCGAGGCCGAGGCGGCCATGCTCGGCCAGCCGGTCAGCATGCTTATCCCCCGCGTCGTCGGCTTCAAGCTGACCGGCGAGCTGCCCGACGGGTCGACGGCCACCGACCTCGTGCTGACGATCACCGAGCTGCTGCGTTCCCACGGCGTGGTCGGCAAGTTCGTCGAGTTCTACGGCCCGGGCGTGGCCGCGGTGCCGGTCGCCAACCGCGCCACCATCGGCAACATGAGCCCGGAATACGGCTCGACCTGCGCGATCTTCCCGATCGATGACGAGACCCTTCGTTATCTGCGGTTCACCGGCCGCAAGGACGACCAGATCGCCCTGGTGGAGACCTACGCGAAGACGAACGGGCTGTGGCACGACCCCGACGACGAGCCGGCCTACTCCGAGCACCTCGAGCTCGACCTCGGCACCATCGAGCCATCCCTGGCCGGACCCAAGCGCCCGCAAGACCGGGTGCCGCTGGCCCAAGCCAAGGAGATGTTCCGCGGCGCGCTGGCCGACTACACCGACGGCGACTCCATACAGGACGCGCACGACGAGGCCGAGGACGAGTCCTTCCCCGCCTCCGACCCGCCGAGCTTCAGTGAGCAGGCCACGGTGCCGTCGGCGGCCAGGGGAGCGAGCGGTCGCACGTCCAAACCGACGCAGGTCACGCTGGAGGACGGCACGAAGTGCGAGCTCGACCATGGCGCCGTCGTCATCGCGGCCATCACTTCATGCACCAACACGTCCAACCCGTCGGTGATGGTGGGCGCCGCGCTGCTGGCCAAGAAGGCCGTCGAGAAGGGACTGAACCGCAAGCCGTGGGTGAAGACGACGCTGGCGCCCGGGTCCAAGGTCGTCATGAACTACTACGACCGGGCCGGGCTGACCCCGTACCTCGACAAGCTCGGGTTCAACCTCGTCGGATACGGCTGCACGACCTGCATCGGCAACAGCGGGCCGCTGCCAGACGAGATCTCCGCCGCGGTCAACGAGAACGGCCTGACCGTGGTGAGCGTGCTGTCCGGCAACCGCAACTTCGAGGGCCGGATCAACCCGGATGTGCAGATGAACTACCTGGCCTCGCCGCCGCTGGTGGTCGCGTACGCCCTGGTCGGGTCCATGGACGTCGACATCGTCAACGAGCCACTGGGCGCCGGGTCGGACGGCGAACCGGTGTACCTGCACGACATCTGGCCGAACCCAGCGGAGATCCAGGAGGTCATCGACCAGTCGATAGCCAGTGAGATGTACGTGGACGACTACGCGGACGTCTTCGCCGGCGACGAGACCTGGCGCTCGCTGCCGACGCCCGAGGGTGACATCTTCCAGTGGGATCCCGGGTCCACCTACGTCCGCAAGCCGCCCTATTTCGATGGGATGCCGGCCGAGCCGGAGCCGGTCGCCGACATCGGCGGTGCCCGGGTGCTGCTCAAGCTCGGTGACTCCGTGACCACTGACCACATCAGCCCGGCCGGAGCTATCAAGACCGATTCACCCGCCGGCCTGTACCTCACCGAGCACGGCATCGAGCGACGCGACTTCAACTCCTACGGCTCGCGCCGGGGCAACCACGAGGTCATGATCCGCGGCACCTTCGCCAACATCCGGCTGCGCAACCAACTGGCCCCCGGCACCCAAGGCGGGTTCACGCGCGACTTCACCCAGGCCGACGGCCCGGTTACAACGATCTTCGAAGCCAGCGAGAACTACGCCTCGGCCGGTACCCCGCTGGTCGTCCTGGCCGGCAAGGAGTACGGCTCCGGCTCTTCGCGGGACTGGGCGGCGAAGGGCACCGCGCTGCTCGGGGTGCGGGCGGTGATCGCCGAGTCCTTCGAGCGCATCCACCGCTCGAACCTGATCGGGATGGGCGTGCTGCCGCTGGAGTTCCCGAAGGGTGAGAACGCCGAAACCCTCCGACTCACCGGGGAGGAGACTTTCCGCATCACCGGAATCACCGCCCTCAACGACGGCGAGATCCCGCGCCAGGTCGAGGTTTCCGCCGCGCCCGCGGACGGAGGCAGCGATCCGTGGACCTTCCAGGCGACCGTCCGTATCGACACGCCCGGCGAGGCGGACTACTTCCGGCACGGCGGCATCATGCACTTCGTGCTGCGCTCGCTGCGCTGAACCTCCCGGCTTCGGTGGAATCGGCGAGGTCACAGACCAGACACAGATGCGCCTGGTGTATTTCCGGATACAACGAAACCGATTACGGTCTCGCGGATCAGTAACGGTTTGATTGCAGGCGCTCATGCGCGTCATGTCCAGCGATATGTTCGCGCACGCTACATTCGTGGGCCGCGCGGATCTGCCGGGGGCCCTCCTGTCACCGCGGAAGGCGGGTGTAATGCGCAAAACCACTGTTGGCCTGATCGGCGCTGGAGTCGCCCTCGCAGTAACCATCACAGGCTGTAGTAGCAGCAAGAAATCCTCAGGGGGCAGCAGCGGCGGGAGCAAATCCGGCACCATCGGGGTGATCCTGCCGGACACCGTCACGTCCACCCGGTACACCCTTTACGACGCGCCACTCATCACCAAGGCGATCACCAACGCCGGCTACAAGGCCGACGTGCAGAACGCGCAGGGTAGCAACGACAAGTTCGCCTCGATCGCGCAGACGATGATCAACGAGGGCGTGAAGGTCCTGATCATCGACCCGCCCGACCCGTCGGCTGGTGTCTCGGTGGAGAAAAAGGCGCAGAGCGCGGGAATCCCGGTCATCGACTACGACCGGCTCAACCTGGGCGGCTCGGCTAACTACTACGTCTCCTTCGACAACCAGGATGTCGGCGTGCAGCAGGCCAACGGCCTGCTCAAGTGCCTTAGCGCGGAGAAGAACCCGCCCAAGCCGGCGCAGATCATCCAGCTCAACGGCGGCACTGACATCGACAACAACGCCACGCTGTTCAAGAACGGCGCCAACTCGGTTCTGACCAAGGCCCAGGCCGACGGCACCATCAAGGTGGTCTCCTCGACTGACGTGTCGAAGTGGGACAACACGGTGGCCAAGACCGACTTCCAGCAAGCCCTGACCTCCAACGGCGGAAAGGTCGACGGCGTGCTGGCGGCCAACGACGGCATCGCCGGCTCGGCCATCTCCGTGCTGAAGACCCAACACCTGGTGGTCCCGGTCACCGGCCAGGACGCGACCGTCCAGGGTCTCCAGTACGTCATCGAAGGCGACCAGTGCCTGACCGTCTTCAAGGACGTCACGAAGGAAGCGAACGCCGTCGCCGCGCTCGCCCTGGCGCTGATCAAGGGTGACAAGAGCAAGGCGGGCGCCCTGGCGACCCAGAAGCTGCATGACCCGACCGGTAACCGCGACGTCCCGTCGTATCTGCTCAAGGCCGAGTCGATCTTCAAGGACAACGTCAAGGACGTCATCGACGCCGGCGCCCTGACCGCCGCGCAAATCTGCAAGGGCATTGAGACCGCCTGCCAGAAGGCGGGCATCAGTCCCTGATTAGGCGGCCCGGCCGAGACGGGCGCGCTGCGGCGCTCGTCTCGGCCGGCCTTATCCAGCCGCTGCTCCGACCAACCTCTCCCAGGAGGACGCGTGGCCGACCCGATCCTGAAAGTCACCGGACTCAACAAGAGCTTCGGTCCCGTGCAAGTGCTGCACGACGTCGACTTCTCCGTCTATCCCGGAGAGGTCACTGCTCTGGTCGGCGACAACGGCGCCGGCAAGTCGACCCTCGTCAAGTGCGTCGCTGGTATCAACTCGATCGACACCGGCAAGATCGAGTGGGAGGGACGCGAGGTCCACATCCACTCGCCGGCAGCAGCCTCGGCGCTCGGCATCGAGTTCGTCTACCAGGACCTCGCCTTGGCCGAGAACCTCGACATCACCCAGAACATGTTCCTGGGACGCGAACTGAAGCTTGGCCCGTTCATGGCCGACGGCAAAATGGAAAAGAAGGCCCGCGAGGCGCTCACCAGCTTGTCGGTTCGCACCGTGAACTCGGTTCGTCAACTGGTGGCCAACCTGTCCGGTGGCCAGCGGCAGACGGTGGCCATCGGCAAGGCGGTGCTCTGGAACAGCAAGGTCGTCTTCCTGGACGAGCCCACCGCCGCGCTTGGCGTGGCGCAGACGGCCGAGGTGCTAGCGCTGGTGCGTCGGCTGGCCGACAGCGGCCATGGCGTCGTCCTCATCTCGCACAACATGAACGACGTCATGCAGGTCGCCGACCGGGTCGACGCGCTGTTCCTCGGCCGGCTGGCCGCCGAGGTCATGGCCAAGGAGTCGAGCACCAGCCAGATCGTCGAGCTCATCACCTCTGGACGCAGCGGCTCGATCGGGCTGCCGCCGGCCACTGCCGCCACGAGCGCCTGAAGGGATTGTCATGGCAGACACCCAGGCCGACACCGCCGAGCCCGGCACCCCAGCAACCATCGAGACACCGATAGATCCGCGCACGCTGTTCCAGGTCGACGTCACCCCGCGCACCCCCCAGCGCGCGCTACGTGAGTACTACGCCCGGCTGCGCAGCGGCGATCCCGGCGCACTACCCGCGGTGCTCGGCCTCCTGATCCTGATGCTCATCTTCTCGCAGGTGAGCTCGCGGTTCCTGACCAAGTCCAACCTGGGCAACCTGCCCGGCCAGGCCTCGTTCATCGCCGTGATCGCGCTGGGCCTGGTGTTCGTGCTATTGCTCGGCGAGATCGACCTCTCGGCAGGCACAACCGGCGGCATGTGCGCCGCGTTCGCCGCCCAGGCAATCCACTCGGGCGACCTGCAGAGCGCGGTCGGCTCGTTCCTGTACTGGACGCTCGTCGCGCTCATGGCGCTGGCTCTGGTCCTCGCGGTGCTCAACCGGCTGATCCTGGCGCCTATCATCATCAC
>DATAEG010000115.1:0-12338 GCA_036258135.1 Jatrophihabitantaceae bacterium | reverse complement strand
CGCCGCGAGCCTGCTGCTCCGCTCCGGGCAGCTGCCCGCCTCCGGCGGCACCCCGGCCACCGTGCTGCCCACCCTCACCCGCGACCAGCTCGAGTCACGCACCGGGCTGGTCACCACCGGCCACGGCGGGCAACTCACCGTCACCGCCGCCCTGCGGCTGGCCGGCGAGACCGACGTCATCCCGGTCGTCATCGGAACCGACGGCGTGCTCGGCTACGGCCGCAGCCGCCGCATCGCCACCGCCGCCCAACGCCGCGCCCTCGCCGCCCGGGACGGCGGCTGCTGCTTCCCCGGCTGCGACCAGCCTCCCGACTGGACCGAGGCCCATCACGTCACCCCCCGCGTAGTGGGCGGAGAAAATCGGCTACTCCTCGGCGGGGCGCTGGTAGCGGAAGAACGCCCGTTTCTTGATCAGCTCGGCCACCTCCTTGGGCACCTGCTCCTCCCAGATCTCGTCGCCGGTGGCGATGCGCTTTAGCACGTCTCGGGAGAGGATCGGCAGGTACTCGGGGTGGAAGTTGTCCAGGTCGACGAAGCTGCCGCGGTTGGCCAGGTAGTCATACAGGGTTTGAAGCTCCGGACCCACCTTCAGTGAGTTGACCGTGATGACCGTGTTCGAGTCGTCCTGATCGAGCATGGGGTAGACGTAGAGCTTCAGGTCGTTCTTGAACATGCGGCCAAAGCTCTCCAGGATGCCGCCCTGGAGTTCTATGTAGTTCTTCTCGTCGAAGATGTCGATCAGGCTGGGCACGCCCATGACGAACCCGATCGGACCGTCGGTTCGCCACGCGATATACGCGGCCAGTCGGTGGTAGTTGACGTAGTCGGAGATGATCGTCGTCATCCCGCAGGCCGCGAGCAGATCGGCGCGCGAGATGAAGTCGCGCCGGTCGACCTCGGCGGCGCCGGCGAGCAGGTTGGCCATAGTCAGCTCAGTGAGCTGGAGCATCTCCCGACCCTCGATGGCCGGGTGCTTAGCGAACTTGTCGGCCGCACATTCGAGCATGTCGATGTTGACGACGGTAGGCGGCCGGAACGAGCCGCGCTCGACGAGCACGGCCTTCTTGCGCAGGACCTCGCTGGACTGGAGCACCTCGCGGTTCGGTCCGAACATCGCGGTGCCGGACAGTCCCAGTTGGACGAGCTTGAGCGCCATCAGCCGGTTGTCGACGGCCCGGAACTCGATGCCCCTGAACTCGATGAGATCGATCTCGATGCGTCCGGTGGTCAGACGGTCCAGCAGGTTCTCGATCAGCTTCTCTGGCTCGTGGTGCTCGAAGAACGCGCCGTGCAAGAGGTTGATGCCGACGATGCCGAGCGCCTCCTGCTGCAATGCGGCCTCGGCGTCGAGCATGCGCACGTGCAGGATGATCTGGCTGGCTTCGTCGCGTGGGTGAGCCTGGAACTTGACGCCCATCCAGCCGTGGCACTCGTTGTTGCCTCGGTAACTTCGCGCGACCACCGTGTCGGCGAAGGCGAAGAAGCTGTTGGAGTCGCCCCGCTCGTCGCCGAGTCGGTCCAGGTTCAGCTGGAACTCCAGGTCCAACATCGCCTGGAGCCGCTGCATCGAGACGTAGCGTCCGGACTTGCCGTAGACGGCGTCGCTGACCGCCATGTCGTAGGCGGAAATGGTCTTGGCCACGGTCCCGGCGGCGCCGCCGGCCCGGAAGAACCAGCGCGCGACCTCCTGCCCGGCGCCGATCTCGGCCACGGTGCCATACCAGCGCGGGTCCAGGTTGATCCGCAGAGCCTTCTGGTGGGTGTCTCCGACGACCTGCATAAGGCAGCTCCTACATCGCCGTGCCTGCCCCAAGAGGCCGGATGATCAGACGATAGCGCTTCCGTCCGACGTGGCGATATGCCGTTATGACCCCCTAGATCAGTGCAGGTGGCGGCGCCAGTCCTCCGGGACGAGGCCGGCCGGCCCGGGTGCCGGCTGGTCGACGGGGTGGCTCTGCGGGTCGGCAAGCCGTGGACCGTCGTACGTGCCCCGGGTGCGGAAGTTGTAGAACCAGTCCTCACCTGGCTCGAAGCTCTGGATGAACTCGTGCCCGCTGGCCGCGTAATGGGCGGACGCGTGCTGGGACGGCGAAGTGTCACAGCAGCCGATATGGCCGCACTTAGCGCAGCGGCGCAGGTGCACCCACCAGCCGCCGGTCGCCTCGCACTCGGCGCAGCCGGTGCCGCTCGGCCGCACGCCGGGATCGATGCCGGGGGTCGTCATCGGTCCAACCTACGTCCGTTAGAGCGGCGGGCCGCTAAGCCCGCGGGTAATACTGTGGCCGTCGGTGTCCCACCGGCTGGACGCGCGGAGGTGTCGAGATGGACTTTCGCTTTGTGAGCCCGAGCGGCCTGCGAGAGGCGGACGCGTTCGAGCTCGACGACATGCTCCTCAACGAAGAGGGATTTGTCTGGATCGACATCGCTGACTTCTCCGATGCCGATCGACGTTTCCTGTTCGACAGGTTCGGCTTCCATCCGGTGGCGCTGGATATCACCGCCGCGCGCAACCACATGCCAATGGTGCACGGATACGCAGACCACGTGTTCGCGGTTCTGCACCGGCCGGTGGTCATCGACGTGGGCCACGTCCACCTCTACGAGATCGACATGTTCCTCGGCGGGCGCTATCTCGTCACGGTCCATCCCAGTACGGAGCCGTCGAAGGGGACCGTTTCGGAGATTGACGAGACGATTGACCGGATCAAGGGCGGTCGGATCCACCCGGCCACCCCCGCGCAGCTGGCACACGCGGTCATCTCGCTGGTGGCCCTGCGGCAGCGACTGCTGGTGCAGCGCGTGGCCGAGCGGGTGAACGAGATCGAGATGAGGGTCCTCGACCGTTCGATGTCCGACCCGGAAAGCAGCCTCGACGAGATGTTCATGCTGCGCTACGAGCTGTTGTCCGTCCGCACGGCGGCGGCGCACTCCGAGGAGATCATGGCGCGTGCCCACCGGCTGCCGAGCATCTCCACGCCCGACGAGCGCGACGTGGTCGACGACCTCGAGGACATGTTCCGGCGGGTGCACCGGATGACCGACCACGAGCAGGAGTTCCTGGCCGGCGTGATCGAGCTGTACCGGGCGCGCACCGACACGAAGATGATGATCGCCACCGAACGGCTTGCGGTTCTGGCTGCGGTCACCTTGCCCATCACGGCAATCGCGTCGGTCTACGGCATGAACGTGATCGTCAACCCCAAGACCGAGCCGATCCAGCTGACCGTCGTCATTCTGATCATGCTGGCCATCAGCCTGTACTTGCTGCGCTGGACCAAGCGTCTCGGCTGGTGGTGATCGTTAGTCGCCATCGAACTCGACGGTGAAGCCCTCTCCGGCGTTGGGCAGGACGAAGCGGCCGTCGCGGAGGCGGACCGGCCCGTCCTCGAGCTCCACCGACGTCGGCCGGGCGCCGTGCACGATGACGTGGAACGCCTGCCGGGCGAACTCCGGATAACCGTCGCCTTCGACGTCGGCACGCAGCCGGATCCGGTCGCCGGTGCGGGTGACCTCGAACGAGGTGCGGTACCGAGCGCCTTCGGCGGCCGCGAAGGTCAGTCCGTCGTCCTCCTGCATAAATGACCGGGAGGTGCCGGCGACCGTCGGTACGAACAGGTGCAGCTCGACGACGTCTGGGTGGAAGCCGTCCGTCGAGGCCGGCGCCTCGGGCCACATCGGGATGACGGCTCCGGCCCGCGCGAAGATCGGGATGCGGTCCAGCGGCGTCTCGGCGAGCAGGAATATGCCGCCTGAGTGGGCCTGGTCGGTGTGCCAGTCGTACCAGCCACCCGCCGGAAGGTAGACGTGGCGCGCGGTCACCCCCGCGGAAATGACGGGCGCCACCAGCAGGTCCGGTCCCAGCAGGTACTCGTCGTCGATGTCGCGGACGGTGGCGTCGTACTGGTAGTCATAGAGCAACGGACGTTGCACCGGCGCACCCGTCTCGGCGGCACGCAGGAACGCGGCGTAGATGTAGGGCAACAGCCGGTAGCGCAGTTCTATCGCGGCGCGCGCCAGGTCCTGGATGGGCTCGCCCCATGACCAGACGTATTGGTCGACGTAGCCGATCTCGGAGTGGTTGCGGCAGAACGGCGTCAGTGTCCCGTACTGCATCCAGCGCAGGAACAGCTCGGCGTTGGAGTCGCCCTGGAAGCCACCGATATCCGCCCCGATGAAGGGCTGGCCGCTCAGGCCCAGCCCCATCGCCATCGGCATGCTCAGCCACAGGTGGTCCCAGCGGGCCTGGTTGTCGCCCATCCAGTTGGCGGCGTAGCGCTGGATCCCGGCGAAGCCTGCCCGGGAAAGCACGAACGTGCGCCGGCCCGGCATGGCGTCCAGCAGCCCGGCGGTGGTGCCCATGGCCATGAGCAGCGCGTACTGGTTGTGGTAGCGCTCGTGCGGGTATGCGCCCTTGCCGAAACGCATCCGGTCCGGCGCGATGGCACCGGTGGCGGGCTCGTTCATGTCGTTCCAGATGCCCGCCAGCCCGGACCGGACGTGCTCGGCGTTGAGCTCGCCCCACCAAGCCCGGGCCTCCTCGGTGACGAAGTCGGGGAACGCGGTGTTCCCGGGCCACACCTGCCCGATGTAGATGTCGCCGCCCTCGGTGCGGCACAGCACGTCGCGCTCGACGGCCTGGTCGAACACCGGGTAGCCGGGGTCGTACTTCACGCCCGGATCGACGATAGTGATCACCCGCACTCCTCGATCGCGCAGCCGGGAGAGCATGCCGTCGACGTCCGGGAAGCGATCGGCGTCCCAGGTGAAGACGCGGAAGCCGTCCATGTGCTCGATGTCCAGCCAGAGGGAGTCGAGCGGGACGCCGAGGTCGCGGTGCCGGGTGGCCAGGCCTTCGACCGCATCCTGGGTGTACTTGAACCAGCGGCACTGGTGGTAGCCGAGCGACCAGATCGGCGGTGCCGCGGTGCGGCCGGTGAGCCAGGTGTACGCCTCGAGGATGGCTGGCAGGTCCGGCCCGCCGAAGACGTACTCGGTGTACTGCCCACCCGCGAAGTGAAAGCGGTACTCCTCGCTGGCGGTGAAGTCGTACTCGGCGCGGTAGCCGTTGTCCACGAACGACGCCGCCATGGCCCCGGTCTCGTGGTCATGGTGGTAGAAGAACGGGATCGCGATGTAGTACGGGTCGAACTCGACGCTCCTGTAGTCGGCGCGTGGGTCGTCGGCGGCGCGGCCGGCGGTGAACTGGATGGCCGCGGCCGGGTCCAGAACGTCGTTGTTCCACAGCGTGAAATCGCGGCCCTTGCGGTTATGGCGGCCGCCCTTCTCGCCGAGCCCGAAGATCCCGTCCTCGTGCTGGCAGCGCCGCCGCACGGTGAAGGCGTCGTTCAACGTCGCGTAGGCCCAGTACTGGCCGGCGTCGTCGGCCGCCGTCTCAATGACGGCGGAACCGTCCGGCCGGTGGATGTCGATGCGGAACGGGTCGAGCCAAAGCGAGACCACCAGCGCGTCCGTGCGGAGGCGAACAACGCCCTCATCGCGGTCCGCGGCGAACGGCACAGCGTCGGCGAGCGGATCCACGCACACTGCGAACGTCGGCGACTCGTCGAATGCGCCCGCCCGGCTGATCTTGATCCGGACGACGTCGGCCCGCACGACGTCTATGCGCAGCTGCTCGTCGTGCAGCCGGGCCAGCACACCGTGCTCGGTGCTCGTCACTTCGTCGACGATCCGGTACCGGATGTAGTTATCGGTCTGCCGCATGCGCGCGATTCTGCTACCCGGTGCAGCGGTGCCATCCGGCGACACGAGATGATCCCGGGCATGCCCGGCGAAGACGATCTCCCCCTGGAGGCGTTGGCCGGGATGTCGGCGGACAAGCGGCAGACCTTCGACCTGCGGGTGCGCCGCTGGTGGGGCGACCTGCATTCCGGCCTGGCAGACGTGTACGCCCCAGCGGTCGTAGCTGACCTCGAAACGCGGCTGCTGCGACTCGCCGCCGCTTGCTTCGCCGAGCGCGATCCGCGCCTGCATCGTCTCGACGAGGCGCGCACGCTGGACCCCGGCTGGTTCCAGGCCCCGGCCATGCTCGGCTACGCCTGCTATGCCGACCGCTTCGCCGGTGATCTCGCCGCCGTGCGCAGCCAGTTGCCGTACCTGCGCGAGCTTGGCGTCACCTACCTGCACCTGATGCCGATGCTGCGTCCCCGCGAGGGAGACAGCGACGGCGGCTACGCGGTGGCCGACTACCGCCAGCTGCGCCTCGATCTTGGAACGATGGACGATCTGCGCGCACTTACCAGCGAACTCCGCGAGAACGGCATCAGCCTCGTCGTGGACTTGGTGCTCAACCACGTCGCGCGGGAGCATGCCTGGGCCGAGGCGGCGCGCGCCGGCGATGCGCGTTACCTGCAGTACTTCCGGGTGTTCCCTGACCGCAAGGTTCCCGACGCCTACGAGGCCAACCTGCCGGAGGTGTTCCCCGACTTCGCGCCGGGCAACTTCACCTGGGACGACGAGCTGAATGGCTGGGTCTGGACCACGTTCAACTCGTTCCAATGGGACGTGAACTGGTCCAACCCCGACGTGTTCGCCGAGTACGCCGAGATCATGTTGTTCCTCGCCAACGCCGGGGTCGAAGTGCTGCGGCTGGACGCCGTGGCGTTCCTGTGGAAGCGGATGGGCACCAACTGCCAGAACCAGCCCGAGGTGCACTCGATCACCCAGGCGCTGCGTGCCCTGGTCCGCATCGCCTGCCCCGCGGTGCTGCTCAAGGCGGAGGCGATCGTGGCACCCGATGACCTCGTCCACTACCTCGGCCGGGGGCGCCACCACGGCAAGGTCAGCGACCTCGCCTACCACAACACGTTGATGGTGCAGATCTGGTCGATCTTGGCGTCCCAGGACGTCCGGCCGGCGGTTCGGGCGTTGCAGGAACTGCCCACCATCCCGTCGAGCACCGCGTGGGTGACCTACGTGCGCTGCCACGACGACATCGGGTGGGCCATCGACGATCGTGACGCCGAGGCCGTCGGGCTGAACGGCTTCTGGCATCGATCGTTCCTGTCCGACTTCTACACCGGCCTCTATCCGACGTCGACCGCCACCGGCTTGGTTTTCCAGGCCAACCCGGCCACCGGCGACCGGCGGGTGAGCGGCATGACCGCTGACCTAGTTGGCCTGACCGCGGCCGAGACGGCCGGCGACGCGGCGGCCGTGGAGCTGGCCGTCGCCCGGCTGCTGCTGGCCCACGCCATCATCCTCGGATGGGGTGGCGTGCCTGTGCTCTGGATGGGCGATGAGATCGGGCTGCCCGGCGATCCGAAATGGGCCGACGAACAGGGCCACGAGGACGACAACCGCTGGGAGCACCGTCCGCGGATGGATCCGGAACGACAGGCGGCCCGGCATGACGAGACCACCGTCGCCGGGCGTACCTTCTCGGGGCTGCGTCGAATGGTGCAGGTGCGGGCGCAGCTGCCCGGCCTGCACGCGTCGATGCCGGCTCAGGTGCTGGACGAGTCGGATCCAGGCGTCCTGGCCGTCCTGCGCTACCACCCCGAGGGCGATCTTCTCTGCCTCTACAACGTCAGCGACAGCTGGCGACCGTGGCCCGGTGACCGGTTGGCCCACCACGGCTTCGCGCAGAGCGTCGATCGACTCACCGGTGAGCCGGCCCGGGTCGGCGACGACGGCAACCTGTGGTTGTCTCCGTACGCCGCCGTCTGGCTGGACGGCTGACCGCGCGGCCGCCACACTCACACGGGCAGGAGTGGGATGACAATGCCCCACGAAAACGCTCCGCCAAGAACGCTCCGCCTTTTCGCGGGGACCCCGAAGGTGGACCAATGAACGGACAACTTGCACCGATCGGGATGGGGCTCGGCACCGGCCGTGGTTACTCGGGGTCGGACCTGACCAACCCGCGTGGCGCGTGCCTGCGCGGCGAGGTTCCGTTCATCGACGCCGATCGCGACGGCTATGACGGCTCGGTTCTGGAGCTGCGCATCCACGGGGTCGGCGGTGCGCGGCCGGAGGACAACCTCGAGGCGCCGGCCACGATCCAGGTGTCCGGCGACGGCACCGCTGGCTTCTTCCGGCCCTGGTATCCCGGCGGCCATCCGGCGCCGTCGGACATCAGGCGCGAGGCCTACTCCTGGGGCAAGTTGAACTACCGCTCCGCCACGCGGGCTCTCTGGCTGTTGCTCATCGCCTTCATGATCGTCAACGTGGCGCACTGGGCGTTGCCGCCCGAGGAAGCGGGACGGCGGCGCAGCGCCTTCACCCGCGGACTAGTTCGGGTGCTCGGATTGGCCCTGACCGCGGCCTTCGTCAGCACCGCGATCGTCATCCTGGCCGACCTGATCGCCTACCAGGCACCGCGGCGGGACGCGCTGCCGACCTGGCTGCGCTACTTCGCCAGCCTAGGTGTGGGCCCGCGGCTGGCCATCGCGCTGCTGGCCGTGCTGGGCATCGTCGCCCTACTGTTCCGGCTGAGCCTCACCACGGCACGTTCGTACGAGCAGTGGGACGCCGGAGACTCCGCGGACCGCGAGTCATCCTGGGCGCTGAGCGAGCGCGCGTTCTGGCGCGGCGAGCGCACCGTCGTGCGGCAGCGCTACTGCCACGTTTTGGTCGCGAACGCCGCCGTGATGTTCGTCGCCGTCGTGCCGGACTCATCCCACGAAGGGGTACGGACGGCAGGCGTCACCGTGGCCCTCGCGCTCACCGTGCTGGCCGTGGTCCTCTGCCTGTCGCGGTGGACCGACCGTGGCCACACCGCCGGCCAGACCGAACGCGGCTCGGACGTCGTCTGCCGGGCCGTCACCATCGCGGCGGCTGTGGCGACGGTCGGGGTGTGCGTGGCTCGCTTTTGGTGGGAACCGGTGCGCACCAACCGCGTGCTGGCCGGCAGCCACTCGTTGGTCGACCACGTGGTCTTCGCCCAGTTCGCGGTCATCGTCATCTTGGCCGCCGTCCTCGCGACGCAAAGGCCATGGCGCCAGGTGGACGTCATGGGCAAGGGTATGGCCGCCGTGCTGCTCGCCCTGCTGGCCAGCCTCATCTCGACGATCTTCAGTGGCGCGTTCACGCTAACCATCGCCAATCTGCTGGGGTCGCCGCAGTCGTCGAGGTGCACCCGGACCAACCCGTGCGCGCACGACGTGCTCTACCTGCCGTCCACGGTCTACGCCGGTGGCATCGGAATGCTGATCGCGATCGTGATGGCGGTTCTGTTCGCCCTCTTCGCGCTGTGGTGGCTCGCTCGCCGGCGGAAACGGTTCGTCACTACTGGGGCGGTCGTCGACCTCTACGGCGAGGAGGGTGCCGGGCGGGGCTCGATAAACACCGTCGCCGGCGTCTGGGCGAGCTCGGCGCTCACGGAGCTGTCTGCGGGCTTCCTCACCTGGCTCACTGTGCCGACCGCCCTCGGCTTGGCCGCGGAGGAGCTCTACCTGGTCACCGTGCAGCATCCGGTGCCGTCCTGGCTTCAGTCGCTGGCGTCCTTCGGGGGGACGCTGGGTGTCCTGGCCACCGGCTATTTCATCGTCCAACTGCGCTCGGCCATCCTCAACGCCTCCTCGCGGCGGCGCTACGGCCTGCTCTGGGACGTGGGCACCTTCTGGCCGCGGGCCTGCCATCCGTTCGCACCGCCCTGCTACGCGGAACGGTCGGTGCCAGAGTTGGTCACCCGCATCCGGCGCGTCGTCGGCGACCGGGTGCGCGGGACGGGTGACCCGGCACTGGCCCAGCAGCTCGCCGACGAAGTAGGCGGACAGCCCGACGACCCGCATGAGGCGCACAGCCCGGTCTTGCTGTCCGGCTACAGCCAAGGTTCACCCATCGCGGTAGCGGTCCTCGCGCAGCTCCCGGAGGCGGTGCTGCCGGACGTCGCCCTGATCACCCTGGCGGCTCCCGTGCGGCGTCTCTACGGCCGGACCTTCCCGACCTACTTCGGCCCGCCTGCCTTGACCGAGCTCAGTACCCGTCTCACCGCGGCGCCCGGCACGGTGCGCTGGCGCAATCTCGTCCGGCGCAGCGACTACATCGGCGGCTGGGCGGTGGCGCCGCCGGCGCCGCCCGATCAGCCAGCGCCCGAGGCCATCGACCAGGAGATCCTCGACCCACCGGCGCTCTGGGTGGACGACAACCCCACCCCGCCACCGATCCACCGGCACTCCGACCTCTTCCCCGACCCGCAGACCCGTCCGTACGCGCGAGCCCTGGCCGGGCTGCTCCCGGCCGAGGTGGTATCAGCGACGCCCTGAGCCGCTCCTTCCCCATGGTGGCGGATCACCGAGTATGAGGGGTCTCGGTAGAGCTCCCGCGGCCATGGAGTGCTCCGGGTCGCCGGCTACCGGCCCGGAGCTCTCTCATTCAGCGGGTAGAACTTTGCGCCCGAGCCAGTGGTGTGGACCTTCATGTACGCCTTCCGCGCGCTCGCGCCCCTCACTTGCACGGTGAAGGTCCCGGGCGAGATGAACCACCGGCCAAAACGTGTCGGCGTGCCGCCCAAGTTCGTGCCGTTCGGGGCGATCACCGCGGTGATCTGCCAGCCCTTGGGAACGATCAACATGAAGATCTTGCCCGGCGACGACTCGGTGGTGATGGTGAACGTGACCGTCCCGGCTGATGGTGGAGGCGGCGTCGTCGGAGCTGGGGTGGTCGGCGGCGAGGACGGCGCGGGGCTCGGGCTGGAGGGTGCCTCCGTCGAGCCGCGCGGCGCGGACGACGCCGGCGGTAACGACTGGGCCGGGGACGTGGGCGGACGGGTCGGGCTCGTCCGGGGTTTCGACGGAGCCGTCGTCTTCGGTCTGGTCCCGGGCGCCGTCGTCGCCGAACCAGGGACGACCGGCGCTGAAACGCTCACCGACCCCCGGTGGGTCTCCGCGGCGTTCGGAGAACCGGCGTGGTGGTTGCCGAGGGTGGTCGCCGCTACTGCCACTCCCGCGATCACGGCGACCGCGGCCACTCCGGCTGCGGCTCCGGGTGAGGACGTCGCCGACTTCGCCGCCGAGCGCATGGCTCGTTTCGCGGCGAAGACAGCGCCCGCGCCGGTGACGCCGGCGGCGGCGGCGTGGCTCGCGGCCAGGTACTTGCCGGCCACCAGCGCACCACCCAGCACAATCGGCGCGACGATCCCGCGCAGCGACGAGTTGGTGTCCTCGATCTCGAGCAGGGCCGCCCGGCAGCGCTCACACTCGCGCAGGTGGGCGTCCACCGCGGCGCGGTCGCGAGTGGACAAGGCGTTGCGCACGTACGCGCCGAACTTGGCGCGGGCGCTCCGGCACGCCTCCTCGTCGGCCTCGGCCAGATGCTGGGAGAGGAAGGCCTGGCGCAGCCGTTCCTTCGCGCGGACCGCGCGCGAGGCCACCCCGTTCGGCGTGGTGCCGAGCAGTGGGGCGATTTGCGCCGGCGTCTCCTCTTCGATGACCAGGTGCCACAGCAGCGTCCGGCTCGACGCGGGCAGGGATTGCCACGCCGCCCAGGCGGCCACGCCTTCGCCGGTCTCCTCGACGACCTGAGCGCTGGAGGCGGCGTGGTCGACCTCGAGGTCGGCCTGTTCCTCGGTGAGGACCACCCGCTGGTGATAGGCGCGGCCGGTGTCGATGTTGAAGCGGCGCATTGTGCTGAGCAGGTAGGGACGGAATGCCGCGTCCGGGCCGCCGCCGCTCTTGATGGCCCGTAACACCCGGTAGAAGCTCTCGCTGACCAGGTCGTCAGCCTCGCTGGGCCGCGCGATCTGGCGAGCCAGCCGCCTGGCCGCCGTCTCGTGGCGCGACCACAGCACGCCGAAGGCCGCGTCGTCGCCTGCGCGGACGGCAGCGATGAGCTCGGCGTCGCTCGGCTCGGCAGCTTCTTCTACGGGAGGGGCGTCAGGTGTTGCGGTCACACCCACCTTCCGCCGCCGGTCACCGGATAAATGTGTCGGAAAGGCACCAAAACCACGCACAGATGGACGGCCCGACGCCTCAGAATAGGTCGGTCTTCCGCCTCGGGCGACCCCGCAACGACACATTCGGGCCTCAACCGCGTCTTCCCGGATAGGCAGACGAACTCGGTGCGGAGCTGTGTCTGAAGGGCGGGTGTGGCCATGTTCAAAACGGCACGCCGCCCAGCCGACAGGATGCGGGACCGCTGGCGCGCGCAGTCGCTGGCCACGGTCTGGCCCGCCGATCCGGCCGAGTGGCACAGCGCGGCCGTCGACGCCGTCTGTGACGCTTTCGTCTCCGGCACGGCCTGCCTCCAGGAATCCTGCCGATTGCTCGGCGAGCACCGAGCCCGCGTCGGGGTGCCCCTGGACGACGCCCGCGCCGACGTCGCCGTCGGTGCCCGTGCCGTCCGCGCGACGGGCCCAGTGCGGGCAAAGGCCGTCGACG
>DATAEG010000114.1:0-1533 GCA_036258135.1 Jatrophihabitantaceae bacterium | reverse complement strand
CGGCAACTGGTCGATCAACACGGGCAACGGCTACTACGGCGGGCTGCAGTTCTCCCTGGGTACCTGGCAGGCCTTCGGCGGCTCCGGGTACCCGCACGAGAACAGCAAGGCCGAGCAGATCAGGATCGCCACCAAGGTGCGCGACGCACACGGCGGGTACGGCGACTGGCCGGCTTGCGCCGCCAAGCTGGGGCTGCCCACGTAGCCGCACTACGCTCACCGCAGTGAGCGCTGACGAGACGTCCGCCGGTGTCCGGTTGTTGGGGCCGGCGGACGTGCGTCACCGGGCGGACGAGCTCGGCATACGGCCGACGAAGGCGCTCGGGCAGAACTTCGTGATCGACGCGAACACCGTCCGCCGCATCGTCCGCACAGCTGGCGTGAATCCCGACGACGTCGTGGTCGAGGTCGGTTCGGGGCTGGGCTCGTTGACGCTGGGTCTGCTGCCCGAGGCCGCCCGCGTCGTGGCGATCGAGGTCGACCCGACGCTGGCCGGTGCGCTGCCTGCGACAGTCGCCGACCGCGCTCCGAGCCTGGCCAGCCGGCTCGACGTGATCCAGGCGGACGCTCTGCGAGTGACCGATCTACCCGGACCCGGTCCGACCATGCTGGTCGCCAACCTCCCGTACAACGTCGCGGTTCCGGTACTGCTGCATCTTCTTGAAGCGCTCCCGAGTCTCCGGCACGGTTTGGTCATGGTCCAGAAGGAGGTGGCAGACCGGCTGGCCGCCGCGCCGGGCACCCGGACGTACGGCGTGCCATCGGTGAAGGCGGCGTGGTACGCCGACGTCCATCCGGCGGGCACAGTCGCGCGGACCGTGTTCTGGCCCGCCCCTAACGTCGACTCCGGGTTGGTGGCATTCGTCCGGCACGATCCTCCCCACGCAGCCGACCGGCGCGATGTGTTCGCCGCCGTGGACGCGGCGTTCGCGCAGCGACGAAAGACCCTGCGCGCGGCATTGTCACGCTGGGTGGGGTCACCCGCGTTGGCAGAGACCATCCTGCGCGAGGCGGGGGTAGATCCCCGGGCGCGTGGCGAGCAGCTGGCCGTAGGCGACTTCGCCCGGATCGCGGCGGCACGCCGCGGCGGGCCGGTCGAACGGTCCAGCGCCGAGTAACCTCCCGCCATGCCGTCGGTGACCGTTCGGGTGGCGGCAAAGGTCAACGTGGCGCTCTCGGTGGGCCCGCGCCGGCCGGACGGCTTCCACGACCTCGCCACCCTCTTCCACGCCGTGTCTCTCTACGACGAGGTGGTCGCCCGTTCGGCCGAGGACTTCTCGGTGACGGCCGAGGGCGTCGGCTCCGAGCAGGTGCCGCGCGATGATTCCAACCTCGCGATGCAGGCCGCCCAGACGCTCGCGGCGTACTCGGGTGTCACCAGCGGCGCCGGGCTGCATATCCGCAAGGAGATCCCGGTGGCTGCCGGAATGGCCGGCGGAAGCGCCGACGCGGCCGGCGCGCTGGTCGCCTGTGATGCGCTGTGGGGCACCGGTCTCGGCCGGGCCGAGTTGGCGATCTTGGCCGCACGGGTCG
>DATAEG010000113.1:0-18486 GCA_036258135.1 Jatrophihabitantaceae bacterium | reverse complement strand
ACCGGGTGCAGCGTCGTGGTCAAGCTCGACGCCACCGGTTCCAGAACGGAGGTCGTCCGCCTCGCCCGGGCGCTGGCACTGGATCCGTCCCTCCAGGTGCCAACGTGACCGTGTGTTTCCCGCGCTCCTCCGCCCTTACGCCACTACGTGGCGTCTAGGGGCCGGGGTGGAGGCGCGCTCGTGACTGTGACTCGTCGGGCCGCACCCGAGTTCGAAGTCCAGGTGGTCGAGCTCGGCATGGTGGCGCCCGACCTCGTCCTGCCGGCGCCGGCCAAGCCGCTCTCGGTGCGGCTGGCCGCCGTCGCCGCTGGGCTCGCCGCCCTGCTCTGCGCGACGCTGTGGATCGTCGTGGCGCACCGGTCGCGGACGATCACGTCGACAGTCCGGACGCCTTCGCCGACCTCGCATGGTACGGACGCCATCGGCTGCCCGTACGGCCGGGTGTGCATGGCCGACAGCTACCCGCCCGACCCGATGGCCGGGGCCGCGAACAGTGCGTTCGGCGCGGTGACGAGGCTGGACGGAGAGACCACGTCGGACGGGGCCACCGCGCGGGTGTACCTGGGGGTGGTCTCGCTGGAGACCTACCAGGGCGACCGTGTGGACATCCGGACTCGGTGCGTCCCGGGTGAATCGCTGCCGGCGACGGTCTCCGTCGTAGTGCTACCCGCGGTCAACGGCGTCACGGAGATCCAAGGCCACCGCGCCGATCGCACGGGCTGCAGCACGTTCGTCAGTTACCGCACCCACGATGCGACCCGGATCCGGAAGATCGAGGCCGTCGTCTCCCACGCGCTCGCCGACCGTCGGCTCACCATCGTGGGCTGATCGCCCGAAGCGGTAAGGGAGAATGGCCGCGTGACGGCGATCCCCGATGTGCTGGCGCAGCGCTATGCCTCCGCGGAGATGGCCGAGCTGTGGTCACCGACGCACAAGGTCGTCCTCGAACGGCAGCTGTGGGTGGCGGTGCTCCGGGCCCAGCGCGACCTCGGCGTCGACGTGCCGCCCGATGCGATCGCGGCGTACGAGGCCGTGCTGGCGCAGGGCGCGGCGGCTGTCGACCTCGTGTCCATCGAGGCCCGCGAGCGGGTGACCCGCCATGATGTCAAGGCGCGCATCGAGGAGTTCGCCGCCTTGGCCGGTCACGAGCACATCCACAAGGCGCTGACGAGTCGGGACGTCACGGAGAACGTCGAGCAGCAGCAGATCCGTCTCGCTCTGGGGATCGTGCGGACGAAGGTCCTGGCCGTGCTGGCTAGGCTGGCCCGCCGCGCGGCCGAGTTCGACGCGCTGGTGATGGTGGGACGCACTCACAATGTCCCCGCCCAGGCCACCACGCTGGGCAAACGGTTCGCCACCGTCGCCGACGAGCTGCTCGCGGCGACGGCTCGGCTGGACGACCTGCTCGAGCGGTATCCGCTGCGCGGGGTCAAGGGGCCGGTGGGGACCGCCCAAGACATGCTCGACCTGCTCGGCGGCGACGAGGCGGCGCTGGCTGAGCTGGAGCGGCGGGTGGCAGCCGGGCTCGGCTTCGTCTCGGTGCTCACCAGCGTCGGGCAGGTGTACCCGCGTTCGCTCGACGTCGACGTGCTGTCCTGCCTCGTCCAACTGGCGGCGGCGCCGTCCAATCTGGCGACGTCCATTCGGCTGATGGCTGGAGCCGAGCTGGTGACCGAGGGCTTCCGGCCCGGCCAGGTGGGGTCGTCGGCGATGCCGCACAAGATGAACACCCGCTCGGCGGAACGCATCAACGGCCTAGCCGTCGTCCTGCGCGGTTACGTCTCGATGGCCACAGAGCTAGCAGGGACGCAGTGGAACGAGGGCGACGTGTCCTGCTCGGTCGTGCGGCGGGTGGCGCTGCCCGACGCCTTCTTCGCCCTCGACGGCCTGCTGGAGACCACGCTCACCGTCCTCGACGACTTCGGTGCCTACCCCGCGGTGATCGAGCGCGAGCTGGACCGGTACCTGCCGTTCCTGGCCACCACGAAAGTTCTGATGGCCGCGGTGCGCGCCGGCGTCGGCCGGGAGACCGCCCACGAGCTGATCCGCGAGCATGCGGTGGCCGTGGCGTTGCAGATGCGCGAGCAGGGCACCGAGGGCAACGACCTCCTCGCCCGCCTGGTCGCCGACCCACGGCTGCGTCTGGACGCGGCCGGCGCGGACACACTGCTCGGCGATCGGCTGTTGTTCACCGGCGCCGCGCGTTCGCAGGTGGCCGCCATCGTCGCCCAGGTAGAGAAGCTACTGGCCGGCGCGCCGGAGGCGGCCTCCTACCGTCCGGAGCCGATCTTGTGACAACCGCCCTGGAGCACGTCCACAGCGGCAAGGTCCGCGACCTCTATCGGACGTCCGACGGTTCGCTCCTCCTGGTGGCCAGCGACCGGATCTCTGCGTTCGACCACGTGCTGGCCACGCCCATCCCGGACAAGGGACGGATCCTCACCGCCCTGTCGGCGTGGTGGTTCGAGCGGTTGGGAGACGTCGCCCCGAACCACCTTCGAGCCGTCGACGGCCCGGCCATTCCGGCCCAGTGGCGCGGGCGGGCGATGCTGTGCGAACCGCTGGACATGGTGGCCGTCGAATGTGTGGCGCGCGGGTACCTCACCGGCTCGGGGCTTGCTCAGTACCGCGAGTCGGGCGCGGTCTGTGGCGTCCCGTTGTCCGTCGGCCTGGTTGACGGGTCGCGACTGCCCGAACCGATCTTCACGCCGACCACCAAGGCGGAAGTCGGTGCGCACGACGAGGCCATGTCCTTCGACGCCGTCGTCGACGCTGTCGGCGGCGCGGTCGCCGAGGACCTGCGCCGGATCACGCTGCTCATCTACACGAAGGCGGCGGCGATCGCCGAACGCGCCGGCGTGCTCCTCGCCGACACCAAGGTCGAGTTCGGGTTCGACGGCACCGGACGATTGATGCTCGGCGACGAGTTACTGACGCCGGACTCCTCCCGCTTCTGGCCGGCCGGCGAGTGGGAGCCCGGACACACCCAGCCGTCCTTCGACAAGCAATACGTGCGCGACTGGCTCGTTTCGCCCGAAGCCGGTTGGGATCGATCCGCCGGTGTGCCGCCTCCGCCGCTGCCTGACAATGTCGTCGCTGCCACCCGCAAGCGCTACGTCGAGGCCTATGAGCGGCTCACTGGCGCGCGTTTCGCGGACTGGATCGCCTGAAGCCGGGGTTACCCACAGGCCACCGCGCCGGGCGGCGCATATCATTATGATATGGCGTTTGTGATCAAGCTCAGTCCTGAGGACGCGGAAGCCCTGCGTCTGCTGGCCGCCCACGAGCACCGGTCAATGCACGAAGTCGCCGTGCTCGCCATCAAAGAACGTCTGGCCGCGGCAAGACGCGCCGATGTGTTGGATCGGCTGTTCGACGAGGTAGCCGTGGAGGACGCCGAGCTCCTCGACCGGCTGTCCCGCTGAGGTGACCGCCTACCTCAGCTTCGAAGACATAGTCCGGCAGGTCCGGCGGGCCGGGTACGTCATACGTGACGCCGGGCTGCTCGCGTCCGCGATCGCGCGGCCGCAGGCTTCGGCGTTCGGCGTAGACGCCTACCCGGACCTGTTCGACAAAGCCGCGGCGATGTGTCAGTCGATCCACAACAACCAGGCGTTGGTGGATGGAAACAAGCGGCTGGCCTGGACGGCCACGAAGGTCTTCCTGCGGATGAACGGCTGGCAGCTGTCCGCGTCCGCGGACGACGGTGAGCGATTCATGCTGGACCTCGTCGCCGGGGGCGCCGGCCTTGCCGACATCGCCGGCTGGCTGCGGTCGCACTCGGCACCAACTGAGCCGGTCGACTTCTAGCGTCGTCGGCCGGTCAGGTAGCGGTCCCGGCCGGTGAGGTCGGCGTGGGTAGCCACCTCGGCGAACGCGTCCGCCGCGGCCGCGCGCAGTGCCGCGGCCTGGGTCTCGTCGTGCTCCATCACGACGATGCCACCCGCCCGGAGCAGCCGCGCCGCCGCGGCCAGGAAGCGTCGTGGGGTCTCCAGTCCGCCCGCACCGCCGCCCCACAGTGTGGATGGCGGGTCGTGTTCGGCGACTTCGGGCGGCAGCACGACATCGGTCGGGACATACGGCGGATTGGCCACCACGACGTCGACACCGTGGGAGTGCTCGGCCAGAAGCGCTGGATCGGTCACCTCACCGACCCGGAACTCGACGTCCAGGCCGAGCCGCATGGCGTTGTCGCGCGCCAGATCGACCGCCTCGCCCGAGACGTCTACGCCGATTACCCGGGCGGACGGCACCTCGTGCGCTATGGCCAGCGCGATGACGCCGGCCCCAGTGCCGAGATCGACCACGAGCGGCGACGGCACGACCCGAGCCGCATTGATGGCCGCACCGGCCACCGTCTCCGTCTCCGGTCGCGGGATGAACACCCCCGGGGCCACGCTGACCTCGAGGTGACGGAACGGTGCCGTGCCAACGAGCAGTTGCAGCGGGACGTGCGCCGCCCGCTGGCCCACCAGCCGGAAATAGCGGGACTCGAAGTCGTCGGGCAGGTCGTCGGCCAGGAGTACCGGCCGGGCCCCCGCGACGAACTCGGCCAGCCGAAGCGCGTTGACCTCAGGGGAGTCGATCTCCGCGGCACGGAGCAGCGTCGTCGCATTCGCGACGGCCGCGCGCAGCCGCTCCCGCGCGGCCAAGGGTCAGCCGATGCGACGGACGGAGAAGTCCTCGATGACCGGGTTGGCCAGGAGCGTGTCCGCCAGCTTCTCGATGGTGGCGGCGTCGACGGTCTCGTCGACGTCGAGCTCGAAATGCTTGCCGGCGCGCAACGACCTGACCCCGTCGATGCCGAGCCGGTGCATGGCGCCGAGTATGGCTTGGCCCTGCGGGTCGAGGATCTCCGGTTTGAGCACGACGTCGACGACCACGCGGGCCACAGCTACCTCCGGGAGCAAGTTGCTGCTGAGCCTACCGGCCGTCAGCCGGTGCCTAGGCCGACAACCAGGTTGATGGTCGCCGCCAGCACGACGGCGCCGAGGACGTAGGACAGCAGCGTGTGCCGCAGCACGGTGATGCGAACCGTCGAATTCTTCAGCGCGGTATCCGACACCTGGTAGGTCATGCCGAGGGTGAAGGCGAGGTACGCGAAATCTCGATAGGCGGGTGGCTCGTCCTGGTTGAAGTCGATGCCGCCTTGCGGTTCGGTGTAGTAGAGGCGTGCGTAGCGAAGCATGAAGAGCGTGTGCACCACGATCCACGCTGCGGCCACACTGGTCAGGCCTATCGCCGCGGTCAGAGGCCTGTTGCCGGCGCCGGCCTGACTCAGCAGAAAGACGACCGCACCGATGCTGGCCACGCTGGCCGCGATGATGATCACGTCTGTGGTCTGGCGGCCGGGATCCTCGCTCATCGCGTGGTCGTGCGTGGCGGCGGCGTCCATGCCGGTCACCTGCGCCCACGTCCAGATCAGGAACACCGCTGCGGCGACGGACCACGCGATCGGTCCCGCGTATGCCCAGCTGGATGCGGTGGCGACGCCGAGCCCCACGACGAGGCCGGCGACCGCGCTGACCGCGGTGCGGCCTTCCCGCCGTTTCATCGGTGGGCGAGCCCGGACCATGCCGGCCAGTGAAACAGCCGCCTATTGGCGAGGGGGAGGTTCTGGTCGCGACACGCCGATGCGGAGCGGCCAGTTCCTCCCCGTCGACCGGGATAACCTCCCCATCGGCCGGGGAGGGCGGACGACACGCCGGACGACGGCGCTGGCTCAGAGGAAGCCGAGGTCCTTGCCGGGCGCGGTGCCCAGGATCTGGGCCGGGTCCGCGGTCAGGACCTTGTGGAGCAGTTCTGCGTACACGGTGCGGAAGTCGACGTTGCCCTTGAGGTCGCCGTTGTCGAGGTCGGTCAGGGACGGCTCCTCGCCGTAGAAGCCGCCGCGGACGGGCGCACCCATGACGAACACGGGTCCGGCGGTGCCGTGGTCGGTGCCCTGCGAGGCGTTGGCGGCCACCCGCCGACCGAACTCGGAGTAGACCAGCACGACCACGCCTTGCCCGCGCGGGTCCTTGGCCATATCGGCCAGGAAGCGGGACGTCGCCACGTCCACCTGGCCAAGCTGCGCGGACTGGGTGCCCTTCTCGTCGGCGTGCGTGTCGAAGCCGCCGAGGCTGACCGAATAGACCTTGGTCGGCACGCCGGCCTTGATGCAGCGCGCCACGACGTTCAGCTGCGCCGCGAGGTTGCCCTGCCCGCCCGCGGAGGCGCCGCCGGCCCCCGCCTCACCGGTCTCGTCGTCGGTGTCGGTGGCTTGCAGCACCGGCAGAACGCTGGTGGCGACGGTCCGTTCGGCCCGGTACGACTCGCACACCATGGCCGCGGCCACGCCGTCGGTCGGGTCCACCCTGCCCAATGCATCGATCGCCGCCGCGACATCCTTGGGCACCGTCTTGTCGCGCCCCGCCGCCAACGAGGCCGCCGTGGCCTTCGCGCCCACGCACATCGGCGGCAGTGTGTTACCAACGTCGATGGCGCGCAACGGGTCGTCCCCGGTGGCGTCGAGCCAGCGTCCGATCCAGCCGGTGTTGACCGGCGTCTCAGGTGCCGCGGTCTGCCAGATGTCCATCGATCGGAAGTGGCTGTGGTCCGGCTTGGGATACCCGACTCCGCGCACAATGGCCACCCGGTCCTGCTTCCAGAGCGCGGCGATGCCCTTCATCGACGGGTTGAGCCCATGCGAGTCGTCGAGGTGCAGCACTTCCTCGGGCTTGTACGCGAGGTCGGGCCGCGCGTCGTGATAGTGGCTGTCGGCGTACGGGATAACCGTGCCGAGCCCGTCGTTGCCGCCGTACAGCGTGACGATGACGAGCACCTTGGCGTCCGTCGGCAGTGGATTGCGCTGGGCACCCTGCTTCAGCTCAGTCCAGGTGAGCGCGCCCGCACCGGCCGCCAGAGCGGTCCCGCCGGCCACCCCGGAGGCGACGAGGAACCTGCGTCGGGTGATGCTGTCCATGGGGCTGCCGCTTCCTTCCTCGGCGCTTCAGGTGGTCAGGTATTCGGGTGTGTTGAGAGCGAACGCCACCAACCGATTCGGCTGGGCCGCGGCGTCCTTCAGAACGGCGGCGGATCGCGGCGACCAGGTGCCCAGGCCGATGACGTGACCGACGGCCTCAACCCGGGTCAACGCGGCGCCCTTCGACACGGCGTCCAGATCGCCGGCGGCCGCCAGCGTGGTCGCGATCCGCATGCGCAGTTCGGCCGCCGACGTGGTCAGCCACGCCTGGCCGGACGGCCAGCCGCTGACGTTGGGGGGCAGCATCGGCAGCTGACCGAGGCGCAGCAACGCGCCTTGGATTAGCGCCATCCGCTTGTCGTCGTCCAGCGGCACCTTGAGCGAGCGAAGCAGGCCGACCATCCACTCGACCGGCATCGTCACGAGGGTGCCCGCCTTGGTGGTCATCTCCGGGCGGGTCAGCATGGCCTGCAGCAGTGCGGACAGGTCGCGCTTGGGCCCGTAGGCGTCCGTGAGCGCGCCGAGCGCCTCGGACGACGGCGGATCGGCCGAAACCAAGCGCGACCACAGCCGGGCCGTGACGAATCCGGCCGAGGCCGGCCGGGCCAGCACCGCGTCGCAGAACCCGATGTAGTCGAGGTTCCCCGTGACGCCGAGGACGGTCTTCTTGCCGTTGTCGTGCAGCCGTGGACGTAGCTGCGCGGTCCCAGTCTGCCGGTCGATCTTCCAGCCCGTCAGAGCTCGGGCGCCCTCCCGTACGTCCGTCTCGGTATAGCCGTCACCGTGGCCGAGGGCGAAGAGCTCCATGAACTCGCGCGCGAGGTTCTCGTTCGGTGCCGCGGCAGTGTTCAGCTGGCCGTCGAGCCAGCGCAGCATCGCCGGGTCCACCAGCATGGCCAGCGCCAGGTCGCGGAAGTCGCCGCGGCCCTTCGTCCGCAGGGTGATGTTCTGCCTGACCATTAGCGCCGGCTGGCGCACCTTCTTGATGGCGGTGGCGAAATGGTCATGCCAAAGAAACGTGAGCTTCTCGCCGAACGGCTCGTCGACCGCGGCCATCCGCCGGATCCACCACGCGACCACGGACTTGAACTCCTGCTGGAGTTGCCTGCGGAACTGTCGGCGTTCGTCCTGGCTGCGCTGCTGGCCCGGCGGCGCGATCACCGCCGGCTGCGGGACGGGGGTACGCCGCGCGCCCGGATCGTCATCGGGGGCAACGGCGAGCATCCGCGCGACCAGATCGGCGGGTGCGATCCGGCTGGCCTGATCCACGGCGGCGCCGCTCGTGCCGAAGCCGGTCCGTCGGAGCAGCCGTGCCGTCGAGTCCCACGACATGGGACCGACCCTGCCGCGGAAATGTTCGAGGAATGTCAAGGCTGCGGCAACGCTGTGTACGGACCATCACTAGTTAGGCTGGCGCCGTGGCGGTGCGCATCGGGGTGGTCACCTTTCCCGGCAGCCTCGATGACCGCGACGCGGCCCGGGCGCTGCGCCTGGCGGGCGCCGACGCCGTCCCGCTATGGCATGCCGACTCGTCGCTGCATGACGTGTCCGGTGTCGTGCTGCCGGGCGGCTTCTCCTACGGCGACTATCTGCGCTGCGGCGCCATCGCCCGGTTCGCGCCGGTCATGGCGACGATCGTCGACGCGGCCCGCGCCGGCCTGCCGGTGCTCGGCATCTGCAACGGCTTCCAGGTGCTGTGCGAATCGCACCTGCTGCCGGGCGCGCTCATCCGCAACGACCACCGCAAGTTCGTCTGCCGCGACCAGCGGCTGCGCATTGAGAACACCGCGACGGCGTGGACGTCGGACTGTGCGGCCGGCGCCGAGATCGTCATCCCGATCAAGAACGGCGAGGGCGGTTTCGTCGCCGATCAGCGGACGCTCGACGAACTCGAGGCCGAAGGGCGCGTGGTGGCCCGCTACCTCGACGGGAATCCGAACGGCTCGAATCGCGACATTGCCGGTATCACCAACGCCGACGGGAACGTGGTCGGCCTGATGCCTCATCCGGAGCACGCCGTGGACGTGCTCACCGGGCCCAGTACGGACGGTCTGGCGTTCTTCACCAGCGTGCTGACCAAGGCGGCGGCATGAGATCACCCCACGAAACCGCTCCGCAGAGAACGCTCCGCGTTTCCGCGGGCAAGGCCTACGCGTCCGGGCACCAATGCCAGCCATGCCCGATCCGCGTGGTCCCGTCGATGATGCACAAATGATCGATACCGTTGCCGCGGCTGAGCGCACCCCGGACCGCGCCCAGCCGTTCACCGAGCTCGGCCTGAAAGACGACGAGTACGCCCGGATCCGCGAGGTGCTCGGCCGCCGGCCGACCAGCGCCGAGCTCGCCATGTATTCGGTGATGTGGTCCGAGCACTGCTCGTACAAGTCCTCGAAGGTGCACCTGCGCCAGTTCGGCGAGAAGCAACCCGACTCCGACGTGCTGTTGGTCGGCATGGGGGAGAACGCAGGGGTGGTGGACATCGGCGACGGTTGGGCCGCCACTTTCAAGATCGAGTCGCACAACCACCCCAGCTACGTCGAGCCGTACCAGGGTGCGGCCACCGGGGTGGGCGGCATCGTCCGCGACATCCTGACCATGGGTGCGCGACCGGTAGCAGTCATGGACGCGCTGCGCTTCGGTCCCGCAGACGCGCCGGACACGGCGCGGGTGCTGCCCGGGGTAGTGGCCGGTATCGGTGGGTACGGCAACTGCCTGGGACTGCCCAACATCGGCGGGGAGACCGCCTTCGACGCCTCCTACCTGGCTAACCCGTTGGTGAACGCGCTGTGCGTCGGCATGCTGCGCAAGGAGGACGTCAAGCTGGCCAAGGCTGAGGGCCCGGGCAGCAAGGTCGTGCTGTTCGGTGCGCGGACCGGCGGCGACGGGATCGGCGGCGCCTCGGTCCTGGCGTCGGCCAACTTCGAGGAGCAGAGCCACCGCAAACGTCCGTCGGTTCAGGTGGGCGACCCGTTTGCCGAGAAGGTCCTCATCGAATGCTGTCTGGAGATCTTCGCCGCCGACCTTGTCACCGGAATCCAGGATCTCGGGGCGGCCGGACTGTCCTGCGCGACGACGGAACTGGCGGCGGCGGGCTCCAGCGGGATGGACGTCGGTCTCGACCTGGTGCCGCTCCGCGACGACACGCTCACGCCCGAAGAGATCCTGATGAGCGAGTCTCAGGAACGCATGATGGCGGTCGTCACCGAGGCCGACCTCGCTGGTTTCCTGGCGATCTGCGCTAAGTGGGACGTCACCGCGACGGTGATCGGGACGGTCACCGACACGGGCCGGCTCACGATGCGCTGGCACGGCGAGCTGATCGTGGACGTCCCGCCACGGTCGCTGGCCAACGACGGACCGGTCTACGAGCGGCCCATGGCCCGTCCCGCCGAGCAGGACGCCCTGGTGGCCGACAGCGCCGACGACCTGCCGCGACCTGCGTCCGGTGCCGAGCTTCTGACGCAGCTGCTGATGCTGGTGGCCAGCCCCGATCTGGCCGACAAGTCGTGGATCACCGATCAGTACGACCGTTACGTCCTCGGCAACACGGTGTTGGCGGCGCCGGAGAACGCGGGCGTCATTCGGGTCAGCGACGATGGCGTGCGCGGCCTGGCCCTGAGCACCGACGGCAACGGCCGCTACGCCCGCCTGGACCCGTACGCCGGGGCACAGCTGGCGCTGGCCGAGGCGTACCGCAACGTGGCCACCATCGGCGCGCGGCCTATCGCCGTGACGAACTGCCTCAACTTCGGCTCCCCGGAGAACCCAGCCGTCATGTGGCAGTTCGCCGAGGCCGTGCGCGGCCTGGCCGACGCCGCACAGACGCTCGGCGTCCCGGTCACCGGCGGCAACGTCAGCTTTTACAACCAGACCGGCGCCGAGCCGATCCTGCCCACTCCGGTCGTCGGCGTACTCGGCATCATCGACGACGTGACCAAACGAGTGCGGAGCCGGTTCCAGACCGAGGGCGCCGAGCTGTACCTGCTCGGCGAGACGCGGCCCGAGTTCGGCGGATCCGCGTGGGCGCAGACCGTGCATGGTCAGTTGGGCGGGCGTCCGCCGAGCGTCGACCTCGGCGCCGAGCACCGTCTCGCCACCGTTCTGGTGGACGCGGCGGACAACGGACTCCTGGAATCGGCGCACGACATCTCCGACGGAGGAGTCGGTCAGGCGCTGGTAGAGAGCTGCCTCCAGGGCGGCCGCGGGGCGCGCGTCTCGATCCCGGAGGGCGTGCCGCCCGCCGTGTTTCTCTTTGCCGAATCCGCCGGGCGGGCTGTGATCAGCGTTCGCGCTGAGACGGTGCCGCAGCTGCTCGCGCGTTGCGCGGACGTCGGCGTACCGATTACGCGGATAGGACAAGTGGCCGCCGAGGGTGCACCCTTGAGCGTTGACGGACAGTTCGAGGTGGAGCTGGCCACCCTGGCGGACGCGAGCCGCAGCGTGCTGCCCGTGCTGTTCGGCTAGCGGGGGACACTCGCCACTTCCGGCCCGTATTGTCGCTGGGCGGAGCATTCGTGAGCGGACAGAGTGCGGCCACGCTGAGTCGAATGAGGAGTTTCTGTGACACAGCCACCTGAGTACGAGCCTGGCTCGCCGCCCGGGCCGCCGCAGCCGCCGCAACTGCCGTCCGAGGCCCCGACCGAGCAGGCGCCTCAATGGCCGGGTCCGGAAGCGATGCAGCCGACAACTCAGTTCAGCCAGCCTGTCCCGCCAGAGCCAGGCCCGCAGCACTACCACCCGCCCCAGTACGGACCGCCGCAGTACGGACCGCCGCCGGCCTACCCGCAGGCGCCGGGTTACGAGCAGCCGCAGTACGCCCAGCCGCCAGGCTGGGGCCAGCCGCCCACATATGGTCAACCTCCGGCGTACGGCGAGCCGGGATACGGCCCACCGCCAGGCGGGTACCCGCCGTACGGCGGCTACGGCCCGCCGCCACCCGAGCGGGGCAACGGCAAGGTCGTCGCCATAGTCGTGGCCGTGCTCGCCGTTCTCGCTCTCGGCCTGGGCGCCTTCCTTGCCTTCGGCGGCAACGACAAGAACGACTCCGGTCAGGCGACGAGTCGCTCGAGCCAGACCGCGAGCAGCCCTTCCGGCCCGACGTCAAGCGAACCGAGCACCGATACGAGCAGCCCGACGAACAGCGACACCACCACGGGTACGGGCGAAGCCACGCAGGATCAGAGGGATGCCGCGAAGGTCATCGAGGACTTCTTCCACCGGGCCGGCGCCCGCGACGGCACGGCGTTCTGCGACGACGCCGACGCCGCCGACGTCAAAGAGGTGATGAAGGAGAAGAGCATCCCGACGTGCTCGCGCATCGAGTTCACGAGCGCGACGCTGCGCAAACAGATGCGGACCATGTCGATCGAGGCCCGCGACGTCATCGTCGCCGGGGACGTGGGCGTCGCCGTCATCTACAAGCCGGTCAACTTCTGGGACGGCCCGATCCAGGTTCGCAAGAACGCCGCGGGCGCGTGGAAAGTGCGTTTGCTCAACACCTGAGGAGACCGTGACAGCAGGGATATCGGGCCGTTTGGCCGCGCCATTAGTGGGGCAGGGCCGTGCAGCTGCTGATTGGCTGGCGGATCTGGACGCAGCCGACTGGAGCGCCGCCACCGTCCTGCCCGACTGGGACGTCCGAACCCTCGTCGGCCATCTGGTCCTCGTCCACGAGGGACTCATCCGCCATCTGGCCCAGGTGTCGGTGGAGCCGGCCCTGTCGAACGCCGAGTTCGTGCGCCGTTACCGCCGCGACGTGTCGCTGATCGACGCGTCGACGCGTCGGGTCGCGGCGGAGACGACTACGGAGGGCCTCCTCGCCAGGCTGCGGGATGCCGTCGAGGCGGTCCGTGCCGCTCTGGACCAGCCGGTGCCCGCGGTGATCGACACGGCGCGTGGGCCGGTGCGACCGGCCGACTTCGTCGCCACCCGGGTGATCGAGGTCGTGGTGCACTGCGACGACCTCTCGCGCTCGACCGACCGCCCCCCTATTGCGTTGGACCGCGACGCCCTCGCGCTCACCACGCGCGAACTGGTGGCCATCGCGGCGGCCCAGGCGCCGGGACGGACCGTCGAACTGCGGGTACCGCCGTTCGCCGCCGCGCAGCTGATCGCGGGGCCCCGTCATACCCGCGGGACGCCGCCGAACGTCGTCGAAACCGATCCGGTCACCTGGCTACGCCTTGCGACCGGGCGGGTCGGCTGGGCGGACGAAGTCCGGGCCGGGCGCGTTCGGGCCACCGGGCAGCGCTCGGACCTGTCCAGCTGCCTGCCACTGCTTTCGTAGCGCCACCAGCCCAGCTCAGCGGTGTCCAGCCAGGACCGGCTCCTCCGCCTCGATTTCCTCGTGGCGTGGCAGCGGCTCGACAGGCACCGGCTCGCGCCGCTTGGTCGTGCGGCGCGCCTCGCGGATTCGGCGGGCCCGCTCGGCAGCTTCTTCGGCGTCACGCATGCGCTCGCGCACCAGGACGCTGTAGATGTGGGAGTTCACGGGGCACCTTCCTTCAGATGATCTACGAGCGCCGCGTGTAGATCCTCACTCGCGGCCGCTACCCAGGCGTCGATCCCGGCTTGATGAGCGGCGTGCAGCGCACACTCGGCGTCGTAGACGTGTTCTGCGGCCGCATGGCGTGAGTCGTCGACGGCGGGCGGTGCGCCTGCCGACCTCGTAGTGATCACGGCGAACCCCTCGAGTGGGCGAGGTGTCAGACTGCGGGGCGCTCGGCCGCCGCAAGCTCGTAGCGGCGCGGTACTTCGCTGTTCTTGCGCGGTCGGCCGGGGCCGCGTTTGTGGGTGAGGATGAGACCGCGGTCGAGGATCTGGCCGCCCCACACGCCGGTGTATTCGCCTCGTTCCAGCGCACCGGCCAGGCAGGCCTGCTGTATCGGGCATTCGGCGCACAACGCCTTGGCCACGTCCAGATCGGCCGGCGAGTCAGAGAACCAGAGATCGGGGTTGTGTTGTTGGCACGGCAGCGCGATCGACACCCGTCGTTTGGCAGGTCGGCGGTCCCGGCGGTGCCGTCGTGCGTGCTCGTCGCGGAAGTCGACGAACCGGGCACTCACCAGTTGGTTCGCGGTCACCACTCCGGCCAGGGGAGGGGCGGCGTCGGCTAGGAGGTTCATGGGCATCAGCTTCGTGAGGCAGCCGTGTGGATTACATCGGCCAAATTGCTGATGTTGGATCGGATGAGTCGGCTCGACCCTCCCTAAGGCGGTCGGGATGAGGACGCAGAACGCTAAGGGTCCGGATCACGGGCATGCCTGCCCCCGCCTGCCCAGCTCTTCGGGAGGGACGAGTAACTGCGCGTCCTCGGGAGCGATGGACATTCGCCAAGCTCGACATCAGTTCCCGAGCCCAACTGGCGGCCAGCGTCAGTCCGCGCCAGGGCTTCGCCTGAGCCGACCCGAGGTCTCTATGCTGTCGCCATGCTGCTACTAGGCATCATTCTGTTCGGCATGCTCGTCGGGGCCGGCGCTCAGCTCATCCTGGGACGCGAGGGCAAGGGCTTCGACTGGGGCATGGCGTTGGTAGCGGGGATCGTCGGATCGTTCCTCGGTGGCTTGATCGTGAGCCTGATTGCCGGAGACGGGCTGGCGTTCAAGCCGAGCGGCATCATCGGCTCGCTTGCCGGCGCGCTGGTGGTCACCGCCGCCTGGCGCTGGTGGCAGAGCCGCTCGGGCACGCCTGCCCGGCGCTGACGGCAGCGCGCCGCCGGCGCGACGCGGCGGGTGGCCCGGGTCCGTGCCCTTAGACTTGCTGACGTGGCCCGCGCCGACGGCATGCTCTCCCACGAGGTGTTCCCCGGCGAGACGGGCCCGCGCGACGCCTGCGGGGTGTTCGGCGTGTGGGCGCCCGGCGAGGAAGTCGCCAAACTGACGTTCTTCGGTCTTTATGCGCTTCAGCACCGCGGCCAGGAGTCGGCCGGCATGGCGGTCAGCGACGGCTCGTCGCTGGTCGTCTTCAAAGACCTGGGCCTCGTGTCGCAGGTGTTCGACGAGGCCGCCCTGGCCAGCCTGCGCGGCCACATCGCCATCGGCCACACCCGGTACTCGACCACCGGGTCCTCGACGTGGGAGAACGCCCAGCCGACGTTCCGCACGACAGCCGCCGGCACCGGGCTGGCACTGGGCCACAACGGCAACCTCGTCAACTCCGCGGAGTTGGACGCCGAGCTGCGGCGGGAGACCGACGTATCCGGCGGCGACGCCGGCATGGGCTCGACCACCGACTCTGACGTGATCACCGGACTGCTCGCCAACCGCCCGGATGTCTCGGTGGAGCAGGCGGCCATGGAGGTGCTGCCCCGGCTGCGTGGCGCGTTCTCCCTGACGTTTATGGACGAACACACGCTGTACGCGGCCCGCGACGCGCAGGGCGTGCGGCCGCTGGTGCTGGGCCGGCTGGAGCGCGGCTGGGTGGTGACCAGCGAGACGGCGGCGCTGGACATCGTCGGCGCCTCAATGGTCCGCGAGATCGAACCGGGCGAGCTCATCTCCGTCGACGAGGACGGGCTGCGCTCCGCCCACTTCGCACCCGCCGCGCCCAAGGGTTGCCTCTTCGAGTACGTGTACCTGGCCCGCCCGGACACCTCGATCGCGGGACGCAGCGTCCAGGCCACCCGGATCGAGGTCGGGCGCCGCCTGGCCCGAGAACACCCGGCCGAGGCTGACCTCGTCATACCCGTACCCGAGTCGGGCACGCCAGCCGCGGTGGGGTTCGCCGAGGAGTCCGGCATCCCGTACGGGCTCGGATTGGTCAAGAACGCCTACGTCGGGCGGACGTTCATCCAGCCGTCGCAGACCATCCGCCAGCTCGGCATCCGGCTCAAGCTCAACCCGCTACGCGACGTGATACGCGGCAAACGGCTGGTCGTGGTCGACGACTCCATCGTCCGCGGCAACACGCAGCGCGCGCTCGTCCGCATGCTCCGCGAGGCCGGCGCTGTCGAGGTGCACGTGCGGATCTCCTCGCCGCCGGTCAAGTGGCCGTGCTTCTACGGAATCGACTTCGCGTCGAAGGCCGAGCTCATCGCAAACGGGCTCGACACCGAGGGCATCCGCCGCTCGATCGGTGCCGACTCGCTCGGGTACGTGTCGCTGGCCGGGCTGGTGGCCGCCAGCGAGCAGCCGTCGTCACGGCTATGCATGGCGTGCTTCGACGGCAGTTATCCCATTCCGATTCCCGACGTGGTCGGCAAGCACATCCTCGAGGGCATCGAGCGCACTGTCGTCGGCACGGGACGCGAGCCCGAGCGCGCGGAGGGGTACGCCGCCGCCGACGCGCTCCGGCGTCCGTGATCTCGGCACTCAGCTGAAGTGTGTCTTCGGGCGCTCCAGCAGCTCGCCGTCGACCAGCAGATCCACCCGTTCGTTGTAGAACGCGATCAGCCCGGCGATCGGCAGGAGGTCGCGGGACGGGAACGTGTAGGTCCAAGCCACGTCCGGGTGCGTGCGGTCACCTGTCGTCGCCGTCCAGTAGCCGCCCGTGGTGCCTTTGTACGGGCACGCGGTAACGGTCTGGCTCGGCGTCAGATGAGTGAAGTCGACGTCGGTCCGGTTCAGGTAGTAGCGGGTGGGCAGACCAGTTTCGAACACCAGGACGGGCGAGGTGGAATCGGCCAGCACGATGCCATCCAGCTCGACGCGGACGTGGCGGGTAGAGCGCAGCGCGTCCACCCGGGTGTAGGGGTCGCGGGGATGCACGAATACCTGCTCGTCCTCCTCGAACCAGGCGTCCATGGCACCCCAGTCCAGACGCACCAGGCCGGCGAGCTGCGGGCCCGCCGCTTCGATCAGGACCCGAGCCGCGCCTGCGGCGGTCCGTTCGCCCACGCGGACGCCGAACGACTGGACCGTGCCTCGATGGCTCGGGTGGGACTTTCCTTCGTCTACGAGGACGCCCTCGGCGAAGTCGCCCCGGGGCAGGTAGTAGGCGGGGTAGATCGGCAGCTCCCACACGTACTTGGCATTGGTGGTGTCGACGATGGTCTGGCCGCCGAAGACCACCCTGATCCGCCGCGGTACCGCCTCGACGCGATTGACCGCAGCAGGCGCTGGATAGTCACGCATGTCGTCTCCTGCGACTCGGTTGCTCTGTTGAGAGCAACCGTCCGGCCCTGAGCTATTCCCGCAGCCGCGCGAATAGGGTGAGGCCGTGAGCTCAGAACCGGCCTCGTATGCCGCCGCCGGCGTCGATATTGCTGCTGGTGAGCGAGCCGTCGAGCTGATGAAGGCCTCGGTGAAGCGCACCGCCCGACCGGAGGTGATGGGCGACCTGGGTGGCTTCGCCGGCCTCTTCCGCCTCGATACCAGCCGCTACCGCCAGCCGGTGCTGGCGACGTCGACCGACGGGGTGGGGACCAAGATCGTCATTGCCCGCGCCGCCAACAGGCACGACACGATCGGAATCGACCTGGTCGCCATGGTCATCGACGACCTTGTTGTGGTGGGCGCGGAACCATTGTTCATGACCGACTACATCGCCACCGGAAAGGTCGTCCCCGAACGTGTCGCGGAGATCATCGCCGGCATCAGCGAGGGGTGCGTGCTCGCCGGATGCGCCTTGATCGGCGGCGAGACGGCGGAGCATCCCGGTGTCATGGACCCCGACGATTACGACCTCTCCGGGGCCGGGGTGGGCATCGTCGAGGCCGACGGGATGCTGGGACCGGAACGGGTCCGGCCGGGCGATGCGCTGGTGGCCATGGGCTCATCCGGACTGCACGCCAACGGGTACTCGCTGGTCCGCCATGTGCTGTTCGAGCGGGCTGGACTTGATCTGGACGCGACGCCGCCAGAGCTGTCCGGTCGTCCTCTCGTGGACGAACTGCTCGAGCCGACGCGCATCTACGCTCAGGACTGCCAGGCCTTGGCCGGCGCGCTGGAGGTGCACACATTCGCTCACGTCACCGGCGGCGGCCTGGCCGGAAATCTGAGCCGCATGCTTCCGGCCGACGTCTCTGGCGTCGTGGAGCGTTCCTCATGGCGTCCACCGCCCGTGTTCGGGCTGATCGAACGGCTCGGTGCCGTGCCGATCGAGCAGGCAGAGCTGACGTTCAACCGTGGCGTGGGGATGGTGGCCGTCGTCGCCGCAGACGGCGCGGACGACGCGGTGCGCTTCTTGACGGCGCGGGACGTGCCGGCATGGATCCTAGGAAGTGTCGTCTCAGGGACGGACCTACGGGTACGCATGACCGGAGAGCACCCAGCCTGACAGGGGGCGGGCGACTCGATCAGCGCGGGTGGATCGGCAGCGGGGACGGTCAGCGGCGGCCGGAGGCCCAGCTGTCGTCCTCGTACTCATCGTCTTCGGCGGGAGCCGATTCGGACCCACTCAGCTCGCGCTGTAGCGCGGCGAGATCGGTCGATTGCGGCTTGTATTTAAGATCGCGGGCCACTCGCTGCTGCTTGGCCTTCGCTCGGCCGCGCCCCATGGCTCGACCCCCTCATATCTGACATCAGAGACCCGCCGGGATCCTCTCGGTACTCGGCGGGGGTGCTGTGGTTGCTGTGCCTGGCAAG